>NZ_JAMYOJ010000020.1:0-122237 GCF_040319795.1 Mesorhizobium sp. M0862
GGATGATCTGCGCGAGCACAAGAAGCTCGCTCTACGCCAAGCCGCATGACCAGTTTCATGATCGCCCATTTTGCAGAACTTGACGCACACAACCCTATTTTTCTTCACGCAGCAGCGTGCGGCACTATCCCCACAAGGGGTATAGGTGCCGCGCCGCAGTGTTTGCGTCACTTGCGGCACCCCTTTGCGGCACCGCATTTCTAAGGTGCCGCAGCCGGCTTTATGTGCGGTTTTAGGTGGCGGTAGGCGTCCATGATATCAACGATTTCCAACTCGCCAGCATCGATCCAAGCGGCCAGCATGGCCTTGATCTGCTCTCGATCAGCCTTCGCATCGAGACTAAAAATCTCAGCCACCAACTTGCCAGCCCAATTCCCAGCCTGAGGCGATTCCTTGTAATGGCTGGAGTGCAACCTCACCTTGATACCGGCGAGCATGTCGGCAGGAACGTCCGCAACCAGTGCGACGCGGGCCGCCTCCGCCTTTTCTGCTATGGTGTCCGCGGAAGGCCAGCACCACGGCACGACTACGCCGACGCTATCGCCTTGGCTAAACGTACCGCCGTTGCCCAGGCCAACGGACTCGAAGCGACGCCATTGGCTTCGCATCGATTTGGTCATGTTCACCTTGCCGAGGTCGATACGGAAGTACTCGCGTCGATCCTCGACACCCGCCTTAGTGGCCTCCGCCTGCGTCATACCGTTGATCGTTCGGACTGAACGGGCCTTGTCCTTGAGCGCACCGCCCCCGCGGCCGGAATCTGCCGTTATTTCCTCCGCGCCCTTTACGACGTGGTGGATTACCTCGACGCAACAATCGCCGCGCTCAGCTACAAGCTGCCATGCCTTTGCCACTCGCTGAATGGCGCTGTTGTCATTCTCAGGAACCTCATGCGTTGAGACAAAAGGATCCACTATTACTACGTCGATCGCATTGGCTTTGATCTCGGCGACCATTGCGTTGACCAGCGGTGCGCAAACCTTAAAGTCCTTTCCGGCCTGGCGCATAATCACGAACTCATGGTCTCGCCCGGAATCAGTGAACAGCCGTCCGTCAATCTGCTCGTTGGTGATTCCGAAATGCAAGGCTGCAGCTGCGAAGCGGCGTTCGATTTCGTCGCGCGGATCCTCCACATTGATATACCAAACGCCGAGCTTCCTTCCTAAGGGGCCGTCCGGGCCGAGCAGCGGCCTGCCCGTGGCCATGGCCAGAGCTTCCGATACGGCATGTGCAGACTTGCCACCGCCGCCAGCGCCAACAGTCGACGTCAGGTATTTGCGGATGTAATGGCTTCCGAACAGCCACTGGCGAGGCGGGATAGCCGAAGGGTCGCCGAGCAAAAATGGGCTCGCCTTGATCGGCTTAGGATATGTGTCGTCGTCTTGCTCCTGCCGACCTTTTCCAGTCGCATCCGTCGGTCGCACCGTAAGCGGCTCGTCATCAACGATTGCGTCCATGATGATGTCGAGGGCCGCTCCGCACGGTTTGCCTTCGATCTGTCGGATGATCGGGGTGCCTTCGCGCCAAAGTGTTACCACGGACACGCCTTCAACATCGTCCAAAAATCGAGCGAAGCCATCCGTCAGAATGCCGAGGCGCGGAACGTCTTCCGGCCCAATCTCAGACCAATGGCCGGCGAACTTTTCGATGGTGTCGCGTGTCGTGTTTGCCCAGTCCGGCTCGCCATCTTTGAACGGTACCAGGACGATGTCGCCGAACAGGATGTCGGCATAGTCTGACAGGCAATCGAGCGCGTGTTCACGCTCATCTACTCCGACAAATTCCACAGCAGCCACAAAGCCATCGCCGAAGCCGGCAGGCAGTTCGAAGGGCATCATTTCATGGGCGTTAGGATTCGTCATTGGCTGCACGGCCTCCGTGAAGGGCCGCAATCGCTGCAGCCGTAATCGCTTCTGCGAGGTTCGGTGAGAACGTCGCACACCTCTTCCCGCCGGACGAAGGCGAGTAGGAGAGGTGTTTGCCAGTAGGGGATCTTAGGAGCCGCAGCCCGTACATCCGGATCTCTGCAGTTATCTCTGCGTCGAATTTGGCGACGCACGGAAAGCGCCTATCGCCAGGATCACTGGCGGGCACAATAGAAAGGATACGCATTTCGGGTTCCTTCGAGGGGATTGGTAGGCGAATTCCAGAATCACCGACGGGCACGGATGGCGAACATTCGCGCGGTTAGTTCGGGACTTTTTCGGGACTCCAGGTTCCGAAACGGGCGTTTTGAGCGCCTTTCGTTCCGAAAATAGAAAAAGGCGCCGCAGGGCGCCTTCAATAAAAACTAGGGATATCAAGGAATTAATGGTCGGAGTGGCCGGATTCGAACCGACGACCCCTTGACCCCCAGTCAAGTGCGCTACCGGGCTGCGCTACACTCCGGACCGCGCAAAGCCATATATTTTCAAGGGTTATGGTGCAAGCGCTAAAACGGCGCGTTGGACCGGAAAAATCGCGAGGCATCCGGCCTTGTCGGCGCAACGCCAAGACGGTATGGCTCGCCCAATACCGAGACGGTATGGCTCGCCCAATACCGATAAGAAGGACTGCGCGTGGCAAATTCCTGTTTTTTTCTAGCGGCCGACGCCAACTATTTCCCATATGCATGCTTGGCGGCGCGCAGAATTCTGGACGTTTCGGGAGACGCAACGCCAGGCTTCATCCTGCATTTCGGCGCACGCGATGCCGATATGCGTGTTGCTGAACGCCTGCTGAAGAATCGCCTTCGCATAATGGACGTATCGGCGTTGTTTGCGCAGGCCGGTCATACTTTCCGGCCAAGCAATGTCGGCACTTTTGTTCGGCTTTTCGCCGACCAACTGCCTCAGTTCGCGGACTATGACCGCATCGCCCATGTTGATTGTGATGTCCTCTTCAATCGGGATATAGGTGACCTGGTGGGCCAGACACTTCATGCCCCATTGTTGGCCGCCCATGACGATTATATGTACTTCCGCCCAGGCTACCGGCACAAATTGTCGATGCAGCCGGGAGCGCCTTACTTCAATGCCGGTATCATCGTCTTCAACATGCCGCTGGTGCGTGAACAGGGACTTTTGCACCGCGCCAGAGATGTCGCCGTTGCCGGGCAGATGAACGATCAGAACGCGCTGAACATCGTCTTCGAGGGCAAGTGGCAGACGATGCATCCGAACTGGAATTTGATGTCCAACGATACGAAGGAATTTCGGTTCGCCCAAGCCTATGCCCGGCATTTCGCCGGCGGCAAGCCGTGGGGGAGCCAGGTCGACGTGGAACTTGAGGCGCTTGCCGTCTGGCGCGGTCTGGCAAGGGATACGCCTTGGCTCCAGCCCTTCCGGCAGCGCATTCCCTTCGAGCGAGGCGTCATGAGGCGATTCGCTCGCAGATTCGACGGCATCATGGGGATGTTGCCTGCCAAGGATCGGTATCGGCGGCGGGCAAGGTATGATGGAAGCAAGGTGCATAGGATTTATGCCGAGCATGCCCTTGCCGGTGCGATGGCCGTGCAGTTTCCTGAAATACTCGGCGGTTTCGCTTGAGATATTCGCGACTTTGATCCGTAAGGCGCAGGGCAGGAGAATTAGACTGTGTCGCAAAAGCCATGCTTCTTTTTCGCCGCCGATCAAAGGTATTTTCCGTACACCTGCTTGGCGGCGCGCCGTGTGTTGGATTTGTCCGGCGCCGTCGACGGCTTTATTTTGCACACCGGCGTCATTCCCAGTGACGACCGGTCTGCCGGTGAGCGTTTGCTCGAGGGGAGGATCGGCATCATCGACGTAACGAAGTTCATGGAGGCGACGAACTTCAATCGTGGAACGCATCCCACGCTTGCGACCTACATCAGGCTGTTCGCCGATCAATTGCCTCAATTCGAGCCATACGACCGCATCGCCTATTCAGACGCCGATGTGCTTTTCAACCGATCGATAGCAGATCTCTGCAACACCCCGCTCAACGCTCCGCTGCTGGCCGCACACGACGAGCAGACCTATTTCGACGTAAAGTATCGACAGCATTTGCCGATGCAGCCAGGGGCGCCGAAGTTCAATGCCGGCGTGCTGGTGTTCAACATGCCGCTGGTCAGGCAGGAGGGGCTTCTGGAGCGTACCCGGCAGTTGGCCTCCGAGCAGGCTTACGGGATGGATCAAGGTGCGTTGAACGTGGCTTTCGAGGGCAGGTGGCAGACGATGCACCCGTTCTGGAACGTGATGACCAACTACACCAGCCAGATCCCTTTCAGCCGCTGCTACGCCCGCCACTTCGCCTGGGGCAAGCCCTGGGACCGTCCGCCGATCGGTGTCGAGGTCGACGCCATGGCGATCTATCGCGATCTGGCGAAAGGCACTCCCTGGGCCGGCCGTTTCAGCAGCAGCTGGCCGATCAAGAGAGGCATACTGAAAAACCTCGGCCGCAAGTTCGACGCCATCAGCGGGATTTTGCTCAACGACGAGAAGCGCAAGCGACGGGCGCGGTTCGACGCCGAAAAGGTCAGCGCTATCTTCGCCGATCACGCCGACAAATCGATGCTGGCAGTGCAATACCCCGAGCGGGTTGCCGGCATCGCGAGATAGAGGAAATCCCGACAATCCGTCAGCAGGGCGGGGTCATCCGAACTCGGCGGCGTTCCCGTCGGTTTAGCTTGCCGCCACCGCCCGCAACCCGCGCTGATGCCTGTATTCCAGCGCGATCGCGCCCCAGATCAGGCCGAGCAGCAGGTAGACATGGCGCCAGTGGTCGATATCGATGAATGTGCCGAGCCCGATATTGCCGATGAAAGCGACGTAGGCGCAGAGCAGATAGGGCTGCCACGGCCGGTCGCGCAAAAGGATGCGGAAGCCGGCCGCGATCGTCCACAGCGTCAGCGACAGAAACGAGACGAAGCCGAGCCAGCCATAATCCATCAGCGTCTTCAGCCAGATGTCGTGCGTGTCTTCGCCGAAA
Source organism: Mesorhizobium sp. M0862 (assembly GCF_040319795.1). Taxonomy (NCBI): domain Bacteria; kingdom Pseudomonadati; phylum Pseudomonadota; class Alphaproteobacteria; order Hyphomicrobiales; family Phyllobacteriaceae; genus Mesorhizobium; species Mesorhizobium sp. M0862. Next base: position 4,930 of record NZ_JAMYOJ010000020.1, read on the forward strand.
ATGGTGCCGAACACCAGCGGGCCGATGCCGAGCGGATGTTCGAGCGCCATCTCGAAGCCGATCGTGTAGCGGGCAAAGCGGCCAAGGCGCGCCGTGTCGTAGCTCTGTTCGAGCTGGGCGCGGCTGGAAAACATCTCGCCGACGCCGGGCAGCTGCAGGATGACGACCATGGCGACCACCAGCAGGGTGACGGCGGCAATGCTCATGATGATGACGCGCAGCCGGAACTTGCCGCTGTTGCTTTGCAGGAACAGGGCGCCGGTGAGCAGGATGGCCGAGACGGCGAACATGCCCCAGGCGCCGCGCGAGAAGGAGAAGAAAATGCCGGCGGTGATGATCAGCAGCGGCACCGCCAGAAGCGGCATGCGCGCGATCGAGCCGGTCAACAGGAGATAGAGCAGATAGATGCCGGGCAGCACCAGGAACGGCCCGAACACGTTCGGATCCTGGAAGGCGCCCTGGGCGCGGTCGTATCTGGTGAAGATTTCAGCGCCCGGGAAAGCGTGGAAATAGCCGGCAATGCCGAGCAGCGAGGTCACCACCGCGGAGACGACATAGGCGATGAAGATCAGCCGGTAGAGGCCGGGCTGCACCGCAGTCACCGACGAGAAGAACACCGCGGTGAAAGCGAGAAAAAGCGACACGGCGAGATAGAGCGGTGTGTTGGCGAGATCGGCCATCTGCGTCATGGCAATCATGCCGCCGATGTTCATCGTGATCAGCAGCACGAGCAGCGGCGCGGCGGCACGCGATATGCGCAGTCCAAACAGCCCCCACACCGGGATCAGCCCGACCATGAAAAGATCGTAAGGCGCCGGCTCGTCGATGACGAAGCCTGACAGGAAGACGCCGAAAAACACCGCGCCCGACGATATCAGCGCGATCAGCTTGGCATTGACCGCCGAGGGCGGCAACTTGTTGACCGCAGCCTGCGACAAATCATGGGAAATCGCGCTCAATAGGCGTTTTCCGTGTTGAGCAGCCGCAGCGGCGTCATGAGCAGGATGCGCAGATCGAACAGCATCGACCAGTTCTCGATGTAATAGAGGTCGTATTCCGTGCGCATGCGGATCTTCTCATTGCTGTCCATCTCGCCGCGCCAGCCATTGATCTGCGCCCAGCCGGTGACGCCGGGCTTGACCTTGTGGCGGGCGAAATAGCCGTCGACCACCTCGTTGTAGAGAAGGTTGTGCGACTGCGCGGCAATCGCATGCGGGCGCGGGCCAACCAGCGACAGCGTGCCGAACAGCGAGTTGAAGAACTGCGGCAGCTCGTCGATCGAGCTCTTGCGGATGAAGCGGCCGACGCGGGTGACGCGCGGATCGTTCTTGGTCACCGTCTGCTTGGCGGTCGGGTCCGAGCGATCGGTATACATGGAGCGGAATTTGTAGACTTCGACGATCTCGTTGTTGAAGCCGTGCCGCTTCTGCTTGAACAGCACCGGACCCTTGCTGTCGAGCTTGATGGCGATGGCAGTCGCCAGCATCACCGGTGAAAACAGGATGATGCCGATCAGCGAGAAGACGATGTCGAAGGCGCGCTTGGCGACCGAATCCCAGTCGTTGATCGGCCTGTCGAAGATGTCGAGCATCGGCACCGAGCCGATGTAGGAATAGGCGCGCGGGCGAAACTGCAAAGCGTTCGAATGCGCCGCGAGCCGGATGTCGACCGGCAGCACCCAGAGCTTCTTCAGCAGTTGCAGCACGCGCGTTTCGGCAGTCAGCGGCAGCGACACGATCAGCATGTCGATGCGCGCGATGCGGGCGAATTCCATCAGCTCCGAAATGGTGCCGAGCTTGGGATAGCCGGCCACGATCGGCGGCGAGCGCTTGTCGCCGCGGTCATCGAAGATGCCGCAGATGCGGATGTCGTTGTCTGGCTGCTTCTCGACCGAGCGGATCAGCATCTCGGCCGCCTTGCCGCCGCCGACGATGACGGCGCGGCGTTCCATGCGGCCGTTGCGCGCCCAGCGCCGGATCAGCTTCGACATCACCAGCCTGAGGCCGAACAGCAGAAGCAGGCCGACGACAAACCAGGTGCCGAACAGCAGACGCGAATAATCCTCCGACATTTTCATGATGAAGGCCGTCAGCGCCATCAGCGCGAAGGTGCCGGCCCAGACCATCAGCACGCGACCGAGATTGGAGATCGGTCGCATCAAGGCGGAGATCTGGTAGCAATCGCTGACGTCGAGCAGCACCACGGCCACGAATGACGCCGCGGCAATGGTCAGCGGATATTGCCAGGCGAGATAGTTGAAGAAGCCGACAAAATGGAAGTAGAGCGCGAGCCCCGACAGGAACAGCAAGCCGAATTCGACGATGCGCAGTACGCCGCTGACCATGACCGGCGACATCGTATCGCGCCGGTATTGCGAGGCGACCTGGCGGGCAACACTGTTCATGCCGCCGGGCGTGGGGCTCTCGGCAGGACTGCCGAATTTGCGCACCGCATCGGCCGAAAAGCGGCGCGTGGGGTCGGTCTCGTTCATCGGGTTTCCCACAAGGTTCCGCCATGACGATAGCAGAAAGAGAGCTAAAAAAACCTTGAGAACAACTTGTGGTTTTGGACGGTCGTCTACCTGTTGAGCGCGGCGAAATAGGCCTTTTCGATTTCGGCGGCCATCACATCGGCGCCGAATCGCGCCCTGAGCCTGGCGGTGTCAGGCATGACGCGCCGGTATGCGTCGAGATCGCGCAGCGCTTCACCCACCTTGTCGCCGAGTTGGCGCGGATCGGGACGGATCAGGGCAGGGGATCCCTCACCGAAGATTTCGGGAATGCCGCCGACGGCCGTGGCGATCATCGGCCTGCCTGCGGCCAGCGTCTCCAGCACGATATAGGGCATGGCTTCCGCGCGCGACGGCACAACCACGAGGTCGGCCAGTGCAAAGGCCTCCCTGGCTGGCATAGGCGGCAAGAAGCGGACCTGTTTTTCGAGCCCCAGCCGTTTCACCTGCGCATGGTAGCGCGGCAGGTCGTCGCCATCGCCGACCATGACCGCGGTCAAGCGGCGCTCAAGCTGGGACCCGGCCAGCACCAGCGCGTCGATGAAAATGTCAGGTCCTTTGAGGTCGCGCATCATGCCGATGTAGAGCAGGTCGGCTGCGTCGGGCTGTGCGACCACCGGTTCGAACTCGGCGGCGCGCAGGCCGTTATAGACCAGCGTGTTCGGGATAGGCGGTTCGCCGACCTTCTTGCGATAGGTGCGCCGCTCATAGTCGGAGACGAACAGCAGGCAGTCGGTGAAGCGCGCCATGAAGCGCTCGAGCGCGAAGAACAGCTTCCCGGTCGTCGTCGTTTCATCATAGTGGAGGGAGCCGCCATGCGGCGAATAGAGGCGGGCTACGCGAGACCTAGATACCCGCAACAATGAGCCGAACAGACGGGCATAGGCGCCACCTTTGGCGCCATGTCCGTGCAACACGTCCGGCTGCAATTCCTTGATGATCCTGTAAGTGCGCCAGGCCGAGGCGAAGTCGCCCGGCCCGACATGGCGCTGCATCGGCGTGCGATGGATGCCGAGCGCCAGGCTGTCCTTCATCTGGTCGAACAGGCGTTCCTCGTATTCGCCGCCGGTGGTCGAATCGCAGACGATGCCGACAACATGTCCGGCGGCGAGCTGGGCCTCCGTCAGGTCGCGCACATGCCGGAAGATCCCGCCGACGGGTGAGCGAAAGCAGTGGACGATCCTGAGCTGGTCCGCCACGTTGATGTCAGAACAGGCGTTCGCGAACGTAGACCGTGTCGCCCGGCAGCAGCGGATCGGAGGTAACCACCCGGCCTGTCATCACCTTGCCGTTGATGTCGCGGGTGATGTCGACGCTTTCCTGGTTGGCGCGCGGCGAGAAACCGCCGGCAATCGCGATGGCCTTCTGCACGGTGAGGCCCGGCACGTAGGAATACTGGCCGGCGGCGCCCACTTCGCCCATGACGAAGATCGGCCGGTAGCGATCGATCTCGACCGACACGTCGGGGTCGCGCAGATAGCCTTGGCGCAGTTTGTCGGCGAGCGCTTTTTCCAGCTGCTGGGCCGTGTGGCCGCGCGCCGGCACCGCGCCCACCAGCGGGAAGGACATGTAGCCGGACTGATCGACACTGTAGGTGTTGGTCAGACCGTCCTGTTCGAACACGGTGACGCGGACACGGTCGCCGGCGCCGAGCCGATAGGGCTGGTCGAGTACCTCGTGGAAGGCCGCCGGCGTCGGCCGGTAGCTGGAGCAGCCGGCGAGGATCGACACGGCCAGCAGAGCGCGAAACAGACCAGCAGCGCTTTTCATGATCGGACACACACCTTCGTCGCTATGGCCGCCAGGACACGGCGGCAAACCTTAAGGATCTGGGTTTGTTATCATCCTGTTAGGGTTAATGGCCGGTAAAGGGACGCGGCCGATTTGGCGGCAATCGACAAAAAGCCGTATAGTTTTGCTGCCCTTTGTTTGCCTGACGTCAGCAAACTCTAACGGCTGCTTACCGCCATCTTAACGCCTGAGTTACCATAGTTGTTTACGGTACTTTCTAGACTCATGTTCCGGAGCAGGAATGCATGTCCGACCAGTCCGTGGCCGCAGATGTCGATGTCGACCTGAGACAGCTCTTCGCCAGCCTTGCGAGGAACTGGCTGCGCATCCTAGTGGTCACGCTTCTCGTCACTGGTCTCGCCTTCGCGTTCGCCTGGCTTGCGACGCCGCACTATAAGGCCACGACGCAGCTGAAAATCCAGTTGAGCGAATCGGCCTATACGCGGCCTGCCGGCACCAATGAAGACGACAAACCTGTGCTCGATGCGGAAGGTGTAGCAACCGAGGTTCAGGTCATTTCCTCGTCCGACATTCTCAATAAGGTGGCTGGCAATCTGAACCTGGGCGACAAGCCCGAGTTCAACGATGCGCTCGGCATGTCGCCGGTAGCCCGACTTCTTGTCATTGCCGGACTGAAAAGTGATCCGGCAGAGATTCCGCTCGAAGAGCGCGTGCTGACTAAAATGCGCGACAAGCTAAACGTCTATGGAGTGGAGAAGACGCGTGCCATCGCCGTCGAATTTTCCTCGGAAGACCGCCAGCTTGCCGCCGATATTCCGAATGCCATCGCCAAGGCCTACATGGCCTATCAGGCGGATGCCAAGACCACGTCGAACGCGGCCGCGACAGCCTTCCTCGGGCCGGAGATCGACGAGTTGCAGAAGCAGGTCAGGGATGCAGAGGCCAAGGTCGCGGCCTTCCGTTCCGCCCAGTCGGACCTGTTGATGGGCGGCAACAATTCGGTGCTGGCGACACAGCAATTGTCCGAGCTATCGACCGAACTGTCGCGTGTGCGCGCCAGCCGCGCTTCGGCCGAGGCAACGGCCGACCGGGTGCGCCAGGCTTTGCAAAATGGCAGCTCGCTCGACGCCGTGCCGGAGGTGCTCTCTTCCGATCTGATCCAGCGGCTGCGTGAGCGTCAGATCGAGCTCAGGACCAACATCGCCGATCTTTCCACCACCTTGCTCGACAACCATCCCCGCCTGCGGGCGATGAGGTCGCAGCTTGCCGATCTCGACGGCCAGATCCGCAACGAAGCGCAAAAAATCATGCGCGCGTTGCTGACGCAGGCGCAGACCGCCCAGGCGCGCGAAAACCAGCTGATATCGGACGTCAACAAGCTGAAAGCGGCGTCGTCGCGCGCCGGCGAGGAGCAGGTCCAGCTGGATGCGCTGCAGCGTGAGGCGAACGTCCGGCGCCAGCAGCTCGAATCCTACATGGCGAGCTTTCGCGAAGTGTCCTCGCGCAAAAACTATCTGCCGGTCGATGCCAGCGTGTTTTCCGAGGCGCGCGTGCCATCGGAGCCCTATTTCCCCAAACTCGTCCCGATCGTCGGCGCTGCCTTCGTCGGCTCGCTGCTGCTGATGTCGGTCATCACGCTTCTGCAGGAGCTGTTTTCCGGCCGCGCCATGCGCCCGGCGCCCGGCGCCCGCTTGGACCGCATCGAACAGGTTGCGATGCCGGCAATGTCGGCGCCGGTCGTCGACCCGGAACCGGCCGCAGTCGTGGCCGAGGAGGTGGTCGATCGGCGGACGGCCATGGAGTCTGAACTGGCGCCCGAGCCGGAGCAGGAGCCGGCTCCTTCAGTGCTGGAAGGAGCAGCGGCTGCCGATCCAGAACCGCAATCCGAACCCGAGCGGGTACGCTCCAGCCTTGGCGAGATCGATGTCGAGAAGGCGGCGGAAAAGCTGATCGCCAGCGGTGCTGCGCGCGCCATCTTCGTGTCGCCCGAAGGCGATGAGGCGGCTGCATCGGCAGTGCTGGTAGCGCGCGAAGTCTCCGACGCTGGCCTGCGTGTGCTGCTGCTCGATCTCACGGCGTCAGGTGCCGCCTCGCGGCCGATGCTGGACAGCGGACTTTTCCCCGGCATCACCAATCTGCTGGCTTCGGAAGCGCAGTTCAGCGACGTCATTCACGCTGACCTCTATTCCGACTGCCATGTCGTTCCCGTCGGCACCGCCGATCCGGTTCGCGCCATGCGCGCCGCCGACCGGCTGCCGATCATCATGCAGTCGCTGACCACCGCCTATGATCTGGTCATTGTCGAATGCGGACCGGCCGATGCGCAAGGCATCAGCCGACTGGTCGGCGACAGCACTGAGGTCTTCATGTCCATGCTGCAGGCGGACGATGAGGTGGCGCAGGCCGCCGTCGAGCTGATCGAAAGCGGCTATCCCGACCTCACTCTGGTGACGCCGATCGGCCACGAGACGCCGGGTAACCCCGTGCCGGGACGACGTAGCGCCGCCTGAGACATCAGACAATTCGACTTAGGCGGCGCTACTACGGATCGGCTCGTCCATCGCCCGCCGGCTCCCGAAAAACCAAGCCTGTCAGTCGGCGCCGGGATCTACCCCAACTCCAGGGTCGTCACGCCAAATATTCGGCGCGAGTCGACCTTCGGAGGCGGGCCCTTGTACATGCGCGTGGTGGTGAAGGTCGGCCTGAAACCAATTGCTGAAAGCGCCGTGGTGAAATCGAAATTTTCGGCAGGAACGTCGATATGCAGGTCGCCACCTTCGCATGCGGCAGCCAGACTGCCCATGAGCTGCATCGCCGTCTCGGTGTCGTCGGCAAACAGCGGGCCGATCTTGTAACCCGAACGGCAGGGACGAGCCACGGCGTAGCCTATGGTGCCGAGTGAACTGATCGCGGCGAACCCGCAATGCGGCGGCTGCGCCCAGCGGTGCAGGAAGGCTCGTCGAGGCGCGGGGAAACAGCGGGCGTCATAGGCGATGATGTCGGGCACGAGTTGCGTGGTTATCATGCGCACCCCTTCGCTTCGGACGGGCGGGGTCGCGATACGGCCGCTGAAGCGGATGGTTTCGTACGCCGAGCTGAATCCCGTGCGGCGATAATTCGCCAGCTGCGCGGCGACGCCGTCGAGGCCGACCGTTCGGCCGGCCAGCCTGGCCATGCCCGCATTCCAGACTGCTTTGCCATGGCCTTGGCCGCGCATGTCTGGTCGGCAGATGTAGAGACCGATGAAACCGAAGTTGCTGCCATAGGCGACAGCCGAGATGGCGGCGGTCATCTCGTTGTCGACAAAAGCGCCGATGAACCCTTCAGGATCGGTTGGCCGGAACGCGGCGGCATCATCTAGGCCAGGGTTCCAGCCTTCAGCCGCCGCCCAGTCGATGAGAACGGTCAGTTCCGGCGGAGACAATGCGCGGACGGTAGGCTTCATAGCGTTCACTCCGCGGCGACCACCCCCGGCGAGAAGGATTTCAGCACGCCGCGATAGGGCTTGGCCAGCGGACTGGCATAGGCGCCGCGCTTCGAGGTCGACAGGCCCAATGCGATCAGCGCCTCGGCCTGTTTGAGGGCGGCGCCGACGCCGTCGATGACGGGCAGGTCGAATTCTTGCTGCAACCGGTGTGCCAGGTCGGCCATGCCGGCGCAGCCGAGCACGATGGCCTCGGCGCGGTCTTCCGCTATGGCGCGGGCGATCTCGGCGCGCAGTTTCTCGACAGCGCCGGAAGCAGCGTCTTCAAGCGAGAGTACGGGAATGTCGGCGGCGCGCACGCGGGCACGCCCGGCCATGCCGCAGCGCTGCACCAGCCCCTCGACAGGGACAAGCGAGCGTTCGGTGGTCGTCACCACTGTGAAGCGCTGGGCAATGTAGGAGGCGACACCGAGTGCGGCCTCGCAGATGCCGATGACCGGAATGGAGGCCATGACGCGTGCCGCATCCAGGCCGGTATCGTCGAAGCAGGCGATGATGGCGGCCTGCGCCCCGGCACGTTCGCCGGCGGCGATCTCCATCAAAAGGCCGGGCACGGCCAATGCCTCGTCATAATAGCCCTCGATCGAGGCCGGGCCCATCGAGGAGGTGACCGCGATCACCTCGGTCCCGGCGCCGGCAACGGCGCGCGCCGCCGCCGCGATCGTCTCGGTCATGCTCGCCGTCGTGTTGGGATTCACCACCAGTATCTGCACGATCAAACCCTGGCCCGCTTGCGGCCGACATAGAGGATGGCGCCCAGTGTGGCCAGGATCACCAGGAAGGAGAACACTGTGGTCACCGTGCCCAGCGCATAGAGCACCGGCGTCGTGACATTGGTGGTCATGCCGTAGATCTCGAGCGGCAGCGTGTTGAAGGTGCCCGACGTCATCAGCGTGCGGGCGAACTCGTCATAGGACAGCGTGAAGCCGAACAGGCCGACGCCGATCAGGCTCGGCGCGATCATCGGCAGCACGACATGGGCGAAGGTCTGCCAGGAGTTGGCGCCCAGGTCACGCGCGGCTTCCTCATAGGCGGGCGAGAAGCGGTTGAAGACGGCGAACATGATGAGCACGCCGAAGGGCAAGGTCCAGGTCAGGTGCGCGCCGAAGGCCGATGTGTACCAGGCTGGGCGGAAGCCGACCTGCTGGAAGACGACGCCGATGCCGAGCGAAATGATGATCGAGGGTACGACGAGGCTGGCGACCGCCAGGTAGAACAAAGCGGTGGCGCCGCGAAATTTTTGCCGGAAAGCGAGCCCTGCCAGCAGCGACACGACGACGGTGACGATCATCACCATGAGGCCGAGCACGAGCGAGCGCTTGAAGCTGCCGCCGAAATCGCCGACCGCCTGGCGCTCGAACAGATTGGCGAACCAGTGCAGCGACACGCCATTGAGCGGGAAGGTGAGGCCGCCGGTCTCGCCTTGGAAAGAAAGGATCAGGATCGCCGACAGCGGGCCGTAGAGGAACAGCACGAACAGAGTGAAGAAGACCGCAAGCACATAGAATTCGAGGGTGCGTTTTTCGTGGCTCACCTCAAAGCTCCTTGCGGATGTCGACGATGCGCAGGATGCCGGCGACCATCAAGAGCACCAACACCAGCAACACCACGGCATTCGCGGCGGCTGCGGGATACTGCAGCAGCGACATCTGGTTCTTCATCATCAGTGCGACCGACGCGCTCTGGCCGCCCGACATCACCTGCACGGTGGAGAAATCGGCCATCACCAGCGTGACGACGAAGATGGTGCCGATCGCCATGCCGGGCTTGGCCAGCGGGATGACGACGTTCCACAAGACCTGCCAGCCGGACGCGCCGGCATCGCGCGCGGCCTCGACCAGCGAGCGGTCGATGCGCATGAGCGTGTTGAAGATCGGCGTTACCATGAACAGCGTGTAGAGATGCACCATGGCCAGCACCACGGCGAATTCCGAATAGAGCAGCCATTCGATGGGTTTTGGCACCAGCCCCAATTGCACCAGCGTCGAGTTGATCAACCCGTTGCGGCCAAGCACCGGGATCCACGAGATCATGCGGATGATGTTGGAGGTCAGGAACGGCACCGTGCAGACAAGGAACAGCACCATCTGCATGGCGCTGGTGCGGATATGGAAGGCGAGGAAATAGGCGACCCAGAAGCCGATGAACAAGGTCAGCGCCCAGACGATAGCAGCGAATTTGATGGTGTTGAGATAGGTCTTCCAGGTGACCCATGATCCCAGCACGTCGGAATAGTTCGTCGTCAGGAAATCCGGATACATGGCGGCGAAGTCATAATCCCAGAAGGAGACGACGACGATCATGATGATTGGCAAGAGCAGGAACGCACCGAGGATGAGCGCCAGCGGCGCCGATTGGAGGTAGGGCGTGACGGCACTGATGGAGAAGCGCCGGCGTCTCATCGGGCTGGCGGCGGTGATTGCGGGTCGTTCGAGAACCACGGTCATGCGGAACACCTTCGCACCGGGATGAGAAGATTTCCTTGGCTGTGATCCTTCGCGCCCCCCTCTGTCCTACCGGACATCTCCCCCTCAAGGGGGGAGATCGGCAGCTTCTGCCTCGACGCCTCTTTCCATGAAGTTGGAGATTGGCGAAAACCAAAGCGATATCCAATCTCCCCCCTTGAGGGGGAGATGTCCGGCAGGACAGAGGGGGGCGCGAAGGAATGAGGCATGTCCCGTTGACCCGCTAGCTTACGCCGCGATGAACTCGTTCCAGCGCTTCACCATGTAGCGGTCCTCGTCCATGACCGAGTTCCAGCAGGCGACTTTGCCCATGCGCTCTTCGAACGAGCCGCCGTCGCGCACGGCGCCGGCCTTTTCCATGACGGTGCCGTCCGGCGCCTTGATCTCGCCCTTGGCCGGCTTGCCTTCGATCCAGTAGCCCCATTCGTCCTCGGACATGAACTTCTTGGCCGAGACCATATTGGCGGAATAGTAGCCCTGGCGGTTGAGATAGCCGCCGACCCAGCCCGACGTATACCAGTTGATGTATTCGTAGGCCGCGTCGAGCTCGGCGCCTTTGAGATGGGCGGCAAGTCCAAGGCCGCCGCCCCATGAGCGGTAGCCTTCCTTGAGCGGCTGGAAGCGGCAGGCGATGCCTTTGGAGCGGACGGCGGCGACGGCCGGCGACCACATCGACTGGATGACCACTTCGCCCGATGCCATCAGGTTGACGCTCTCGTCGAACGACTTCCAGAAGGCGCGGAACTGGCCGGCCTGCTTGGCCTTGATGAGGAAGTCGATCGTCTTGTCGATCTCTTCCTTGGTCATGTTGCCCTTGTCGGCATATTTGATGCTGCCTGTGGCCTCCATGATCATGGCCGCATCCATGATACCGATGGACGGGATGTTAAGGATCGCGGTCTTGCCCTTGAAGGCCGGGTCCATGATGTCGGCCCAGGTGGTGATGTCGCGGCCGACGAGGTCGGGCCGGATGCCTAGCGTATCGGCGTTGTAGATCGTCGGCACCATGGTGAACCAGTTGGTCGGCGCCTTGGCGAAGGTCTTTGAGTCCTGCGCTTCGACATAGCCGACCGTGTGCGGCGCGGTGCCTTGGGCAATGACGCTGTCGGGGGTCAGCTTGCCGGTTTTGAACAATGGCACCAGCTCGTCGTAATATTTCAGCTTGCTGACATCCATCGGCTGCAGCACGCCGCTCGGGAACACCTTCTTGCAGATCCAGTATTCGATGTCGGCGATGTCATAGCTGTCGGGCTGGGTCACGGCGCGCTGGGCCGCGGCATCGGAATCGGTCGCCGTCATTTCCAGCGTGATGCCGAGGTCGGCCTTGCACTTGTCGGCGATGGCGTTCAGGTTCGACACGCCGGTGCCGAACTGGCGCAGCGTGATGTTGGACTGCGCCCAGATGGTCGGGAAGCCTGTAATGGCGCCCGAACCGGCGGCGAGGCCGACGGCGGCGGCACCTGTCTTGAGCAACGAACGGCGCGAAATTCCGGTCTTTGTTTCTACTGTTTTTGTCATTCCTATTCCCCTGTTTTTGTTTTGCTTGGTTGAATTCATGAATGAAGGCGGCCGAGGACGATAGCGTCCTCGGAATCCCAGGCGAGCGGTACGGCGTCGCCAAGGGCGACGGGTTTGGCGAAGAAGTCGGAATCGTCGATGATAACGGTGAAATCGTCGATGCCGCCGCCGGTGACCGACAGCTTCACCGTGGCGCCGCGATATTCGATGTTGGAGACGATGCCGGTGAAGCCGAGGCCGGGAGAGGGTGCTTCGCCGATGCGCACATGGTCGGTGCGGATGGCGATGTCGATCGGCGTGCCAACCTCCTGGCCCGCCTCCCGGCCTTGCCCGCGGGCGGCGAGCGAGGCGCCACCATCGACGTCGAAGACGACCATGCCGTCGCGCGCGCCGGTGACCCGGCCGGAGATGACATTGTGGTCGCCCATGAAGCGCGCGACGAAGGCGGTGGCCGGCCTTTCGAACACATCTCGCGGCGGCGCCGCCTGTTCGATGCGGCCGTCATTCATCACCACGATCAGGTCCGCCAAGGCCATGGCTTCTTCCTGGCTGTGGGTGACGTGGACGAAAGTGATGCCAAGCGAGGTCTGCAATTTCTTCAGCTCGGCGCGCATGCGTATCTTCAGGAACGGGTCGAGTGCCGACAGCGGCTCGTCGAGCAGCAGCGCCTCGGGATCGGTGATCAGAGCGCGGGCGAGTGCAACACGCTGCTGCTGGCCGCCGGAAAGCTGCGCCGGCCGGCGCGTCGCATAGGCCTCCATCTGCATCAGCTTGAGCATGTCGAGCGCCTTGGCACGGCGCTGCTCCTTGTCGACGCCCTTCATCTTCAGGCTGAAGGCGACATTGTCGACAAGGTCGAGATGCGGAAACAGCGCATAGGACTGGAACATCATCGCCGTGCCACGCTTTGCCGGCGGCAGGTCGGTGACGACAATGTTGCCGAGGCGGACATCGCCCGACGAAATGCTTTCGTGGCCGGCGATCATGCGCAGCGTCGAGGTCTTGCCACAGCCGGAGGGGCCAAGCAGGCAGCAATAGGTGCCTGCCGGTATTTTCAGGCTGATGGCCTCGACGGCAGTCGTCGTTCCGTACACTTTCGAAACGGAGACGATGTCGATCTCGGCGGCTTTGGACATTCAGGCTTCCCCGTTTGGTCGCATAAACCAATGCATTATGCGTGCCAATCGGCGGCAATCGGCCCAAGCGTTTGAATCGCCAGCAAAATCGGGGTTCTTGCCCACTGCCTAGCCGGTGGGCTATCTTGTGCATTGCACAAATTATGGGCGATTGTGCGCGATCCGCGCAAGAATCGTATGCAATCTTTTTTCGCTTGGTGTCCACTTTGCCTCTCGTAGGCAGGCGACGAGTTGCGCTAGAAGAGGCTGGGAACCATCATCGCCATGAACATTGCCGATCAGATCCATTCCGCCGACAGCGCCAACCAGGATCGCGCCCAGGCGATTCGCGACAATCTGCGGGACGCCATCGTCGACCGTCGGCTGACGCCCGGCACCAAGCTGTCGGAAGGCGAGGTCGGCACGCTCTTCGATGTCTCGCGCACGGTCGCGCGCGCGGCGCTGCAGATGCTGTCCTTCGAGGGGCTGGTGCGTACCGAGCGCAACCGTGGCGCCTTCGTCGCCAACCCTTCGCCCGACGAAGCGCGCCAGGTGTTCGCATCGCGCCGGCTGATCGAGCCGGGCATAGCCATTGCCGCCTGTGGGCGGGTCACAGCCACCGATATCGCTGCGTTCCGCGCGCAGCTCGACGAGGAGGGCCGCTTCATCGCCGAGCGCGGCCCAACCGCCCGGCGCTCCGAAATCAAGGCGTCGGGCGACTTCCATCTGCTGCTCGCCTCCGTCGCCGGCAATGCCATCCTGCAGCGCTTCATGGAGGAGCTGGTGGCGCGTTCGTCGCTGGTGATCGCCCTTTACGGACGATCTGGCGTGTCGGCCTGCGGACACAGTGAGCACACGGAAATGGTCGGCGCGCTGGAAAGCGGCGATTGCGGGTTGGTGAGCCGGCTGATGCTGCACCATATCGACCACATCGAGGCAGATCTCGACCTGCGGGTCAGGACCGGCCCGGCGCTCCGCGAAGCGCTGAATTTCTGAACGCTAGTTTTCGTCGTCCGTGGGAGCGGGCGCTGCCTGTCCGGCGGCCTTGCGGCGCAGCATCTTGGTCAGCTTCCAGACCGTCGGGTTGTTCTTGATGAAGGCTTTCGCCCGTGCGCCCTGCCGCAGCGCCGACGCCAGGGCGCGTCCCTTCAGCGTCAGGGGCGCCAGCACCTCGAAATGCTGGGTCTCGATATCGCACCAGAGCCGCTTGTAGGGCTCGTCGCCGACCGAGAAATCATAGACATCGAAGCCTGTTTGGCAGGCTTCCTCGATGATGTCGAAGAAAAGGAAATCGCCGGGGCTGGTGTGGCCGAGATCGTCCTCGGCGATGGCGCCGAATTCGCAGATCAGGCGTTTGCCCGAGCGGCTCGAGCCGGTGATTGCGCGCAGCTTGCCGGCCACTTCGAGCCCATGCAGCACAAAGGCCGGTTTCTCCTCGGCCAGCGCGCCGGCGAAGAGGGCACGGAAGAAAGCCCGCACCTCCGGCTCGCCGAAGACATTGGCGATGCCCATCTTGGCGAAGCGGAACTCCTTCATCTCGAAGAAAGCGTCGAGCAGCCGGTTCACGTCTTCCGGTGTCTGCGCCTCGATGCGGCGATGAACGCCGACCGCCTCGAACTTGCGTGTCTGCGAACGGTGCTTCTTGCGCTTGCGCTTGCCGCCCACACGCGACAGCAGCGCATCGAAACCACCGTCGAGATTGACGGCGAGCGACAGGTTTGGGCTCGGAAAGTTGGAGAACGCCGCCAGCGGATTGGCAACGCCATCGAGGTCGGGCAGAAGCCTTTCCAAGGCAACGAGATCGATGTCGGGACGCGCCTTGCCGATCGCCGTCACCAGCCTGCGGATCCCCCCGGCATCGGCCTTTGCCAGCCATGCCGGATCGGCGGCGGCGAAATTGCCGTTGGCATGGCGCCCGCCCATGAAGCGGGCGACGCGGAATGGACCAGTTCGCGTGATTTCCAGTGCCAGTGCAAAGACCGGCCTGTCCTCGATTGTCAGCGTGGCAATGACGGCATCGGGATTGGCCTGCGCCGTCCAGGCACGAACCCAGGCCGCGCTTTGCGCCGGCGCAAACAGCGCCGAACGGCAGAATTCGCCGTAAGAGGCGAGCGCGGCAGCATCTGCGATCGACACCGACAGACTGGTCTGGTCGGCATCCGGCGTGCGCGCAGACGCCTTGCTTGCGGCGAGCCGATTGCCGTCAAATGACGCGGTGGCGTCAACCATACCTCAATCCTTAAGGCGTATTCGTCGCGATCAGGAGTTCGCGTCGGCGCGTTCCGTGCTTGGATCGAGCCTAGGCGCAAAAGGTGAATGAATGATCGACGGTGGTGAGGCAGTTCGGAAACTGGCGCTTAATATCGCCCGCTTTACCGGCCTTGCACCGCTGGCCAAGCCGTTCGTCGGCGGCATTGGCGCAATCCTCATGTTGCATCGGGTCACCGCCACGCCGGAGAAGCCGGACGGCGTCAACCGCCACCTCAACATCGCCCCGCGATTTCTCGACGCTCTCGTCGCCGACATGAAGGCGAGGGGCTATGCCTTCGTCACCCTCGACGAGGCGATCGAGCGCATCAAGGCCGGCGGCAAGGACGGCCAGTTCGCCACCATCACCGCCGACGACGCCTATCGCGACAACATGACCGAAGCGCTGCCAGTGCTGGAAAAGCACGACGCGCCGATCACCATCTATGTCGCGCCGGGTCTGATCGACGGCAGCGCCGATTTATGGTGGGACGTGGTCGAGGATATCGTCAACGCGCGGGAGCGTTTGACGCTGGCGATGCCGAAGGGGCCGGTGACCATCGACTGCTCGACCCACGGCAAGAAACTCCACGCCAATGCGCGTCTGCATGCCTATCTGACGCTCGAGGTGCGCGAGGAGGATCAGCGCGCCGTGCTGCGCGATCTGGCGCGCTCGAACGGCATCGACCTCGATGGCTTGCGCCCAAGCACGCTAATGACCTGGGACGATATCCGCGCCGTGGCCGGGCACAGGCTGGTGACGATCGGCGCGCATACGGTCAACCACCGCAATCTGAAGCGGCTCGACGAAGCCGATGCGCGCCATGAAATCGTCGACGTCAGGCGCCAGCTGCAGGCGCAGCTCGGCGAAGACCCCCGTCATCTCGCTTACCCCTATGGTTACGCCAGCGCTGTCGGCTGCCGCGAAGTGGGCTTTGCCCGCGACGCCGGCTACGCCTCGGCGGTGACCACTCGCCACGGCGTGCTGCACGCCGAGCACGCCGGCTTCCTGCACGCGCTGCCGCGCATTTCGGTCAACGGCCGCTACCAGAGTGTCGCCCATATCCGCACCATGTTGTCGGGCGTGACGACGCCGCTGGCCAATGCCGGCAAAATGGTCGTCACCATCTAACCTGGGTCGGGCGCTTCAGCCTTTCGGCGGCGGCTCCAGGATCAGCCATTTGATGATGCCCATCGCAGGCAGCACCCAGAACAGGCCGCTGAACAGGAAAAACAGGAAATGCACCAGCGGGCTGGATTGCGACAGCTGCGCGACCGCTATGATCGACGCGACCAGCGCATAGATGATGACAAGCGCCACCAGCAGGAAGGTTCCGATCAGCTTTTTCAGGCGGATGGGCATGAGCGTTCTCGTTGATCGCCTCCGCTTAGGCCCAACCGGGGGCGCGTGCAACCCGTGACTTGCGGCGCGACGGCGTGCCGCGCCGTCCGGTCTTGTCAGCCGGGTTGCGATGGTTCACCAATCCGCCACGTCAACCTGCCGGGACCAGCCCATGGCCGCCATATCAGCCGCCGCGCCTTACATTGACCGCGATCGCGATCTGCAAAACCGGGCTCTGCTGCGCGGCTGGCTTTATGTCGTGCTTCTGGTGCTGTTTGCGCTGGTGCTGGTTGGCGGCGCCACCAGGCTCACCAATTCCGGCCTGTCGATTACCGAGTGGAAGCCGATCCACGGTGTGATACCGCCGCTCAATGACGCGGAGTGGCAGGAGGAATTCCAGCTCTACCAGAAGATTCCGCAATATGCCGAGCTCAACAAGGGCATGAGCCTCGATGCCTTCAAGTCGATCTTCTGGTGGGAGTGGGCGCACCGTATCCTGGCGCGCAGTGTCGGCCTGGTCTTCGGCCTGCCGTTGCTGGTCTTGTGGGCGACGCGCCGCATCGAGCGCGGCCTTGGGCCAAAGCTGGTCGGTATTCTGCTGCTTGGTGGCCTGCAAGGCGCCATCGGCTGGTGGATGGTGGCCTCCGGCCTGGTCGACCGCGTCTCCGTCAGCCAGTACCGGCTGGCCACGCATTTGACGCTTGCCGCCCTGATCTTCACTGCCACCATGGTGGTCGCGCGCGGGCTGGCGCCGCATTCGGAGCCTGCCGCCGACCGGCCGACACAAAGGCTGGCCGGCTTCATCGTGCTGCTGGCGCTGATCCAGATCTATCTCGGCGGCCTGGTCGCAGGGCTCGACGCCGGCCTGAGCTACAACACCTGGCCGCTGATGGACGGCAAGGTGATCCCGTCAGATTTGCTTCTGCTCGAGCCGGCCTGGCGCAACTTGTTCGAGAACCCGAAGACGGTGCAGTTCGTCCACCGACTGGGCGCCTACACGGTCTTTGCCGTCGCGCTCTGGCACATGATCGCGACACGCCGGCGTTTACCAGGCACGACACACGCACGCCGCGCGACGCTGCTGTTTCTGCTGGTGCTGGTCCAGGCCTCGATCGGCATCGGCACGCTGCTGATGCAGGTGCCGCTGCACATGGCGCTGACCCATCAGGCCTTCGCGCTTGTCCTGCTGGGATTTGCCGCCGCCCACTGGCGCGGCACCAAAGGCGCCTATCCACTGCCAACGCGGCCGCCCATGAACGCAGGTACATCGTCTACGGTGTCTTGGCCGTCGCAATAATCTATTTCGCGAACGAACTGCCTCGCTACGTCTAACGCGCGAGGCTGCGCCGGTCAGAAGCTGAGCCGCACCTTTCGGATCACTCCCGCAACCGACAGCTCGCGGTTCTCGTCGACCGCATTCTCGTCCTCATGATGCCATGCGGCCGACAGGCAGCCATAGGCGATGGCATGGTCGAGAATGGCAGCCGGCGTCTGGCCGAGTGTCCTGGCGAAGATCTCGGCCATATGCGCGATGCGCTCGGGATCGAGGCAGAGGTCGTCGCGCCCCAGTGGGTTGTAGAACAGATTGGCGGCGTCGAAGCCGGGATCGCCGACCACGCCCTTCGGGTCGATCGCCAGCCAGCCGCGCGCACCGTGCAAAATGTTGTCGTGATGCAGGTCGCCATGCAGCGGCTTGACCGCATGCGGGGCATCGAGCAGCCGGTCCGCGATTTCGGCGGCCTCGATATAGAGGCTGTGCTCTCCGGCGTCGCGATCGGCTCCGGCCTTTTTGAACAGGCTGGCAAACCGTGTCCGCAGCGGCTGCAGGTCCGGCGGGGCAGGGTGTCTTGTGGGCGAGAACAGTCTCCCCATCAACTCGGCCGCAATTGCGGTCGCGGCGTTGTCGCCTTCTTTGGCCAGAACGTCGGAAAGCAGGGTGTCGCCGGCATATTCGAGCAGCATGCGGTGGCCGTCTCGGCCAAGCAGCCGCACCGCGCCTTCGCCGCGCCGCCATGCGAGATAGTGCTCGCCGCGCAACTCGTCCTCGACATCGTCGAATGGTTTGAGCGCCTTGACGATGGCCGGCGAGCCGTCCTCACGCCGCACCTTCCAGATGCGGCTCGAAAACGTCTCCGCAATGAGCTCGGGCGCGCTGATCTTCCAGCGCTTTGGAAATGCAGGCGCGTCCATTCAGAGCGTGATGCCGAAAAGTGTTAAGCGGTTTTCGGGCAACATGCTCTCTCCAACTGAATTAAAGGCCGAGCATCAGATCCATGTTCTGAACGGCAGCACCCGAGGCGCCCTTTCCGAGATTGTCATAGACCGCAATCAGCAGCGCCTGCGCCCTGTCGTCATTGGCAAAGACATAGACCTTCATCCGATTGGTGCCGTTATAGACCTCGGGATTGATCTCGGGCAGGCGCTCCACGTGCTCGTAAGGAGCTACCTCGACCACGCCGCCCTTGATGGCGGCAAAATGGTCGGCGATTGCCGCGTGCAGTTCGGCGCCGGCCGGCACATGGTCAAGCCCGCCGAGCTGCAGCGGCACCACCGTGATCATGCCTTGGGCGAAATTGCCGACCGCCGGCTGCATGATCGGATCGTGCGACAGCTTCGCATAGGTGCGCAGCTCCGGCACATGCTTGTGCTGCAGGGTCAGCCCATAGACCTGGAATTCAGAGGCATCCTCGCCCTTGGCGACATAGTCCTCGATCATCGGCCGGCCGCCGCCCGAATAGCCCGAAATGCCATTGACCGTGATCGGGAAATCCGCCGGCAGCAGACCGGCAGCGACCAGCGGCCGCAGCGTCGCGATCGGCCCTTGCGGCCAGCAGCCGGGATTGGCGACGCGTTTCGCATTGGCGATGATCCTGGCCTGATCCTTGTCCAGCTCGGCAAAACCGTATTCCCAGCCCTCGGCGACGCGATGCGCCGTGGAGGCGTCGATCACCTTGGTGGTGTCGTTGGCAATCAGCGACACGCTTTCCTTGGCAGCCGCATCCGGCAGGCACAGGATGGCGACATCGGCGGCATTGAGGAACTCGGCGCGCGCCGCCGTTTCCTTGCGGCGCTCGGCCGGGATCGAGATGATCTCGAGGTCGCCGCGCTCGGCCAGCAGCGCCCGGATCTGCAGGCCGGTGGTGCCGTGTTCGCCATCGATGAAGATTTTCGGTTTCATGTGCCCGTCAATTCCCTGCTAATTCAGGCCTATATGCCCTGGCCATGGTTTGCCGCGCCATGGTTGCCGCTGTTCAGCTCTTCCGCCCGCGCTTTTCGCTCGGCCACCAGGCCGAGATAGTGCATGGCCACCATCGAGCCGGCGATCGCCGTTATATCGGCGTGATCATAGGCCGGCGCAACCTCGACGACGTCGGCGCCGACAATATCGACCTGGCCGAGCTGGCGCAGCGTCGACAGGATTTTCGCCGAGGACGGTCCGCCGGCAACCGGCGTGCCGGTGCCGGGCGCAAAGGCCGGGTCGAGGCAGTCGATGTCGAAGGTGAGATAGGTCTTCCTGCCGCCGGTGCGGTCGACGATCGCATAGGCGATGTCGGAAGCCCGCATCTCCTCGATCTCGTGACCGTAAAGGATCTTGATGCCGAACGTATCGGGGGCATGCGTGCGGATGCCGATCTGGATCGAGCGGTCGGGGTCGATGATGCCTTCATTGACGGCGCGGCCGACGAACGAACCATGGTCGATGCGCTTGCCATCGTCAGGCCAGGTGTCCTGGTGCGCATCGAACTGCACCAGCGCCAGCGGCCCGTGGATGGCGGCATGTGCCTTGAGCAGCGGCCAGGTGACGAAATGATCGCCGCCGAGCGACAACAGGAAGGCACCCGATTTCAGGATCTTCGCCGCCTCGCGCTCGATCGTGCCTGGTGTCTTCTGGTGATTGCCCGAATCGAGCAGGCAATCGCCATAGTCGATGACGGCGAGATGCTCGAACAGGTCGCGCGAGAACGGATATTGCGGGTCGTTGTCGAGGATCGCCGAGGCGCGGCGGATCGCCTGCGGCCCGAAGCGCGCGCCCGGCCGGTTGGTGACGGCGGCATCGAACGGAATGCCCCACACGACGGCGTCCGCGCCCTTTGCATCCTTGGTGTATTTGCGCCGCATGAACGACAGCGCGCCGGCATAGGTCGGCTCGAAGGAAGGCCCCGTCTTGGAGCGGGCGGTGAAGGCGTTGTCGATGGTCTGGTTCGCCATTACGGGTCCTTCTTTGTTCATCGGGCTGCCACAACTACAGAACCGGCACGCAAGATGCCAGTCACAGCTTGGCGAAACGCCATAGCGTTCTAGAGGGGCGACACAGGATTTGTATCGCCAAGGCGCAAGGCCCGGCGACTCCTCTCCGGCGGCCGCGGCGATGAACTGGCGGTGCGGGCCGGCATGCCGGCCGAGACACGGTTTCTGGGCCGAACGCGGCGCCACCATCATCCAGACCGAAGAACCGAAGGCTGCGATTGGCTGGCTGGGGGCCGATGGGTTTCGGGCGCCTTATGTGGATGAGGGAAGCCGGCCGAGCCGCGAATACGGCGAGTATCAATTAGAAATCGTACGTCGGCGCCATCACCCCACCCGGCGCTGCGCGCCGACCTCCCCATCGAGGGGAGGTAGGGCGTTGGCGCTTTAGATCCGACAGTCGTAGCGATTGCGAGGCATGCAAGGCTGCCGCGACCTCCTACCTCCCCTCGATGGGGAGGTCGCGCCGAAGGCGCGGGTGGGGTGACAGCGCCGCCCGCAAAATCTTCACGCCGCTTTCGCCACCCCATCCAATTCCCTCAGGACATCAGCCGACAGCTCCAGTTCCGCCGCCGCCAGGTTCTCTCTCAAATGCCCGACCGACGACGTCCCCGGGATCAGCAGGATGTTCGGCGAGCGGCGCAGCAGCCAGGCGAGCGCAACCTGCAAGGGTGTGGCGCCGAGCCGCGTGGCCACATCCGACAAGGTCGACGACTGCAGCGGGCTGAAGCCGCCGAGCGGGAAGAACGGCGTGTAGGCGATGCCGGCGCGCGCCAGTTCATCGATCAACGCGTCGTCGTCGCGATGCGCCAGATTGTACTGGTTCTGCACGCAGACGATCTCGGCGATCCCACGGCCTTCCTCGACCTGCGCAGGGGTGACGTTGCTCAGGCCGATATGGCGCACCAGGCCCTTCCGCTGCAGTTCGGCAAGCGCCGTCAACTGCGTCTCGATCGAGCCCTCGGCGGGACCCATCACCCCGAACATGATGCGCAGATTGACGACATCCAGCACCTCAAGACCGAGATTCCTGAGATTATCGTGCACGGCCTGCTCAAGTTCCTTGGCGGAATAGGCAGGCAGCCATGAGCCGTCGCTGCCGCGCCGCGCCCCGATCTTGGTGACGATGACGAGGTCTTGCGGATAGGGCGCCAGCGCTTCGCGGATCAGCTGGTTGGTGACATGCGGGCCATAATAGTCGCTGGTGTCGATGTGGTTGACCCCGGACGCCACCGCTTCGCGCAGCACAGCAATGGCCGCGTCCCGATCTTTCGGCGGACCGAAAACGTGCGGGCCGGCAAGTTGCATGGCGCCGTAGCCGAGCCGTTTCACGGTGTGGCTGCCGAGGGTGAATGTGCCGGATTTTTGGATGGTGGACATGGTCGATCTCCTTTGAGGAGGCGAAGATAGACGCTGCTCAACCTTGGGATAATAAGGTACAATCCGTACAGCTTGTGCGGAATGGCGAACAATGATGGATCTTGGCGATCTGAATGCTTTCGTGACGGTGGCGCGTGCCGGCGGTTTTCGCGAAGGGGCTCGCGCCGGCGGCGGCAGCGCGTCGGGCCTGAGCGAAGCGGTGCGCCGCCTGGAGACGCAGCTCGGCGTCAGGCTGTTCAACCGCACGACACGCAGCGTTGTTCCAACCGACGCAGGCCTCAGCCTCTTGGGAAGGCTTGGCCCGGCGCTGTCGGAGGTGGAGGCGGCCCTCGACGTGGTTAATGGCTTTCGCGACAGGCCGGCCGGTTCGCTGCGCCTCAACGTCCCGGTCAGCGCCGCGCGGCTGATATTGCCCGACATCGTTCCGGGCTTCCTCGCCGCCTATCCCGGCATTCGGCTGGAGGTCATCGCCGATGAGAACTTCGTCGACGTGCTGGCGGCGGGCTGCGACGCCGGCATCCGCTATGACGAGCGACTGGAGCAGGACATGATCGCGGTGCCGATCGGACCGCGCGTCCAGCGCTTCGCCACTGGCGCCAGCCCCGCCTATCTCGAGCGCCATGGGCGGCCGCAGCACCCGAGCGACCTGCTTGGCCATGCTTGTCTGCGCGGTCGTTTTGCCAGCGGTGCGATGCTGCCGTGGGAATTCGAGCGCGACGGCGAGGTGGTGCGTGTCGACACGACGGGGCCGTTGATCGTGCGGATCGGCGGGGCGAGCGATCTTGCCGTCCATGCGGCCATTGCCGGCAGCGGCATCGTCGCTCTCTTCGAGGGCTGGCTTCGCCCTCACTTCGAAAGCGGCGCCCTGGAGCCCGTGCTCGAACCGTGGTGGCAGAGTTTTCCCGGACCATTTCTGTACTATCCCGGACGGCGTCTGGTTCCAGCGCCGCTACGGGCGTTTATCGATTACATCAAGGCCGGCAAGTTCTGAGACTTGAACCGAGGCCGGCGCCATCACCCCACCCGGCGCTTCGCGCGAAGCGCCGGGTGGGGTGACTGCCGAGACCCAAAAGAAAAGGCCGCCCGGAGGCGGCCTTTCGATGTCTGGAACGTCGCAGCGCTTAGCGCTTCGAGAACTGGAAGGAACGACGGGCCTTCGCCTTGCCGTACTTCTTGCGCTCGACGACGCGGCTGTCGCGGGTCAGGAAGCCGCCCTTCTTGAGCACGGCGCGCAGTGCCGGCTCGTAGTAGGTCAGCGCCTTGGAAATGCCGTGACGAACGGCACCGGCTTGGCCGGAGAGGCCGCCGCCGATGACGGTGGCGACGATGTCGTACTGGCCGGCGCGGTTGGAAGCGATGATCGGCTGGTTGAGGATCATCTGCAGGACCGGACGCGCGAAATAGGTCGCGAATTCCTTGTCGTTGACGACGATCTTGCCCGAACCCGGCTTCACCCAGACGCGGGCGATGGCGTTCTTGCGCTTGCCGGTGGCATAGGCGCGGCCCGACTTGTCGAGCTTCTGGACATGGACGGGTGCTGCCGGCTGGGTGTTGGTGTTGCCGGTGGCGGCGCCCAATTCTGCGAGCGAGGAAAGCTCAGCCATCTTATGCAACCTTCTTGTTCTTGGCGTTCAGCGCGCCGACGTCGAGGGTGACGGGCTGCTGGGCGACATGCGGATGTTCCGTGCCTGCATAGACGCGGAGGTTCTTCATCTGGCGACGGCCGAGCGGCCCGCGCGGGATCATGCGTTCGACGGCCTTCTCGACGACACGCTCGGGGAAACGGCCCTCGAGCAGCTGGCGCGCGGTGCGCTCCTTGATGCCGCCGGGGTGACCGGTGTGCCAGTAATAGACCTTGTCGGTGAACTTCTTGCCGGTGAACACCACCTTGTCGGCATTGATGACAATGACGTTATCGCCGTCGTCGACATGCGGGGTGAAGGTGGGCTTGTGCTTGCCGCGAAGATGATTGGCGATGACAGTGGCGAGACGGCCGACGACGAGACCCTCGGCGTCGATCAGCACCCACTTCTTCACCACATCCGCAGGCTTCTGCGAAAAGGTTGCCATGGATTTTCTGCTTTCGATTTTGACCTTCCGAAGAAGGCGTTTCTTGTTGCTTGGATTGGCGACAAGGCACTTGCCCGCCGCCAATAACAAAACGGCGGCCTTTGCGGGCCGCTGCTTCGTGACGGCTTATAGGCGAGGGGGTGGTGCACGTCAAGGCGCGGGAAAAGCACGTCTGCTCGTAAAGTGTAATAAAAACAAAGGTTTGATCAAAAGGTATTATTTTACCACATCGGCGGCGCGCTTCGGCGGGATCGAATAGGTGCCGGTCGCATGCGCTACCGTGTGTCCCTTCGGTCCGGCGACGATGTCGATATCGAACACCATCAGGCTCTTGCCCAGCTTCAGGATGCGGCAATGGCCGTCGATCGGCCCGGCTTCGGCCTTGCGGACAAAATTGATGTTGAGGTTGACGGTAACCGAAAGCGCATCCGGCCCGGCATGGCTGAGCACGCAGACATAGCCGCCAATGTCGGCCAGCGTGAACAGCGAGGGCCCGGACACCGTGCCGCCGGGACGCAAATGCCGTTCGCTGGCGTTGAGCCGCACCGTGCAGCCGCCGGGAAACACATCGAGCGCCTCATACGACGTGAACTCGTCGTTGAGCTGGGGGTAGACGCTGGCCATCAGCGCATTGACTTCAGCCGCCGTCAGCACCGGCTTGAGATTGTCCTGGGCGGGCATGTCGGTCTCTCGTTCTATGCCGGGCCTGTATGAACGCAATGATGCGCTTCTGGCAACACCTCTGGCGCAAGCGATGGGTGTTGATGAAACTCGATCCGATATTAGATAGTCTGGCGGCGCCCGGCGGAATCGCGGAGACCCTTGTCATGGCCGAAATCCTTTCGATCAAACCTGTTGCCATAGACGGGCCGGTCATCGCCGGGCTGGACAAGGGCGTGCTGCGCCTGACGCTCGCCAATCCGCCCGCCAATGCCTTGTCGCTTTCCGTCATGGCGGCATTGAGCGCCGAGCTCGACCGTGCCAAGGCCAACAAATCGGTCCGCGTCATCGTCTTGGCGGCCGCCGGGAAAGTCTTCTGCGCCGGTCACGATCTCAAGGAAATGACCGCGCGCCGCGCCGACGCCGACAAGGGCAAGGGGTTTTTCGAGCAGACATTTTCGGCTTGCGCGGCGTTGATGCAGCAGATCGTGCGCCATCCGCTCCCGATCATCGCCGAAGTCGATGGCCTAGCCACCGCTGCGGGGCTGCAACTGGTTTGCAGTTGCGACCTCGCCATTGCCTCGCATGAAGCGACCTTCTGCACGCCGGGCGTCAATATCGGCCTGTTTTGTTCGACGCCGATGGTGGCGCTGTCACGCAACGTGTCTCACAAGCACGCCATGGAAATGCTGCTCACCGGCGAGACCATCGATGCCGCAACCGCCAAGGAATTCGGCCTGGTCAACCGCGTCGTGCCGCGCGAATACCTGAATCAGATCGTCACCAAATACGCGCAAACCATTGCCTCCAAATCATCTCTGGTGGTCAAGACCGGCAAGGAAGCCTTTTACGCGCAGGCCGAGATGGGGTTGGCGGACGCGTATGCCTATACCGGCCGCGTCATGGTCGAGAACATGCTGGCCCGCGACGCCGAGGAAGGCATCGGCGCCTTCATCGGCAAGCGCAAACCGGAATGGACGGACGAATAGGTTTTCGATCCATGGAACCGCGCATCTCCATCATCACCATCGCCACCGACGATCTCGAGCGCGCCGTGCGCTTTTACGAAGGCATGGGCTTGAAGCGCCACGCCGGCATCACCGATGGCGTCGCCTTCTTCCAGATGGGCGGCGCCATTCTCGGCCTGTTCCCGAGGCCAAGCGCCGAGGAGGATTCAGGCATTGCCTTCGCCGCAGCACCGTCGGCGGTCTACCTCGCCTACAACACCCGCTCCGATGCCGAAGTCGACGACGTGCTGGCGGCCGCCGAGAAGGCCGGCGGCAGGATCGTCAAGCCGGCAGGCCGCGCCTTCTGGGGCGGCTGGTATGGATATTTCGCCGATGCCGACGGCCATGTCTGGGAAGTCGCACACAATCCGGCCTTCCCGATCGCGGATGACGGCACCATCTCGCTGACGGACTGAGCGTCCGCATGGGCTATCGCAAGCAACTGACCCGGCTTAAGGCGCCTTATCTCAAACGCATCCTGATTGACCCCGAGCGCGTGGAAGATTGGGACAAGTATCCCTGGAACCTGCCTCTGTTCCGCGGCCGCGAATTCGAGCTCGAATTCACCACGCCGATCACCATCATTGTCGGCGAAAACGGCACCGGCAAATCGACGCTGCTGGAAGCGATCGGCGCGCTGGCCGGTTACGACGAAGCCGGCGGCGGCAAGGGCTACATGCCCGTCGACCACTCCGGCGCCATCGACGAGAGTGGTGCAGCGCTTGCCGACACGTTGCGCGGCCACTGGCTGCCGAAGGTCACAGCGGGTTGGTTCTTCCGCGCCGAATCTTTTTACTCGGTTGCCCGCTATCTCGATCAGGCGGCGCTGGAATCTGGCGGGGCGCCGCCGGATTTCCTGTCCTGGTCGCATGGTGAAGGGTTCATCCGCTTCTTCGAGGAGCGCTGCCGCCGGCAAGGTATCTACATCCTCGACGAGCCCGAAAGCGCGCTGTCGCCATCGCGGCAGATCGAGCTGCTGAAGATGCTGCGGCGCATGGACCGGTCCGGCACGGCTCAAGTGATCATGGCGACGCACTCGCCGCTGCTGATGGCCTGTCCGGGCGCGCGGCTGTTCCGCATCAGCCGCTTCGGCCTCGACCCCACAGATTTCACCGATACCGATCATTTTCGCATGATGCGCGACTTCTGCACGGACCCGCAGTCCTTTATGGAGGAAGCACTGAGGGAGACCGACGAGTGAATCACGATAGCTACGACAATGCCTACATCGGCGGCATCCTCAATTCTGTGAAGACCATCGCCATGGTCGGCGCGTCGGCCAACGATGTCAGGCCGAGCTTTTTCGTGCTGAAATACCTGCTGGCCAAGGGCTTTTCGGTGTTTCCGATCAATCCGGGGCAGGCCGGCAAGGAAATCCTCGGCCGCATGACCTATGCCAGCCTTGCCGATCTGCCTGAACCGGTCGACATGGTCGACATCTTTCGCGCCTCCGCAGCGGTGCCCGGCATTGTCGATGAGGTGCTGAAGCTCGACCCCTTGCCGAAAGTCGTCTGGATGCAGCTTGGCGTGCGCGATGACGAGGCGGCCGCGCGTGCCGAGGCGGCCGGTATCAAGGTGGTGATGAACCGCTGCCCGAAGATCGAATATGGCAAGCTGTCGGGCGAGATCGGCTGGACCGGCGTCAACTCCGGTGTGCTTTCGTCGAAGAAGCCGCTGATGCGGTCGGGATTCCAGAGTTTCGGTGTGCGCCAGAAGTAAGGCAGTGAATGGTGAATGGTGAATAGAAGGATTTTCCTGGAAGCCGGGTAAAGCCGCATATGAGCGGCTTGCAATCAAGGTGGGACTGGCCGACTTTGCGACCACCATTTATCGCTCACCATTCATCATTTCACCATTCACACGTTTACCGCTCAGGGAGGTTTTCGATGACCCGCACGCCCGGTTTCAACACGCTCGCCGTCCATGCCGGCGCCAAGCCCGACCCGGCAACGGGCGCACGCGCCACGCCGATCTACCAGACGACCTCCTTTGTGTTCGACGATGCCGACCATGCCGCCTCGCTGTTCGGGCTGAAGGCCTTCGGCAACATCTACACCCGCATCATGAACCCGACCCAGGCGGTGCTGGAAGAGCGGATCGCGGCGCTCGAAGGCGGCACGGCTGCACTTGCCGTTGCTTCCGGCCATGCCGCACAGGTGATCGTGTTCCACAATCTCATGCGGCCTGGCGATAATTTCGTCGCCGCCACAAGGCTTTACGGTGGTTCAATCAATCAGTTCGGCCATGCCTTCAAGAATTTCGGCTGGGAGGTGCGTTGGGCCGACACCAACGACATCTCCACTTTCGAAAGCCAGATCGACGATAAGACCAAGGCGATCTTCATCGAGAGCCTGGCCAATCCCGGCGGCACCTTCGTCGACATCGAGAAGATCGGCGACATCGCCCGCAAGCACGGCTTGCCGCTCATCGTCGACAACACACTGGCCTCGCCCTATCTGGTGCGGCCGATCGAGCATGGCGCCGACATCGTCGTCCATTCGCTGACCAAGTTCATCGGCGGCCACGGCAATTCGATCGGCGGCGCCATCGTCGATGGCGGCACGTTCGACTGGTCGAAATCCGGCAAATATCCGATGCTGTCGGAGCCGCGCCCCGAATATGGCGGGCTTGTCCTGCACGAAACCTTCGGCAATTTCGCCTTCGCCATCGCCGCGCGCGTGCTCGGCCTGCGCGACATCGGCCCGGCAATTTCGCCGTTCAATGCCTTCCTGATCCTGACCGGGCTGGAGACCTTGCCGCTCAGGATGCAGCGCCATTGCGATAATGCGGTCACCGTCGCCGGCTGGCTGTCCAACCACCCCAAGGTCGCCTGGGTCAACTATCCCGGCCTGCCCAGCGACAAGAACAACGCGCTGCAGAAGAAATACTCGCCGCAAGGCGCCGGTGCTGTCTTCACCTTCGGCCTGAAGGGCGGCTACGAGGCCGGCATCAAGTTCGTCGAGGCGCTCGAACTGTTCTCGCACCTCGCCAATGTCGGCGACACCAAGTCGCTGGTCATCCATCCGGCATCGACCACGCATCGCCAGCTTTCCGACGAGCAGAAGGTCAAGGCGGGTGCGGGACCGGACACGGTCCGGCTGTCGGTTGGCATCGAGGATGTCAACGACATCGTCGCCGATCTGGAACAGGCTTTGGCCAAGGTTTGATTTTTTTAGTGAGTAGTGAGTAGTGAGTAGTAGTCGGTATTCACTAGTTAGCAGTGATTAGTGATCAGCCACCCGCTCGAGGGAGCGCTTTCCGCTCACTACTCACTACTCACTACTCACTGCACTACTCACTAGTCACTAATCTGTTGGAGGCAAACCCTGTCCGCGCATTACCTGGCCATATTGACCGACAGCGTCGACGCCGAACATGGCGCCCCGGCGCCGGATCGTCTGATTGCGGGCGATCCGAAGTTCCGCACCTGGAATGTCGAGGAGCGCGATGGCCGCCTTTATGCCGGCATCTGGGAAGCGACGCCGGGCAAATGGCGCATCGAATATGACGAATGGGAGTTCTGCCACATCCTGTCCGGCGTCTCGGTGGTTGCCGAGGACGGTGGCGAGGCCCGCACGGTGCGCGCCGGCGACAGCTTCGTGCTCAGGCCAGGCTTCAGGGGCAGCTGGGAAGTGCTTGAAACGACCCGCAAGGAGTATGTGATCAAGCTCTGACGCTCGGTCGCGCTTGGACTTCACAAAAGCCGATCGATGTCAGTGTCGGAAAAGCCGTATCCGCTCATCATCTCCCTGTGCCAGGGACTTCCAAGCAAATCACTGAGACATAAATCGATGCGCTGGAGCAGGGTGGCAGTGCCTTTGGCGAGAGCGAAAGCGCCGGGCGCTGGCTGTTTTTCGACTGCCGGGACGTCGACGACGTCGAGAGGCGCGTCGGGTCGCCGGCTCAGATAGCCGCGATGCGCGAGCGCTACACTCGCATAGGCATGCACCACGCCGGCCGCGACGGCGTTAGCTGCTTCGGCCTGAGTGGCAAATATCCTTAGCCGTTCGGGCTGAATAGCGTTTTGCAGGGCCGTCCGGTGCTGGATCTGGCCGGATATGACGCCGATCAGCGCCGTCCGATCATTGGCGACGGACCGATAGCCATCGAAGGCGCGGGGATTGTCTTTCGCGACCAGCAATCCATCCGCCAGCATCCAGATCGGCCTTGTGAAGTCGACCAGCTTCCGGCGGCCGTCGGAAATGAACAGGCCGGTGGTTATGTCCCACCGATGTTCGGCAAGCCCAGGCAGCAGCTCGGCAAACTCGGTCTCGATGGGCAAAAGTTCCAGCCCGAGCGTCAGGCAGACCCTCGTGGCCAGTTGGGCATCGCTGCCGCCCAGACGTGCCGATCCGTCGATAAAGCAGAAGGGTGGTTCCTGTAGAAAGGCGAATCTCATTTTCTCGGGCATGCGTCGGCTCCGCCGTCCTCACAAGCTCACAATGAGCTTTTCCAGCCCATGGAAATGATAGGTGTCGCGGAAGCGCGGCTCCTCCGCAAGATGGAGTTGCGGCTGCCGCTCGAACAGGGTTTTCAGCGACACCTGCAACTCCAGCCGCGCCAGCGGCGCACCGATGCAGAAATGGATACCGGCGCCGAACGAGACATTCTTCTGGTCTGGTCGGCCGGGCCGGAAGGCGCCAGGTTCGGCAAAGGCAAGCGGATCATGATTGGCCATGCCGAGCAGCAGGCCGATCGTCTCGCCCGGCTGTACGACAACCCCGGATGTCACCTCGACCTCCTCGTAGGCGTAGCGGGTGAACATGTGCAGCGGCGCGTCGAAGCGCAGGCACTCCTCGACCGTCGCAGCGGTTGCTTCCGGCGAGGTGAAGAAACGGCCGGGGTCGCCGCCTTGCGCCAGCAGCGTGCGCACGGCGTTGCCGGTTTGATGGACGGTCGCCTCGTGGCCGGCATTGAGCAACAGGATGGCGGACGAGACCAACTCGTCTTCCGACAGCTTCTGGCCATCCTCCTGCGCCGCGATCAGCAGCGACAGCAGGTCGTCGCCAGGCTTCTTGCGCCGCTCGGTGACATAGCCGCGCAAAAAGTCGGAAAAATCGCGCGCGGCGCGATTGGCCGCTTCCTCGGTCTCGCGCGTCCGGCCATGCATGTACATGGCCACCATCCGGTGCGACCAGTCGAGCAGTTGCGGCCCCATTTCGACCGGCACACCGAGCATTTCGGCAATGATGGTGATCGGCAAAGGTGCGGCGAAGCTGGGCAATAGATCGACCTGGCGCGGCTCGAAACGGTCGATCAGCTCATTGGCCAGCGCCTCCACGCGCGGCCGCAGCCGCTCGACCTGGCGCGAGACGAAGGCGCGGTTGACCAGGGTTCTGAGCCTGGTGTGCACCGGCGGCTCCAGCTCCAGCATCGAATTGCTCTCGATGCCGTCGAAAGCGGCCAAATGCGAGCGATCCTCGCCGATGCCGCGGCTGTCGGGAATGCCGGCCGGGTTCTGGCGGCCGAAGCGGCGGTCGCGCAACAGCCGGTTGACGTCGTCGAAGCCGCCAAAGCACCAGAAGCCGAATTCCTCCCAGAAGAAGGCATTCGATGCGCCATGCAGGACGGCATAGGCGTCGTAGGGGTTCTGGAAAAACGCCGGTTCGTGCGGATCGAGCCGCAGGCGGCGCGTGGCTGGATCAAAGGCGAGGTAGGGCGGCATGGATGTGGTCATGCCAGACCATTACCGCGGCTTGCCGGCTTGGTGCCAGACCGGATGTTGGCACCCGACGGCCCTATGGATTGAGCCAACCGAGGCGGACCTCGGCGAAGTACCGAAGTCTAATCCTCGCAATGCCTGGCAATATGCACGCGGCGCCAGCTGGTCGAGCCTTCCTGCACCACCACCCGGCGCGCCATCCTCTGGTATGACGGCGCTATCTGGGTGACGTGCCGCCGCTCGGGCCGCACCAGCACTTCATGGGCGACGCTCTCATATTCGGCCGGCAGCACAACCCGGCGGGTGCGCTCCGGTTCAACCACCACCGTTTCGGCCACACGCGCGTAGCGGGCCTTGCGCCACACCTTGCACAGCACCTTGCGGCCGTGGATGACGCGCCATTCCCAGGCATAGCCGCCATCGTCGACCTGGACCGTGCGGTAAACGGTGCGGGTTCTCGCCGGTACGATGTCATAGGTGACTCGGGGCGGCGCGATCTGCTCGACGCGCTCCATGGTGCCATAGATCGGCGGATCATAGTCGACCAGCTGCCCGCCGGGACTGACCATGACGTCTTCATAGACGGTGTCATAGAGCGCCGGCCTGTGCACCGGCTCATAGCATTCGGCGGCCCGGCCGCCGGCAACCGCATCGGACACGATGCCGAGACCGGCAAGGCCGGAAATGGCGAGGCAAACAGTTTTCCTGATCATGGCACTCCCCCTGTTTGAACGCGAGAAGGTGAGGTTCAACGTTGAACTGTAGGGGAAGGTTCTCCGGGGGAAAGCGGTTTCGCCGCATTTCGTTAAGCGACGCGGTTAAGGAATTGCTACACCGCAAAAACGCCGCTGGCCGCGTTCGGACTTTCCCTTGCGCGGAAACCTTGATTCGACTTAACCAGATGGCTAGGAGAGGCGGCCTTGCGCTAGGGTGAGCCGGCATCCTATTTACATTCTAACCATCAAGAACCGATTCTGCCCGATTTCCCGGCGCCGGAATCCCCATCTCCAAAAAGGGTAGTCCATGAAGAACCCCGTCGAAACCTACATGAACCTCGTTCCGATGGTGGTCGAGCAGACCAATCGCGGCGAGCGGGCCTACGACATTTTCTCGCGCCTGCTGAAAGAGCGCATCATTTTCATCACCGGCCCGGTCGAAGACGGTATGGCGACGCTGGTTTGTGCACAGCTTTTGTTCCTCGAGGCCGAGAACCCGAAGAAAGAGATCAATCTCTACATCAACTCGCCGGGCGGCGTGGTGACCTCGGGCATGGCGATCTACGACACCATGCAGTTCATCAAGCCGGCAGTGTCGACGCTGTGCATCGGCCAGGCGGCGTCGATGGGCTCGCTGCTTCTGACCGCCGGCCACAAGGACATGCGTTTTGCCACGCCGAACGCCCGTATCATGGTTCACCAGCCTTCCGGCGGTTTCCAGGGCCAGGCCTCCGACATCGAGCGGCACGCGCAGGACATCATCAAGCTGAAGCGCCGCCTCAACGAGGTCTACGTCAAACACACCGGCAAGAGCTACGAAGACATTGAAAAGACGCTTGACCGCGACCATTTCATGACCGCCGACGAAGCCAAGGATTTCGGCCTCATCGACAAGGTCATTTCGTCGCGCGAGCCGGTCGAAGGCGCTGCGGCATAAGCGCTGCATGGCAGTTGGATGGCGGGATAACGCGCTTTTGCTGGGATTTGCGGCATTTCGGCCACAATTGGCTGTTCCCTCGGTGGATGGGATTGCCTACGTTAAGGCTATGTTGATTTTCGACGGCTTAGCTTTGTGCAGGGTTGGCGCGAATCATTGCGACGTTTTCTGATTTGTGTTTCGTACGGAATGCGTTGCGGGAGCCGGGACACTGGCGGCGGCGAATTCCCGCGATAGATAGAATATGCGCCCTTTCAGCCAGACCATCGGCGGGCGGCCATGAAAGGACAGGAAAATGAGCAAAGTCGGCAACAACAGCGGTGATTCGAAGAACACGCTTTATTGCTCGTTTTGCGGCAAAAGCCAGCATGAGGTGCGCAAGCTGATCGCCGGCCCAACGGTGTTCATCTGCGACGAGTGCGTCGAGTTGTGCATGGACATCATCCGCGAGGAGAACAAGACCTCGATGGTGAAGTCGCGCGAGGGCGTGCCGACCCCGCAGGAGATCCTGAAGGTTCTCGACGACTATGTCATCGGCCAGCCCTACGCCAAGCGCGTGCTGTCGGTGGCTGTCCACAACCACTACAAGCGCCTCGCGCATGCCGGCAAGAACAACGACGTCGAATTGGCGAAGTCCAACATCCTGCTGATCGGCCCGACCGGCTGCGGCAAGACGCTGCTTGCCCAGACGCTGGCCCGCATCATCGACGTGCCCTTCACCATGGCCGACGCGACGACGCTGACCGAAGCCGGTTACGTCGGCGAGGACGTCGAAAACATCATCCTGAAGTTGCTGCAGTCGGCCGACTACAATGTCGAGCGCGCCCAGCGCGGCATCGTCTACATCGATGAAATCGACAAGATCTCGCGCAAGTCCGACAACCCATCGATCACCCGCGACGTGTCGGGCGAGGGCGTGCAGCAGGCGCTTCTGAAGATCATGGAAGGCACCGTTGCCTCCGTGCCGCCGCAGGGCGGCCGCAAGCATCCGCAGCAGGAGTTCCTGCAGGTCGACACCGCCAACATCCTGTTCATCTGCGGCGGCGCCTTCGCCGGGCTGGACAAGATCATCTCGGATCGCGGCAGGAAGACTTCCATCGGCTTCGGCGCCATCGTCGCTTCGCCCGAGGATCGCCGCACCGGTGACGTGTTCCGCCTGGTCGAGCCCGAGGATCTCTTGAAGTTCGGCCTCATCCCCGAGTTTGTCGGCCGTCTGCCGGTCCTGGCGACGCTGGAAGACCTCGACGAGCCAGCGCTGATCCAGATCCTGACCGAGCCGAAAAACGCGCTGGTCAAGCAGTATCAGCGGCTGTTCGAGATGGAGAGTGTCGACCTGACCTTCCATGAGAATGCGCTGTCGGCGATCGCCAAGCGCGCCATCGAGCGGAAGACCGGCGCCCGTGGCCTCCGCTCGATCATGGAAGCGATCCTGCTCGACACCATGTTCGAACTGCCCGCCCTGGAAGGCGTGCGCGAAGTGGTGATTTCGGAAGAAGTGGTGACCGGCAGCGCCCGGCCGCTCTACATCTATTCCGAGCAGAAGGAAAAGAAGGGCAACGTCAGCGCCTGATCTGGCATCTGGCCTAACCTTTTTATGGAACGGCGCCCGCGGGGCGCCGTTTTGCTGTGGTGAGGTACCGATCCTTGTAACGGAGTGGATGAACGGACCGTGTTGACCCTTGATCTTTGCCCACCGTGCATCCAACTAACACTGGAAGGCCGAGGTGCCGAATTCTGTGCTGTAAAACTCCCGTCACAAACGGTGGTAGGCGGAACGATCCCCGGTCGTTAATATGAGATTCGCGGTTGGCTCGATTAGCGGCCGCGACATGAAAGGTTGGACAATGGCCAAAATATCCAAGGCTCCCAGCGACGGCGTCTTCGCAGTCCTCCCACTGCGCGACATCGTGGTGTTCCCGCACATGATCGTTCCGCTCTTTGTCGGGCGTGAAAAGTCGATCAAGGCGCTGGAAGAGGTTATGGGTCAGGAAAAGCAGATCCTGCTTGCCACCCAGATGAATGCCGCCGATGACGATCCCGAGCCCGATGCGATCTTCGACATCGGCACGCTCGCCAATGTGCTGCAATTGCTGAAGCTGCCCGACGGCACCGTCAAGGTGCTGGTCGAAGGCGCTTCGCGTGCCAAGATCGTCTCGTTCACCGACCGTCCGGACTTCCACGAAGCTACCGCCACGGCGCTGGTCGAGCCGGAGGAGGAAGAGGTCGAGGTCGAGGCGCTCGCCCGTTCGGTCGTCACCGACTTCGAAAACTACGTCAAGCTGAACAAGAAGATCTCGCCTGAAGTGGTGGGCGCCGCCAGCCAGATCGACGACTATTCCAAGCTCGCCGATACGGTTGCTTCGCACCTCGCCATCAAGATCCCCGAGAAGCAGGAGATGCTTGCCACGCTGTCCGTCAAGGAACGGCTGGAAAAGGCGATGGGCTTCATGGAGGCCGAAATCTCCGTCCTGCAGGTGGAGAAGCGCATCCGCTCGCGCGTCAAGCGCCAGATGGAGAAGACGCAGCGCGAATACTACCTCAACGAGCAGATGAAGGCGATCCAGAAGGAGCTCGGCGAAGGCGAGGACGGCCGCGACGAGGCCGCCGAGATCGAGGCGCGCATCAAGAAGACCAAGCTCTCCAAGGAGGCCCGCGAAAAGGCGGAAGCCGAGTTGAAGAAGCTGCGGACGATGTCGCCGATGTCGGCGGAATCGACCGTGGTGCGCAACTACCTCGACTGGATCCTGTCGATCCCGTGGGGCAAGAACTCCAAGGTCAAGCAGGACCTGGCGTTTGCGCAGAACGTGCTCGACACCGATCATTTCGGCCTCGACAAGGTCAAGGACCGCATCGTCGAGTATCTCGCCGTGCAAAGCCGCCAGAAGAAGCTGAAGGGGCCGATCCTGTGCCTCGTCGGCCCTCCCGGCGTCGGCAAGACCTCGCTCGGCAAATCGATCGCCAAGGCGACCGGCCGCGAATTCATCCGCATGGCGCTTGGCGGCGTGCGTGACGAGGCCGAGATCCGTGGCCACCGCCGCACCTATATCGGTTCGATGCCCGGCAAGGTCATCCAGTCGATGAAGAAGGCCAAGAAGTCCAACCCGCTCTTCCTGCTCGACGAGATCGACAAGATGGGCCAGGACTTCCGCGGCGATCCGTCATCGGCCTTGCTCGAGGTGCTCGATCCCGAGCAGAACTCGACGTTCATGGACCATTACCTCGAGGTCGAATACGACCTGTCGAGCGTGATGTTCGTGACGACGGCGAACACGCTGAACATCCCTGCGCCCCTGATGGACCGCATGGAGATCATCCGCATCGCCGGCTACACCGAGGACGAGAAGATCGAGATCGCCAAGCGTCACCTGATGCCCAAGGTGATCCGCGACCATGCCCTGCAGCCGAAGGAATTCTCCGTCGGCGAAGACGCGATCCGCGGCATCATCCAGACCTACACCCGTGAAGCGGGCGTCAGAAGCCTGGAGCGCGAGCTGATGAAGCTCGGGCGCAAGGCGGTGACCGAGATCCTGAAGACGAAGAAGAAGACGGTGAGCATCACGGCGGCGAACCTCGCCGATTACCTCGGTGTTCCGCGCTTCCGCTTCGGCCAGGTCGAGGCTGACGATCAGGTCGGTGTCGTCACCGGTCTTGCCTGGACGGAAGTCGGCGGCGAGCTGCTGACGGTCGAAGGCGTCATGATGCCCGGCAAGGGCCGCATGACGGTGACCGGCAATCTGCGCGACGTGATGAAGGAATCGATCTCGGCGGCGGCCTCTTATGTCCGCTCGCGGGCCATCGATTTCGGCATCGAGCCGCCGCTGTTCGACAAGCGTGACATCCACGTCCACTTGCCCGAAGGCGCCACGCCGAAGGACGGTCCGTCTGCAGGTGCTGCCATGGCGACAGCCATCGTGTCTGTCATGACGGGGATTCCGGTCCGGGCCGATGTGGCGATGACTGGCGAGATAACGCTTCGCGGCCGCATCTTGCCGATCGGCGGCCTCAAGGAGAAGCTGCTCGCCGCATTGCGCGGCGGCATCAAGAAGGTGCTGATCCCGGAAGACAATGCCAAGGATCTGGCGGAGATTCCGGACAATGTGAAGAACGGTATGGAGATCATTCCGGTCTCACGTGTCGGCGAGGTTCTGAGGCACGCGCTGGTGCGCATGCCGGAGCCGATCGAGTGGGTCGAGCCGGTCAATCCGCCGGCTTCCACCGATACCGTTGACGATGCTGGAAAGTCGCTTGCACATTAGAAACTACTAAAGTTGCAGTGCACAAAGAGAGAGCCGGGCCTTGAGCCCGGCTTTTTCATGTGAAAAACCCACCTTTTCCGGGCTTTTTTCAACTTATTTCCGGCTTTTTGACTTGGGTTTGCGAGCGCTTCTTTCTAAAGTCCCTCTCCTGCCGGATGAGTCGAAAGTTCCGGTTTTCTCATGGAAGGGAATTTTTATGAACAAGAACGAACTGGTTTCGGCTGTCGCTGAATCCGCGAGCATTTCGAAGGGTGACGCACAGTCGGCGGTTGAGGCGGTGTTCTCCGTCATCACTGGCGAACTGAAGAAGGGCGGCGATGTACGGCTCGTCGGCTTCGGAAATTTCACCGTCTCCAAGCGTGCGGCATCGACTGGCCGCAACCCGCAGACTGGCGCGGAAGTGAAGATTCCGGCGCGTACCGTGCCGAAGTTCTCGGCCGGCAAAGGCCTCAAGGACGCGGTCAACTAAAAATTTTTTCAGAGAATGTTGGAAAGCCGGGTTCGCCCGGCTTTTCTTTTGCCTCGATCGCGGCAAGCCGTCAGCCCGCTGAGGCGCGCCTTCAGCCCACCGGCGCATCCGCGCGCATCAGGCCTTCCTGCTTGAGGTCCGCCCACAGCGCCGCGGGCAGCTTGGCATCGAGCAGGGCGCGGTTGCTTTCGACTTCGCTCGGCCGCTGGCCGCCGGGGATGACCGACACCACGGAAGGGTGCAGCAGCGGAAACTGCAGCGCCGCCTCGATCAGCCTGACGCCATGGCGCTCGCAGACGGCCTCGATGCGCCTGACGCGATCCATGATGTCCCTTGGCGCCTCGGAGTAATTGTAATAGGCGCCTGGCTTCGGCCCGGTCGCCAGGATGCCGGAATTGTAAGGACCGCCGAGAACGATGCCGATGCCGCGTTGCTCACAGAGCGGCAGGAAGGTGGCAAGCGCTTCCTGTTCCAGCAGCGTGTAGCGCCCGGCCAGCAGGAACAGGTCGAAGTCGCCACGCTCCGCCAGCGTCTGGCAAACCTCCCATTCGTTGATGCCGC
The DNA here is from genome assembly GCF_040319795.1 of Mesorhizobium sp. M0862. Lineage (NCBI taxonomy): Bacteria > Pseudomonadati > Pseudomonadota > Alphaproteobacteria > Hyphomicrobiales > Phyllobacteriaceae > Mesorhizobium > Mesorhizobium sp. M0862. The sequence continues at coordinate 43,325 of NZ_JAMYOJ010000020.1, forward strand.
CGCCGAAGGCCTTGATCACGCCCTGGTCGCGCAGCGCAACCAGTCCGTTGTAGCCCGAGGCCATGAATTCCTCGATGCGCTGGTCTGACGCCTCCTTGCTGCCATGGGTGAAGATGTCGAGGTCATGGACGAAAAGGATGTCGATGCGGTCGACGCCAAGCCGTTCCAGCGACGCCTCGAACGAGCGCATGACGCCGTCATAGCTGTAGTCGTAGACCTCCTTGCGCGTCGGTGTGTCGAAGAACTTGCCGATGCCGGTTCGTTCCTCCGGCGGGCAGGCGCGCAACAGGCGACCGACCTTGCTCGACAGCACATAATCGTCGCGCTTCCTGCCGCGCAGGAAGGCATTGAGCCGTGTTTCGGCAAGGCCCAGGCCATAGAGCGGCGCGGTGTCGTAGTAACGGCAGCCGGTCGCCCACGCCGCCTCCAGCGTCGCGTTGGCATCCGCGTCGGGGACGGCGCGGTAAAGGTTGCCGAGCGGCGCGCTGCCGAAGCCAAGCTCGGTGAAGTCGAGGCCGCCATTGCCGATGCGGTCGAAATGCCGTGTCTTCATGTCGTGCTGATTTCCTGGATTGATTGTCTGACATGACACTATCACGCCGCTGGCTCAGCAAAAGCCGCCATGGCCGTTGGACAGGCATTTTCCCGATGATAGCATGAACAAAAACAAGCCTTTTCCGAAAGCGCGCAACCGGAAATCACCGGCCACAAACCCGGCCCGACAGATGGGACTCTCATGGCGAATGCCGGCTCGGATATGTTTTCGACCGCCCTGCAAGAGCTGGGCGCCGTACTGGCGCGCGTCGACGAAGCCGGCATCGACATCGCCTGCGAAACCCTGGCCCGCGCGCAAAAGATCGGCGTCTATGGCTGCGGCCGCGAAGCGTTGCAGCTCAAGGGTTTCGCCATGCGCCTCTATCACCTTGGGCTTGAGGTGTCGGTGGTCGGCGACATGAACACGCCACCGCTTGGCGCAGCCGATGTCTTCCTGGTCAGTTCCGGCCCGGGCGAGACGACGACGGTGCTCACCTTGATGCAAGTCGCCCGCCAGGCCGGCGCCACCGTGCTTTTGCTCACCGCCGAGGCAGGCAGCAGTGCGGTCGCGCTTGCCGACTTCACCTTGCTGATCCCGGCGCAGACCATGGCGCGTGACCAAGGGCCGCAAAAGACATCGCTGCTGCCGATGGGCTCGGTCTTCGAAGGGGCGCTGTTCCTGCTGTTCGAGGTCATGGTGCTGAAGCTCAAGGCGCTGACCGGCCAGTCGTCCGAGGCCATGCGCGCCCGCCACACCAACATGGAATAGATCATGCGCTACGAACTGATGCTGCCGCACCAGATCCGCAAGGCGATCGCCGAGAACTGGCCGGTCGCTCTCCCGCTCGGCGTGCTCGAATATCACGGCGAGCACATGGCCGTCGGCATGGACACGCTGGCCGTCGTCAAGACGCTGGAGCTCTACGAGAAGGAGGCCGACGTCGTCATCCTGCCGGCTTTCTACTACGGTGCGGCGAGCTATGTGGTGGCAGCACCCGAAGGCAACGGCTCGGTGCAGGTCGGCGGCAACCAGCTGGCGCCGTTCGCCGAAGAATTGTTCTACAGCCTGCTGCGCATCGGCTTTCGTAACATCAACGCCATCATCCACCACCAGACCGAGAACTTTGCCGCCGGCATGCCGACCGATCTCGCCTTCAAGGCCGCCGGCCGCCAGGCGATCTTCCGCTTCCTCGAGAAGCAGCGCGGCGAGGGCTGGTGGGGCTCAGACGAGATGGCCGATTATTATGCCGGGCACGCCGCCGGCGAGAATTTCTTCAACTGGGTGCAGGTGCACCCGCTGATGTCGGCTGCCATGAACGGGAAGTATCCGTTCGATCACGCCGGCATCGGCGAGACGTCGCTGATGCTGGCGCTGTGTCCGGAAGCGGTCGATGCCGGGCGTTTTGCGGACAATACAAGCTGGTACACGGCGAGTGCCAAGGACGCCTCGGCGGAGCTTGGGCAGAAGGGCGTCGCGATGATCATGGATCATCTCACGGAAATCCTGAGGCGCTAGCTACGAGACTGTCGGGCGGCTTTCGTATTTTCGTTATCTTAGGGTGTGCGCCGCGTCGCTTCGCTCCTTGCTTCGCCCTAGGATGACGAAGCGATGGGGGGCTGCCTCTCGCCTACTTCACCGCCCCAGCCGTCATGCCCATGATCAGATACCGCTCAAGCGCAATCCCGATGACCGCCAGCGGTGCGATCGCGGCGGTGGCAAGAGCCGCCATCGACCACCAGTTGATGCCTTGCGAGCCGGTCTGGCTCGCCACCATGACCGGGATGGTCTTGGCGTCGGTCGAGGTCAGCAGCGCGGCGAAAAAATACTCGTTCCAGCACAGCACCATCGCCAGGATGAAAGCGGCGACCATGCCCGGCAGCGCAATCGGCATGACGATGCGGAAAAAAGCGCCCCAGATCGACAGGCCGTCGACCAGCGCTGCCTCCTCGAGCTCGACCGGGATCGAGTTGAACTGGTCGCGCATGATCCAGATGACGATCGGCAGCACCATCAGCGTGTAGAGCAGGATCAGGCCGATGCGTGTGTCGAGCAGGCCGACCTCGCGGTAGAGCACCAGGAAGGGCAGGGCCAGCACCACCGGCGGTAGGATCAGCTGCGACAGGAAGAAGAAGGAGATGTCCTCGTTCTTGAACCAGGCGAACTGATAGCGGTAGCGGGTCAGCCCATAGGCGGCGAGGCTGCCAATGACGATGGCGAGGCTCGACGCACCGACCGAGGTGATGACCGAATTCATGAAGCGCTTGAAAAACTCCTCCCGCACCGTCGAGGTCTGGAAGATCGAATCCGGCGACAGGCCGAGCGAGCGCCAGCCCTTCCAGTCCGGCTGGAAGTCGACGAACGGGATGAGGTGTCCTTGCGTGACGTCGACCGCGGTCTTGAACGAGGTGGTGATGGTCCAGTAGATCGGGAACAGGCAGATGAAGGCCCAGAACGCCAGCGCGCCATAGATGAAGATGCGATTGGCCAGAAAACCCAGCGGTGAGCGGATTTCCGAGGCAGCATAGTCGGTGGTCTGGACGCTCATTGTGCCTCGTCAGTTCACGTTGCGCACGAAGCGATTGGCGAATTTCAACAGCCAGGTCACGAACACGACGATGATGACGAGATAGGCCATCGCCAGCATGGTGCCGTAGCCGACATTCGAACGGTCGCGGTATTCGCGGTAGATGAAGCTCGACACTGAATCCGTGGCGCCGCCGGGGCCGCCGGAGGTGACGGTAATGATGATGTCGGCAAGCTTCAGCTTGAAGATGATGCGCAGGATCACCGCCGTGACCGACACCGGCAGCATCAGCGGGAAGGTGACCTGCCAGAAAGTCTGCCAGGGCGTGGCGCCATCGACGCGCGCCGCTTCCAGCACGTCGCGCGACATCGCCTGCAAGCCGGCAAGCAGCATGATCATCATGAACGGGATGAAGGTCCAGGCGTCGAGCACCATGATCGAGATGCGGGCGGTGATCGGGTTGGAGAAGAAGGCGGGGTTTTCCCAGCCGAGATGGCGCGCCAGCGTCGCCGCCGGCCCGAAACGGTATTCCATCAGCGATTTGCCGATCATCCAGGATACCGCGACCGGCGACAGCATCAGCGGCATCAGGAAGACGACTCGGAAGAATTTGCGCGCCCGGATCTGCGCGTTGAGCAGCAGCGCCAGGCCGAAAGCGATGACATATTCGACCAGCACGGCGAGCACATAAAGCACCATGTTGAACAGCGCGTTGCGGTAGTAGGGATCGGCCAGCATCTGCCAGAAATTGTCGAGCCCGTTGAACTTGCGGCCGGAAAAGGACGACAGGTTCCAGTCGGTCAGCGCGATATAGAAGCCGAACAGCGTCGGGAAGATCACCATGGCGATGGTGAACAGCAGCGCCGGCAGCAGGAACAGCGCGCGCTGGCCGTCCTCGCCGCGCGTCAGCACCTGGCCGATGCCGAGCGCCACCCCCCACAGAACATAGGCATAGACGATGGGACGCCAGGTCTCGAAGCCGAGCGTGGTGATCTCGTTCTTGTAGAGGATCTCAAACGCGATCACCGCCAGCAGGCCAAGCGTGGCGGCCGCCATCAGGGCAAAACCCGCCCGCTTGCGGGCCGGCGAGATCAGATCGGCTGGGCCGGCGTTGGCCGGCCATGCATTGGTGGTCTGGTCAGCCACGCGTCCCCGTCCGTTTAAAAAATCAAGCCTGCGACCGGCCCGAGCCGGTCAGGTCCGGCGGCTTGCACCGCCGGACGTGTTGTCACGATAGGATCAGCCTACACGCCGAGCGAGGCCTTGTAGAGCTTGATCTGGTTTTCGCGGCCGATCTGGTCGGTCAGCTTCTCCCAGGCCGCGGCAATGGCGTCGGCGCCTTCCTGCGCCTTCATCTTGCCGGCGAATGTGTTGGCCAGAATGTCCTCGGCAGCCGAATAGTACTGGAAGATGCCGGGGATGCGTGGCTCGATCGCCGCGTTCGGATGGTTGTAGCTGTCGGCTTCCGACTTCAGATACGAGGTGATGAACGCCTCGTCGTAGCCTGCCGCCACCCATTCGGGAATGTCGAAATGCGAGTTGCGGTAGGGCTGGAAGCCGGACGGATACATCGCCGTCCAGATTGACAGGTCCTTGCCGCCGAGATGAGCGGCGGCCGACCATGCCGCTTTTTTCTTCTTTTCGTCAGTATCGACGCGGGCCATGACGTAGACGCCCCAGCCGAGATAGGCGCAGTTCGGCGCATAGTTCGGGCCGCTGGCGAGTTTGTCCCAAGCGCCGGTCTTGGCATTGTAGACGTCGTCGGACCCCGGCAGGATCGAGAAGCCGGTGACGTCGCCGATGACCGAGCTATCATTGGTCTTGACGTTGGAGCCGACGTCGCCCCACCAGGTGACCATCGAACCGGTGCCGGCCAGGAACTGCTGGAAGGCTGTCGTGTTCGGGTCGGCGTTGATCTGGTCGGCGGGCTCCGACGGCAGCGCGTCGATGACGTCCTGGATGGCGCGCACCCAGGCCGGATTGTTGATGCGCGGCTTCATCGTGTCGGCATCGAACAGCCAGGCCTTGTCGTCGGGATGCTTGGCATAGGCGGTGGCGCGGCTGCCGAGGAAGTAGAAGCCGAAACCGCCCCAGGCCTTGGGCGCATCGAGATAGCCGAAGACGTCCTGGTCCTTGAACTTCTTGCCCTTGAGGAATTTTGTGACGGCCTGGACTTCCTGCCAGGTCTTCGGCACACCCCATTCGGTGGCCGCGCCGCCGTCCTTCCACGCCTTGGCGAGGTCGGCATCGGCAAAAACGTCGGTGCGGTAATTGAAGTTGTGCGCATCGCCATCGACGGTGATCCGGTACTGCTTGCCGTCCCAGGTGCCGACCGGCGGCTGCAGATAGGCCACGACATCCTTCATGTCGATCTGCTCTTTGACCCAGTCGGGCATCTCGGACGTCAGGCCCTTGCCGCAGACATCGCCTTCGAAGGGCGCGCCCATCTCGATGATGTCGAAGTCGACGGTGCCGGTGGCGATCGACTGCTGCAGGCGGGCATTGTAGTCGGCCTGCGCCAGGTCGATCCAGCTGATCTTGGCGCCGGTATAGGCCTCCCACGGCTTCAGGAAGCCGCGGAACAGCACATTGTGCAGGTTCTGGTTGTTGAGGCCCATGAAGGTGAGCTCGACGCCGGCGAATTCGCCTTCCTTGACGTTGGCCTTGGTGGCTTCCAGGCAGAGTTCGCCGACCTTCTGGAAATCGGCATCCGTCGGCTGACCCTTGCCGACGCCGGGGATCTGCAGAATTTTGGAGCGTAGCTCGCTGGCGGCTTCAGCCGGGCGGGTGAAAGCGCCGAGCCCAGCACCCGATGCGGCGGCGATCGCGGCCATCGAGGCCGCGCCTTTGAGTATGTCACGCCGGGTGGCACCCGCGCGGACGAGTTTTTCGTACAGACCGACTCTCATCTATTCCTCCCAGAACAACAGTCGTGAATTAAAATGCCAACCCCTCCGACGCCGAAACGTCGGCGGTTCTCCTTTATCATACGGGGACGTGGGACCCCACCCTGCGTCGCCTGGAGCTCCGATTTTCGGATAAAAATCCGACTGCCGGATTGGCAACAGCCAATATTTGCGTAATCGATTACCTTGTCAACACGAATGGCTTTTTATCGATAACATACCGACTTGCCCTTGCCGTTGGCAATGGCTAGCTTCACCGCGAGAAAAGGGGGGACGATGGCTCAAGTCGCGATCAGCAATGTGGCCAAGGCGTTCGGAACCGTCAAGGTCCTGCACGAGGTCAGCGTCGATATCGCCGATGGCCAGTTCGTGGTGCTGGTCGGCCCGTCGGGCTGCGGCAAGTCCACGCTGCTCAGGATGGTGGCCGGGCTGGAGACCGTGTCCGGCGGCACGATCGCCATTGGCGAGCGCATCGTCAACAATCTGCCGCCGGCCAAGCGCGACATCGCCATGGTGTTCCAGAACTACGCGCTCTATCCGCACAAGACGGTGGAGCAGAACATGGCGTTTGCGCTGAAGCTGCGCAAGACCGATCCGGCCGTGGTCGCCGAGCGGGTCAAGCGCGCCGCCGACATTCTCGACCTCAATCCGTACCTGAAACGCTATCCGCGCCAGCTCTCCGGCGGCCAGCGCCAGCGCGTCGCCATGGGCCGCGCCATCGTGCGCAACCCGCAGGTCTTCCTGTTCGATGAGCCGCTCTCCAATCTCGACGCCAAGCTGCGCGTGCAGATGCGCACCGAGATCAAGGAACTGCACCAGCGGCTGAAGACCACCACCATCTACGTCACCCACGACCAGATCGAAGCCATGACCATGGCCGACAAGATCGTGGTCATGCGCGACGGTCGTATCGAGCAGGTCGGCGCGCCATTGGAATTGTTCGACCGGCCGGCCAATCTGTTTGTCGCCGGCTTCATCGGCTCGCCGTCGATGAACCTGCTCAAGGGCGTGGTGCGCAAGGGCGACAAGGTCAAGATAGCGGGCACGCTGTTCCCGATCGCGGCCGGCAGCGCCGCCAAGGAGGGCCAGGCCGTGGTCTATGGCGTGCGGCCCGAGCATCTCGAAATCCATGCCGACGGCGTGCCGGCAAAGATCTCGGTGGTCGAGCCGACCGGTTCCGAAACGCTGGTCTTCGTGCGTTTCGGCGAGGGCGAGATGGTGGCGCTGTTTCGCGAGCGCCACGACTTCAAGCCCGGCGACACGCTCAATCTCAAGCCGCGCCTCGACCAGGTCCATCTCTTCGACGCCGAGACCGGCAACCGGCTCTGATTTCCAATCGACTTTGACCAAACCTGTTTGACGAGGACTGCCATGCTCAAAGGGATCAACCCATTGCTCAATGCCGATGTGCTCCAGGCGCTCAGGGCAATGGGACACGGCGACGATCTGGTCATCGCCGACACCAATTTCCCCGCCGATTCGGTGGCAAAGCAGACCGTGCTCGGCAAGCTGCTGCACATCGACGCCTCGGCGGCCGATGTGGCCAAGGCGGTGCTGTCGCTCTATCCGCTGGACACTTTCGTCGACGATGCGGCCGCGCGCATGGAGATCGTCGGCAAGCCGGACGAGATCCCGCCGGTGCAAAAAGAGGTGCAGAAGGAGATCGACAAGGCGGAAGGCAAGGCCTGGCCGATGATCTCGGTCGAGCGCTATGCCTTCTACGAGCGCGCCAAGAAAGCCTATTGCGTCATCCAGACCGGCGAGCGCCGCTTCTATGGCTGCTTCGCCTTTCGCAAGGGCGTCGTGCCGCCGGACGCCGAGTAGGGCCATGGCGTCGGGCAAACCTGTCGTCGTTCTGGGCGTTTTCGTCGCCGACACCGCCTACCGCGCCGATCGACAGCCGCGCATGGGTGAAACCATTCTTGGTAATTCCTTCAAGCTGGGACCGGGCGGCAAGGGCTCGAACCAGGCGGTGGCGGCAGGCAAGCTCGGCGCGGACGTCACCTTCCTGACCCGGCTTGGCGTCGATGCTTTCGCCGACATGGCCAAGGCGACCTGGGCAGAGGCGGGCGTGAAATCCGCCGTCATCGACACGCCGCAAAGCTATACCGGCGCGGCCTATATCTTCATCGAGGAGACGACCGGCAACAACGCCATCATCGTCAGCCCGGGTGCGGCGATGCTGATCTCGTCTGAAGACATCGAGGCCAATGCCGGCCTGATCCGTGGAGCCGGCGTCTTCGTCACCCAGCTCGAACAGCCGATCGACGCGGCACTGCGCGCACTCGAGATCGCGCGCGGGGCAGGGGTGACCACCATTCTCAATCCGGCGCCGGCGGCCAAGCTGCCGGACCGCATCTACACGCTGTGCGACTATGTGACCCCCAACGAAACCGAGGCCGAGGAACTGACCGGCATCAAGGTTTCTTCGATCGAAGACGCTCGCAGCGCCGCCGACAGCCTGCTCAAAAAAGGCGTCGGCTCGGTCATCATCACGCTCGGCGAAAAAGGCGCGCTGCTGCACACGGCCGCTCGGTCCGACCATGTCCCGGTGGTCAATGCCGGCGCAGTGGTCGAAACTACCGGTGCGGGCGATGCCTTCAATGGCGGCCTGGCCGCCGCACTCGCCAAAGGCGTGGAGCCGCTGCAAGCCGTCCGCTTCGCCTGCGCCGTCGCCGGCATTTCGGTGACAAGGCCGGGTACTGCGCCATCCATGCCGAGGCTGCAGGAGGTCGAGGCGCTGCTGGCCAAGGGGTGACGTCGTTGCGGGAGAGACCGAATTCAGATCCGACCGGATCTGAATTTCCACATGCAAGACCATGATTTTAGACGATTATGTCACATTTCTCCTGAGGAGAAATGGCGCGAGTGACGGGGCTCGAACCCGCGACCTCCGGCGTGACAGGCCGGCGAAAACGCCTGATTAATCAACGAATGGTTTCAATTCCTCACGCTCTCGAATTTGCGGGAAAAAGCGCGAAATTGAAACTTGCTTATCAGAACTCCTCGTCAACTCCGCGAGATATTAACTTTGATCGACGCCTCCGCTGCTGCCAGCCTAGCGGCTGGACCGGGACAGACTGCTCCCGGCGACTTCTGGATCGTCTGGAGACGGCAGATCGATGCGCTCGCTTCCGCTGGATTCCGGGTCATCGTTCCCGACCAGAGGGGCTACAACACCAGTGAAAAGCCGAAAGCCATCCGTGAATACACGCTCCCCAAGCTCGTCGGCGATGTCGTTGCCATCGCCGACGCGCTCGGCATCGGAAGGTTTCACCTCCTCGGTCCTGACTGCGGCGGTATCGTCGCCTGGGCGGCAGGCGCAAAGCTGCCGCACCGCCTGGAAAGGCTCGTCATCCTGAACGCGCCCCATCCCGAGGTGCTGCTTGCCCCTGCCTTGCGATCTCCGACCCAGTTCCTGCGGAGCAGCTATGCGGCCCTTCTTCCAGTTCCCCTTGCTGCCGGAGGCTTTTCTGGGGGCGGGGCGCTCGGCTCTGCTGGCACGGGCGCTCATCAAATCCAGCCGAACAGATGCCTTCACGGCGGAGGAAATCGCAGAGTATCGGCAGGCCTGGGAACAGCCGGGGGCGCTGACAGGCATGCTCAACTGGTATCGGGCGCTGCGCTTCCGCCCAAGCCTGAAGGAGCGGATCACGACGCCGACCCTTGTACTGTGGGGGATGCAGGACCAAGCTCTGGAATATGGCCTGGCCGAGCGCAGTCTGGCCCTTTGCAACGATCGGGGCCTGAAGACGTTCGAGAAGGCGACGCATTGGGTAGCGCGAAGAGGCCAGCGCGGTGAATGCCGCGCTTCTGGCGTTCCTGGACGGCTGAGATGCCGTTCCGTTCTGCAGGTGGCCAGAACTCGCCGTGATCTCCTGACCGTGCTCGCTGCCGCGGTCACAAGCCACCACCTTACCTCCTCTGCTGATGCAGCATTGGCAGAGGCCTCAACGGAGCATCCGATGCCACACGTCGTCCTTCTCGGGGATTCGATCTTTGACAACGCTGCCTATGTCGCGCGCGGGCCCGACGTAGTGCGGCAGCTGCGGGAGCGCTTGCCGGAGGGGTGGCGTGCAACGCTAAACGCCGTCGACGGCGCCGTCACAAGCGGCGTCGAGCGGCAGCTTGAACGGCTCCCCCAGGATGCTAGCCATCTTGTCGTCAGCGTCGGTGGCAATGATGCTCTTCGTCATGCAGGGATTCTGGAGCAGGGTGCCTGTTCGGTGGCCGAGGTTCTGGACAGGATCAGCGATATCCGGGAGGAATTCGAGCACGACTACTGTACGATGCTCGAGGGGGCGCTGGGCCAAAACCTACCCACCGCTGTCTGTACGATCTACGAGGCGCGCTTTCCCGACCCACAGCGTCGTAGACTTGCCGCAACTGCCCTGACGGTCCTCAACGACGTCATCACCCGGGCGGCGTTCTCGCGCGGTTTGCCGCTCGTCGACCTGCGCTTGGTATCGAATGAGGACGCGGACTTCGCCAATCCTATCGAACCGTCAGTGCAAGGCGGCGCGAAGATCGCGGCAGCCATCGCGGCACTTGTAGTCGAGCACGATTCAGCCGGACGTCGGTTGGTGGTCTTCGTCGGCTAAACGGCGTAATCCCGCCCGATCGTCTGCACTCCCGATGGTCGGTCGGACTGAAAGCAACAATTCAGACGGCCAGCACGATCTTGCCTTGAATACTGCCGTCGGCGGCACGCTCATGCGCGCGCGATGCCTCGGCCAGCGGGAATGTGCTGTCGATGACGACACGCACAAGGCCGTCGTCGAGCAGGCGGGCGGCTTTTGCCAACTGCGCGCCATTGGATCGAACCTGTGTGGATGAGACCGTGATCCCCAGCCTCTCTGTCTCTTCGTGACCAGCGAAGCCCAGTGGGTTGACCAGGAACAGCGCGCCGCCCGGCTTCAGAACATGGAAGAAGCGCTCCATGTCCGCGCCGCCCACCGCGTCGAGGACAAGGTCGACGTCTCGGACGACATCTTCCGCCGCGGTTGTCTTGTAGTTGATGAATTGATCCACGTCGAGATCGCGCATCAGCGCCTCGTTCTTGGCCGATGCCACCGCGATGACGCGCGCGCCCCGCCATTTCGCCAACTGGACGGCCAGATGCCCGACACCGCCTCCGGCACCATTGATGAGCACCGTCTTGCCGTCGAGGGGCACCGGCTCATGCGGTAAGGGCTGGAACGGATTCGGCTCGTCGTGGCCAAGTTCGATCAAGAACTGCCATGCCGTCAGAAGCGACATCGGCGCACCAGCCGCATGAATATGGTCGATGCCGGCTGGTTTCAACGCAACATGCGATGCCGGCACACTGACATAATGCGCGTAGGCATTGCTACCCGTCATCAAGTTATCGGGGAAGCGAACCATTGCATAGATCTCGTCACCGATGCTGAACTCAGCGACGTCAGCGCCAACCGCTTCAATGACGCCCGACACGTCCGTGCCGAGAATCAGTGGGAAGGACGCGTTGGGTCGCCATTCTGGCGGCAGTGCGCGATAGCCATCCCGCAGATACCAGTCGGGCGGATTAAGCCCGGCCGCCTGGACTCGGACAAGCACCTCGCCGGGCTTCACACCCGGCCTAGGCGCGTCTTCGTACACCAGCATCTCGGGACCACCGAATGCGTGCAGACGGACTGCCTTCATCTTATAGCTCATTGGTGAAATCTCCGCTGATCCATGTCATTGGAGCGAATCTAGCGGCATGACCGCCGGTTGATAATCGGTGCCGATGGCGGTTAAGTAATGCCATGGCGGAACATATCACTTTGGATCGGCTCACTGGCATCATCGCCTTCGCGCGTGCGGGATCGCTGGGCAGCTACACGGCAGCGGCGCGCGCGCTGTCGATTTCCCCGTCGGCGGTCAGCAAGAGCGTCCAGCGGCTCGAGCGGCATTTAGGAGTGTCGCTGTTTACCCGTACAACGCGCTCGCTCACCTTCACGCCCGAAGGGCGCGACCTGCATGAGCGCGCGCTGCGTCTGCTACGCGAGGCGGAGGAAATAGAGCAGGCGGCAATGACCGCGCGCTCCGAACCATCGGGCACGTTGCGCGTGGCCGCGTCGCTGCCGATCGGACTGCATCTGATCGCTCCGGCTTTACCGGCTTTCCGTCGGCTCCATCCGAACCTGATCGTCGATCTCAGGCTGGGTGACCAGATGGTGGACATGATCGAGGAAGGGATCGATGTCGCCATACGCATCGGTGATCTGGCTGACACCCGGCTACTATCACGCAAGCTCGCACCCCATCGGCTTTGCTGCTTCGCCTCGCCAGCCTATCTCGAGGAACGCGGCACACCGACCCATCCCGATCACCTGGAAGGGCACGACACCGTCAACCTTCGATATCAGAGCACAGGCCAGGCCTTTCGCTGGCCCTTCCGGATTGGCGACCGTGAAATCGAGATCGTGCCCAATTCCGGTGTGGTCGCCGATGCCAGCGATGCCGTGCTCATCATGCTGGCAGCCGGCGGTGGGATAGGCATAGGCGCCTCCTTCATGGCGGCTCCCTATGTGAAGCGCGGCGAACTGGTCCCAGTGCTGTCCACGTTCGCGGTCGAGCGAAACAATGTCACCGTGCTCTGGCCGGCAAGCCGACGCGCCAACCCCGCCGTGCGCGCCTTTCTGACCATGCTCGACGCCGCTTTCACTCTGCGAATGGCAGCTTCAAGCATCGACTGATCTGGCGCGGAAGGGTCGCTAAAGGGCGAAAGCGGTCAATCACTGCTGATTGGCTGAACGGCAGCTATTCCGGGCACAACGTCCAAAAGCTGCTATTCCGTTTCGGCCCCACTACAGGCCGCCCCTCCTCGTCGAATAGCATTAGATTAGTTGATCGGCTACAACGACCTAGAGTGCTAGCAACGGGGAGGGCACATGTCGGCGAGTGCTTACGCATTGACTGGCTTCATCTCGTGGGCGCTGGCCCTGCTGATCGTGATGGAAGTTATCCGGAGCTACCTGGTGATCTCTGGGCAAGTCCCGGCAAACGGCTTTACGCCAGATAACGGAGCCCTCTCCCCGTTTATGCGGAGGTTAGCCCGTGCCCACGCCAACTGCATTGAAGGGCTTCCAATCTTCGGAGGTCTGCTCGGAGTCGCGATCATCATTTCAAAGACAGATGTCACGGATCCCTTGGCCTCCACGATGTTAGGCGCACGTATAGTGCAGTCGGTGATCCACCTCGTCTCAACCAGCCAACTCGCGGTCAGTCTCAGGTTCACCGCGTTCGCTGTGCAAATGGTGATTGGTGCGTATTGGTGCTGGTTGCTGTTGATCTGAAGAGTGGCGGAGCCCCGACGCAAAAGTGGGCCGCCTCGATTCCGGGAGCCTTGGCAAACCCACTCCGGATCGTGACCCGAAAGACTGTCCCTTTTGACAGGCGAGCGAACCGCAAACTGGTAGTGGCAAAACCGCCGTTGAGGCATGATATTGCTGTTGGATTTTGGGGCTACTCCCCAGCTTCGGAGAAGGATCGGCGTTCAGAGAGCAATTTGCACGCCTGGGCGCTGCGGCGCTCCCCAGCTTTTGGCCACACGCACGCCCTGCAAACGCTCGGCTCAAGAGCGCCTGGCAGCGGAGCAGAGAATTGTTGGACTTTGTGAGTGTTAGAGGGAGAGGAACTTGAGATTCAACCTTCTCCACCTGCACTTGGTCCTTGCACCCTGGCCTCAGCAGCACCTAATCCTGCCACGCAACCTGGAGGAGCAAGCCAGTGCTACCGAGCTATGTAGACACCGATCGGCTCGCGCTGTAGCCATAGGCCTCCGCCCGTCGGGGTTCACCGGCGCCGGGGTGGGGGGCCGGCCTAGGGGGGGCCCAGCAACGCGCACGTCAGCCTAGCTATCTTTGAGTCGCCGGGTCCGGAGACCGCCAGGCTGGATTATACCCGACAAATCTTGATAGGCTGCCGTTCTGGGGGTCGCACGATGAACGAGGTTGAAAAGCTGGCCGTCGAGGTTGTCGCGACCGGCCTTGGCTGGCCCGAGGGCCCGACGGTGCTGCCCGATGGCCGAATTGTCATCGTCGAAAGCTATCGCAGCCAGCTGACGGCCATAGATCGCGACGGAAGTGCTCGCCAGTTCGCGTATGTTGCCGGAGCGCCCAACGCCTGCGTTCTCGGATCGGATGACCTGCTCTATGTCTGCCAGAACGGCGGCACGACCGGACCTTGGCGGGCCGCGGACATGACGACGCCATCGATCCAGCGGGTTGCCGAAGGCGGAAAGCCGGAAATCCTGCTGAGCGAAGTCGCGGGCATTCGGCTCAATGGGCCAAACGATCTTGTATTTGCTGCTGACGGCCGGCTCATCTTCAGCGATCCCGGCACATACAACCCGGGGAATCCGGACCCAAGCTACATCTTTGCCGTCAACCCCGACGGCAGTGCGTACCTTGCTCTCGGCTTCGACAAGCCGACCTTCCCCAATGGTGTGGCGATCGAAGCCGACGGCTCGATCATTTGGGGGGAGTCCTATACGGGGCGCGTCAAGCGGCAGCGTCCGGATGGTTCCGTCGAAGACCTGGGCCGCTTGCCTGGGCCCAATCCGATCCCGGACGGGCTGAAGGTCGGAGCCGATGGCCGCCTTTATGTCACGGATATTGCCGCCAACGGCATTCACGTTCTGAAGCCCAACGGCACAGCGGAAGGTTTCTTCGTCTGCGGCAAGGCAACGACCAACTGCGTCTTCTCGGGCGAGATGCTTTGGGTGACAAATGCCGGCGTGCTGGCGACCGGCAGCGATCCCTCCTTTGAGGGAACACTCTCCTGCGTGCGTGTTCCGGGAGGCGGTGGACCGACGCATCATGGTCGCATCGGCGGAAAGCAACCGTGAGTAGCTCCTCGTCCGCCTCAAACACAGGCGATGACCCCGGCGCCGGCGGTGCGGCATCGTCTGCTTCGATGGCGGCGTTGAAGCGCCTGTACAGCGTGGCCGCGGTCCGCGCCGCCGCGCGGCGGACTTTGCCACGCCCGGTGTTCGACTTCGCCGATGGCGGTGCCGAGGATGAGCGAACGCTGCGCCGGAACGAGCAAGCTTTCAGTGAGGTTGCCATTCTGCCGCGACCGCTCAACGGTGCAACGACGCGAGACCTTTCCCTTAACCTCTTCGGCGCGAAACTTGCCATCCCGCTGGGCATCGCGCCAACCGGCCTGGCTGGGCTGTTCTGGCCCGACGGCGAGCGCGCAGCCGCCCGAGCCGCAGCGGCCGCAGGGACATTCTACTGCGCCAGCCACGGATCCGTCTGCACGCTGGAGGATATAGCAGCCACCGGAAGTAGCCCACGGTGGATGCAGGTGTTCGTCTACACCGATCGCGGCTTCACCCGAGAAATGGTGGATCGGGCGCGTGCCTCAAGCTACGACGCGCTGGTGCTCACCATCGACAACCAGATGCTTGGCAACCGTGAACGCGACATCCGCAACGGTTTTGCCATCCCGCCGCGCTTCGGTGTGGCCGGAACCCTCGCGACCGCCACCAAGGCGGCGTGGCTTCTTCGTATGCGCACCCGACTCCCGAAACTGACCTTCGGCAACTACGCGCGCCCCGGAGATACGGCGACGGTCGGTGCATTGGCGGGCCGGATGGCCGCAATGCTCGATCCCGGACTCTCCTGGGCCGATGTCGACTGGCTGCGCACTGTCTGGTCCGGACCGTTGTTGCTGAAAGGCGTCCTGCATCCCAGCGAAGCCGCCGAGGCTGTAGCCCGAGGAATCGACGGCATCATCGTATCCAATCATGGGGGACGTCAGCTTGACGGCGCCGCCGCATCCCTGGACGCGTTGACGGCAGTTGTCGCGGCTGTCGCCGGCCGCGTACCAGTGCTTATCGACGGCGGCATCAGGCGAGGCTCTGACGTCGTCAAGGCCCTGGCGCTCGGCGCCTCGTGCTGTCTGATCGGGCGGCCGCAGTTGTGGGGGCTCGCGGTCGCCGGCGAGGAGGGGGTACGCCACGTGCTCGAACTCTACCGCAAGGAAATCGACCGCGTCATGGGACTGATGGGCGCGCGGAGCCTGCGCGACCTCGGGCCGGACTGTATTTCGTTCGTTCAGGGAATGGGGCCGCTACATGATTGAAGACCCACCACTGCTCACCATCAAGCGCCGTTTCGAACGGCCCGCAGCAGAAATCATCAGTGCTTTTGCGGGCGTGCCGGTTAGCCAGGTCGTAGACGCGATGGGGGGACGCGGCGCCTTGCATTATGCGATCAAGCCACTGTCGCCAGCTACTGCGACGATGGTCGGCGTCGCCGTGACCTGTCACTGCGGTCCCGCCGACAACCTCGCCCTGTTTGGAGCACTGGATGCCGCAGCAAGTGGCGATGTCATCGTCGCGGCCACCGACAGCTTTGCCGGTACCGCGGTAACTGGCGATCTCGTGCTCGGCATGGCGCGCAACAAGGGGGTCGCCGGCTTCATCACTGACGGCCTGGTGCGCGACGTTGTCGGGATCGAGGCGGTCGGGTTGCCGGTTTACTGTGCCGGGGTCATTGCGAATTCGCCTGCGCGAAATGGTCCAGGCACGGTCGGATTCCCGGTGGTGCTGGGAGGAGTGACTATCTCGCCGGGAGACATACTGGTCGGCGACCGCGACGGTGTCGCCGTGGTGCCTCGCCTGGAGGCTGAGACTGTGCTGGCCCGGCTCTCCGCCATCAGGGCGGCTGAGAAAACTCTTGATGGCCTGGTGCGGCAAGGTCTCGAGATGCCCGACTTTGCCAAGGTCGTCCTCAAATCGAACAGGGCGCGCTTCGTTGACTGAGATGTGAGCTTCTCTAGCTGCGGGACATATGAAGCGCAACACGATTTCGTCCTTCCGATTTGGCACGAAACAGAGCCAAATCGGCGGCATTGACGAAATCGTTTGGCGTCTCGTTCTCGGTGGGCACCGCTGTTGCGACGCCGACGCTGATGGTCACGCGATCCGGGCCGTGGGGTATGTTCAACTCCCGCACGCTCTGGACGAGCCGCTCGGCGATCGCACTGGATTGTTCCAGTATAGTGTCGACCAACACGATGACGAACTCTTCGCCTCCGTACCGCGCAGCGAGATCGGTGGAGCGGCCGGAACCGCTCTGGATTACGCGGGCGATTTGCTTGAGCACATCGTCGCCGGCCATATGGCCATAGGTATCGTTGTATCGTTTGAAGTTGTCGGCATCGATCATCAACAGCGACAGTGGGGACTGTGCGCGAAAAGCGCGTTTCCATTCAGCCGCCAGATATTCGTCAAAATAGCGCCTGTTGCCGAGACCCGTCAGGCCATCGATCCGCGTCAGACGTTCAAGCTCTAGATTTGCACTGATCAGCTGTCGCTGGCTTTCCCTCAGCGCTCGGTGTGCCGAGTCTCGCTGGACGTGATCCAGATAGGCCCGCGTGTGATATCGAATGCGTGCAATCAACTCGATACGATCCGGCAGTTTGACGAGATAGTCGTTCGCGCCCGCAGCGAAGGCTTCGCCCTTGGTGGCTGGATCTTCCTTGCTCGACAGCACAATGACTGGCACCGCGCGTGTCGACGCATGCTTCCTGTATTCTCGCACCAGATGCAGCCCATCGACCCCTGGCATCACGAGATCCTGCAGGATAACGGTTGGCTTTACCTCATCCGCGACCGTCATCGCTCTCAACGGGTCGGTGCAGAAGTGTAAGGAAATATCGGGCTCGTTGGCTAGAGCGCGCCTGACCGCCTCGCAAACCATGATCTGATCATCGATGAGCAGAACCATGGATGAATAGTTATCTGCGAGTGGCGGGACCAACTCTGGTTCTTGCGTCATCGGAAGGGGCCTTTCACGTGGAGCGCTCGCAGGCTTCGATTATACGTGAGCCGATCGCACCCAAAGGAAGAATATCAACAGCCGCGCCGATGTCGGCGGCGGCCTTCGGCATGCCATAGACGGCACTGGTTGCTCTATCCTGCGCGATTGTGAGATGCCCCTTGTCACGGAGCTGTCTCAGCCCGCGCGCACCATCCCTGCCCATGCCTGTGAGCAGAACACCAATCACCGGGCCAGGCCACCATTGCGCCGCACTTTCGAAGAACACATCTACGGACGGCCGATAAACATTGTCCTTGGGGCTGGGCGTATAGCCAAGTTGCTGAGCTGACTTGAAAACCAGATGATCCGCAGAACTGGCAACGAGAACGGTGCCCGCTTGAGGGCTATCCCTTTCCCCCGCCGGACGGATCGGGAGACGCGTATGCTGCCCTAGCCAATCAACAAGGCCTGGAACGAACTGAGCATCGAGATGCTGGACGAGCACAATCGCGCCGCCAAAATCAACGGGAAACGCGCTCAGGACTGCGGCAACGGCAGCCGGCCCGCCCGCAGAGGCGCCGATTGCTATCAGGCGTCGAGTTGACGGCTCAGCCGCACGTGACATCCGCCTTTTTGCCTGGGTAGGCGCATCACCGATCAGCTTGCCTATCGTTAGTATCTTGTTCGTCAAAAGCCGGGCGGATTGCGAGGACGCGTTGCCTTCGATGCCCACTGACGGAATATCGACTGCGTCAAGCGCGCCATGACCCATTGCTTCGTAGACGCCGGCGAGGTTGGCTTCGATACTGGCGGTCACCAGCAAGATTGAGCACGGGGTTTCCGCCATGATTCTGCGGGTCGCTTCCACGCCGTCCATCTCTGGCATCGCTAGATCCATGAGTATCAGATCCGGCAGATCACGTCTGCAGACCTCGACCGCCTCACGCCCATTAGTCGCGATCCACGCGACCTGATGTTCGCCGGTCAACAGAACCAGTCGACGCAGAAGTTCAACCGCCATCGGCATGTCGTTAACTACGCCGATTCTCATTCGCTGGCTTCCAATCTCGATCTCATTCAGCCGCCTCGCCAATCATGTCCACGACGGCATGGATCAGCGCCTCGTCCTGAAAACTACTCTTGGTCAGATAATAGTCCGCACCTGCGTCGAGCCCGCGCGCGCGATCTTCTTCCCGATCCTTGTATGAAACGATCATAATGGGTGTGTTCTTGAGATCAGCATCCTTTCTGATCAAACTCACCAGCTCGATGCCATCCATGCGAGGCATGTCGATGTCGGTGACGACGAGATCGAAAGGACCAGACCGGACGGCATTCCACCCGTCCATGCCGTCTACCGCCACTTCGACCTCATAACCGTAATTGCCGAGCATCTTGCGCTGGAGTTCGCGAACCGTCAGTGAATCGTCAATCACGAGCACGCGCTTGCGCCTGCTCGCTTCGGGACCGCCCGCGGCGCGCCGAAGAGCTCGAAATCCGCTGGACGATGCAAGCTTTTCCACCGATCGGATCAGATCGTCGACGTCGAAGATCAGAACAGGCGAACCGTCTTCCATCAGGGCCGCTGCGCTGATGTCCTTGATCTTGGCAAACCGTGGATCGAGAGGTCTGATCACTAACTCGCGTTCCCCGAGAAAACGGTCAACGATCAGGCCGTACGCATCGCCCCGACCCGCATCCACGACGACGACCGATAGTTCGTTCGGTTCCGATCCGGGCTCACCTCGATCGAGCACCTCGCGAGCGGTGACCAGCCCGATCTGTCGATCGTTCAATCGAAAATGCGGCCGGCCCTGCAGGACGTTGATCTCCGTCCGTTGCAGTTTCAAAGTCTTGGAAATGGCAGCGAGTGGAAAAGCATAGGGCTCTCCATCGACATCGACGAGCAGCGTGCGGAGGACCGACAGTGTCAGCGGCAATTGCAGTTGAAATCGGGTTCCGTGGCCAAATTCTGAGGAGACGCTTGCGACTCCCCGGACTTCCTTCGTCATGGCTTGCACTGCATCGAGCCCCACACCGCGACCTGAGACGTCGGTAAGGCCCGCTTTCATGGAAAAGCCTGGCAGAAACAGAAACGCGAGCAATTCGCTTTCGCTGAGTGTTTCAGCACTTTCCCTGGTTGCAAGTTGCCGGGCGACGACGGCCTCGCGCAGCTTCGAGAGCTCTATCCCCCTGCCGTCGTCCACCACGGCTATCTGCAGCAGCCCGGCATTGTGCCTCGCTTCGAGCCTGATGAGCCCCTCTTCGGGTTTGCCCATCGCGAGGCGCTCCTCAGGCGGTTCAAGCCCATGGTCTACAGCGTTGCGCAGAAGGTGCCCCAAAGGGGCATCGAGCTGCTCGAGGATATCGCGGTCGATGCCGGTCGAGCCGCCTACGATCTCCAGTCGCACCCGCTTGCCAAGGGTACGACCGAGGTCGCGGATCATTCTCGCATAGTGTCGCACGCCGTCCTCAAAAGGCCGCATCCGGCTCGCCAACGTTTCGTCGTACAATCTGTTGGCAAGATCGGTCGCTTTCCGATCCACTGAATCCAACTCATCGAAACGCTCCGCCAGGAACGCTTGGCTCAACCGAAGCTTTCGCTGCGCTTCAGCCAGCGCCTCCACCACCGCCGCATCGTTTGAAACCGGCGGCAGCACTGCATGAAGATTGTCGAATGCACTTGCGAGGTCCGATTGAAGTCGCTTCAGCCGTAGCAGCCCGTCAGCGAATGGCCTGAGCCGCCGAGCTTCCATCAGCGACTCGCCAGCCAGCCCGAGCAATCGGTTCAGGCTGTCTGCCGTCACCCGAACCATTCTATCAGAGCTGATGCTGCCGTGGGCTTGCGGCACCGCCCCAACGAGGAGGTTCGCTGAAGAGGTCGTCGCCAGTTGCTCCTGGGCATGATCTGGAGTTGCGAAATCAGCTGCAGAATCTTGGGGCCCGGGCTTTGCCTGGGGGAGGGACAACCCCTCGAACTTCGCGAGAAAGGTTTCGACTTCTGAGTTGGCGCTTTCGCTCGATGATCCCGATGCGATCAATTTCAAAAGGTCAGAACCTTGCAGAAGCGCGTCTATATGCTCCCGTCGCACCCTCAGATGCCCGCGTTGCGCTGCGACCAGGCAGTCTTCCATCGCATTTGCAACTTTGACTGCGGGCATCAGGTCGATGATGCGGGCAGCTCCTTTCAGGGAATGCGCGGCACGCATGCATGCTTCCAGGGCGTCGGCGGCGATAGGATCGCGTTCGAGTGCCAGAAGTCCAGAGGTCAGAGCCCGTGACTGCGTCTCCAGTTCGGCCTGGAAGAGGCTGAGCATCGAAACCTGGCTGAAGTCTTCATCTGTCATGCGATGCTCCGATCCAGCATCGTGAGCAGTTGTCGTGGATCGAGACAGCCAACGGCTCGTCCTTGCCATGGCAGCACGGCAACCGTAGCGGCCGACAGTGCCTTGCCAATCATGGCCGGAACAGCGAGAGTGTCGCGTTCCTGGTACCGATGTAAGCCGTGGATCTCATCAACCATAAAAGCAACCCGCTTGTCGCGCTCGCCTACCACGACAAGGCGGCGAAATACCTTGGTTCGTGTGCCTTGTTCCCCTTCCTTGCGCTCGTCTATCCCGAGCAATTCGGCCAGGGACAGGCAAATAAGCAATTCACCACGGACATTCGCAATGCCGAGCAGTGCACTGTTCCTGCGATGTGGAAGTGAATGAACGCGACGAGATTCAGCCACTTCATGAAAAATACCGACCGGAAGTGCCAGCCATTCCTCCCCCAAACGGAAGAGAACGGCCGTCTGCAGCGCGTCGCTGTCTGCCGAATCGATCCCTGCACGACCAGCCTTGTCAGGCCATTCGTCGCGAGATGCCGAGGGAGCTGCACGGTCGAGGAGGCGTCGTGCGATCTTCTTGTAGGTCGGGCAATTGCGGCAGTGGAGATGCTGCTCTAGTAGCGGACATGACTTGTCACCCCGTACGCCTATTTGCCGCCAGCAGTCGTTGATTTCGATCTCCTCCACCGGCTGAGCGATCCTTGTCGAAGCCGCCATCAACTGCCGCTCCTTTTCTGGACCCGACCCAGCCGGCCGGCCAGCGCCTCGGCGCCGTTATGGTCGCCTTGCTTGCTAAGCAGCAAGGCCAGATGGACAAGAGCTTCTCGATGATTTGGCGCGAGATAGAGCGCCTTGCGATAACTTTGCGCGGCTTCGGGTGCAGAACCATCCGCATCCTGGACGAGGCCCAGCAGGTAGAAGATTTCTGCGGAAGGACCGAACTCCCTGAGATGCGCCAGGGCGACCTCCTGTGCCTCCTTTACGCGTCCTGCATTGGCGATCCGTTCAACCGCGATGAGGCTTTCCGAGGCGCGTGCAAGCGGCTTGGCCGGAGCCTGCCCGCGGCCTTCATTGCCACTTGTCGGTCGGAACGGACGAAGAGGCTCGCTCTTGTTGACCTTAGGGCTTGGCGTCCGCACCGGGACGGCGGCCGAAACCTTCGGCGCCGTGGTCTTGACGGGCTCCGATTTCAGAAAGGCGAAGGCCAATGGCCATTCAGCGGAAAGAAAGCCATGCACCCTTGGAAGAGCTGCTTCCGCCGGACCGACCAGAAGAAGTCCGTCTTTGGCCAGCAGGTCCTTCAGGCAGATCAATGCGCGATCCTGCAGCTCTCGATTGAAATAGATCAGCAAATTGCGGCAAAGCAGGATGTCATAGACCTCTTGCCCGAAAGGCGCGTGAGAACCGAACAAGTTTCCTACCATGAACCGAACCTGTTTCAGCACCCCAGCAACAGGCCGCAACCCGCCCTCGGCCGCTTCGAAATAGCGATCCTTGAATTCTAAATGGCTGCCGCGAAACGAATTGCGGCCATAGATGGCGTGTTCAGCCGTCGCGATATTGCGGCTGCTGACGTCCACGCCATCGATCTTGAACTCATGCGCCTCAAAGCCGGCATCGAACATGGCCATGGCGACCGAGTAAGCCTCTTCGCCGGTTGAACATGGCAGGCTCAGGATTCTTATCGGCTGAGCAGGCTTGTGCGCGCGCGCATGCCGCGCCAGCATCGTGAACGCTTCTCGGTCGCGAAAGAACCAGGTCTCTGGGATCACCACCGCATTGATCAGCTCCTGCAGCTCCTGCGAGGAACCGGCTAAGTGTTGCCTATAGGCCTGAGGGTTGGTTATCCGGCATGCTTCCATCCGTTCTCTGACCGCCTGACGAACCACTGTCGGACCAACGCTGGCACTGTCCAGTCCAATGGTTTCCGTCAGGAGCTTTTCTATTGCTCCGGTCATTGATCACCTATTGCCGCCTGGCGGAGCAAAGCGGTACGAATCTCTTCCGAAAGCAGCGCTTCCACTTTGACCCACTGAATGATCTCCAAACCATCGGAAGCCACCGGCCCAAGATAGGGCGGGGTTCCTGGTTCCAGTCCGAACGGCGCGAAATCGGCCGGGTCTCGCTCGATCGTATCCGTCACCCGTTCCGCGATCAGCCCCAGCAGGCGTCGCTCGCCATCATCCGCCGGATAGCGCGTCACAACGATCCGGGTGCTCAACAGGCGCTCCGATGGTCGGCCAAGCGCAAGAAGGGTGACATCGATCAGGGGGATGGGTATTCCGTTATAGCTGACCAAACCCACCACACCAGTTGGCGCACCCGGAAGAACTTTCACGTCGATATAGGGCAGCACCTCTTCAATTTTGTGGACATCGATCAAGTAGCGATCCGGACCCATGCTGAAGGCGAGGAATAGCATTGTCACCTCCTACTGCCGGCTCGCTATGCTCGTAGCTTGAACCTCGATATGCTACTTCGCATGCCGCCTGAGACTTGATTGAGCTCGTCGATCGCGAGCGTCGATTGCTGAAGGGACTCGACTGTTTGCTGAGCTGCCTCGCTTAGCTGGGTTAGCGTGTCGCTGATCTGCCCCGCGCCGGTCGCCTGTGCTTGCATGCCTTCATTGGCGACTTCGAAACGTGGCACCAGCCCCTGAACCTGCTGAATGATCTCGAAGAGTTGCCCGCCGACCTGCTGGATGTCCTGCATACCCCGACGGACCTGCTCGGAAAACTTGTCCATGCCCATCACCCCGGCCGCGACTGCCGACTGGATGTCCTTGACCATTTGCTCGATATCGTAGGTGGAGACAGCTGTCTGGTCCGCGAGCCTTCGGATTTCCGTTGCCACCACTGCAAAACCCCGGCCATATTGGCCTGCCTTCTCCGCTTCGATGGAAGCGTTGAGCGACAACAGGTTCGTCTGATCGGCCACTTTGGTGATGGTCGTCACCACCTGATTGATGCTGCCGGCTTTCTCGCTCAGGATCGCCAGTTTGGAATTGATCGCGCCAGCCGCTTCCATGACCTGCTGCATGGTTTCTTCCATACGGGTCAGCCCCGCTTGCCCCCCGCCAGCCACGGCAGCGGTTTGTTCGGCAACTGTGGAGACCTCGTTCATCGTGCGGACCAGTTCGTTTGATGTGGCGGAGATTTCCTTGGCTGTCGCTCGGATTTCTGTTGTGGTCGCTGCGATTTCAGTCGCAGTTGCCTGCTGTTGCTTGGAGGTGGCGGCGATCTCAGTTATCGACGTGCCGACCTGTATGCTGGACCTTTGAACCTGACCAATGAGGGTTGTGAGATCGTCCGCCATTGCGTTGAAGCCGTCGGCAAGCACGCTGAATTCGTCTCGGCGCCTCAGATCGAGCCGTTCGCTGAAGTCGCCTTGCCGCATCAATTGAACCGCGTCGACCAAACGGGTGAGCGGACCTGTAATGGCGCGAAACAGCTGGTAACCCAAAAGAAGGGCTAGCCCGAGGGCTATCAACAAGCCAACGCTCAAACCGACTTCGGCCGTTCTGACGATCGAGCTGATCCGCTGCGTCGCGCTGTTTGCCTCGCCTCTGTGATCCTCAACCATGGCCTGCAGAGCGGACTGCAATTTTACAAAGATCGGCTCTACTTCGTTCTTGATAGCTGGGCTTTCATTGGGAGTTTCACCTTTCGACAAGGCAGCCCGGCTTGTTTCCAGCACAGCAGTTTCAGCCAGATGGAATTGGTTGGCGAGTTGTTTGACGGCTGCATAATTCTGCTTGTCGATATCGGAGACGATCGTTGCCTCATAGTCGTCCATCGACCGCTGCACCTGGTTGCGATTGGTCGTGATCGCGTTTGCAACCGTGCTTCTGTCTGACGGGTTGTCCTGAAGGGCATATTCCTGAAGCAGACTATGGGCCGCCATCTGGCCCGTCATGATCTCGGTACTGTGATAAAGGTCCGGAAGGATGCCCTTCTCGACCTCAGTCGCCTCCTCCCCCGCCTGAAGAAACCAGGCGTACGCGATGAGGGCTATCACGGACATGACCACCAGAACGGCTGCGAAACTGACGAGGATGCGGTGGCGTATTGTCAGACTCTTCATGGAACCGGTTCACCAATGGGGGGCATCGTGGGCTGCGCGACAAGCGCTCGTTCCGACATATTCGAAAAGGTGCGTCGAAAAGCGGTAGTCTGATGCTGAATGGTTTCTTTTCCGTTCCATAGCTAATGATGGCGAGGCGGCTCGCCAATCGGCGCCGCCAGAAGCGGTGGTCAAAGGACGACTGCCGTCCACGCACATCAGCCCGAGATCGGCTGGTTGGCACGCCGCGTCAGGAGGAGCGTGGATGAGTTGCTTGAGGCCACGAATTGAATGACTGCTTAGGCCAGGTCGAGGCAAGAAAGCCGACGTCCTGCTTGCTGCCCCTAAGCTGCCAGGCGGGAACGCGCCTCATATCAGCCGTCCAGCATGATCGTCGCTACTGAAAGCGGAATCGCCGAAACCAGATGTCGCAAACTGGCCAACGCGTAGATTGGCGTCGAGTGCGGGTTCGGCATTTGCAGGTGACGATAACTAAATGGCAAGCGCCCCCGCCTGAGGCCCTCAGGACTAAAAGATCTTGAGAAAACCAGTTTCAAATGCGCATCGTTCAATGTTGCAGCTCATAAGCAGGCGGTTGGGTAGGTCTCGGCCAGCACACGGCCCGGTGGCACTCACTGCGGTCCACACCGCAGTTGAAACTGACCACCCGACCCAGGGTTCGAAGACGGTCCCCGATCGGAACACCGAGCAGAGTGTGCTCGCGCTCCTCAAGTCACCGATATCCTTGGTGAAGACGTTGAAGGCGTGTGCAAAGGACGCCTCGACATCGGCGGAGTGATTAAACGGCTCGGCTACCGGATGCTTAGACATCGTTGACAAGGGTGCTATGGGATCATAACGTACCTGATTGGTATAACAGGTATGCCACATGATCGGAGTTCTGATCAAACAGCGGAAGCTTTCGGACGAGGTGGCAGCGCACCTCGAGCGGATGATCCGAGAGGGAGAGTTGGCCGAAGCCGACCGTCTCCCATCTGAACGGGAACTCATGCGGCAGTTCGGGGTAGGGCGGCCTTCCATCCGTGAGGCGCTGCTGCATCTGAGCAAAATGGGCCTTGTCGAGGTAAAATCGGGGGAGCGTGCCCGCGTCACTCGACCCACTCCTCAATTCGTGATCGACGCCCTTTCAGGGCCGGCTCGGCACATGATTTCGGCGCCGGGAGGAGTTCACGACTTCCAGAGCGCGCGGTTGTTTTTCGAGGTCGGCCTTGCCCGCAACGCCGCTGTGCATGCTACCCCGAAAGACATTGAGAGCCTCAAGGAGGCGCTCGAACTCAACCGTCAATCAATCGGCGACCTGGCGCGCTTCGAGCGCACGGACGTAGACTTCCATTACGTGCTGGCGGTAATCACCCGCAATCGGATCTTTACAGCTATTCACGCGGCGTTGGCTGAATGGTTGCTCGAACAGCGTCGCACCACATTGGCCAAGGGTGAAGACCGCAAGGCTTACCAGGCTCATCGCGAAATCTTCGAGGCCGTCGCCGCGCGCGATCCAGACGCGTCAGAGGCGGCCATGCGCAGCCATCTCGAATATGTGGCCAAGCGCTATCTGCAACTTGCGAGGCCCAAGTGATGACCGGATTTGTCGTCTGGGTCGATTTCCGCCTGAGGCCTGGTGCCCGGGACAGATTCCGAGAACTTGTCGACGCCAATGCGACCGCCTCGATGCGCACCGAGGCCGGCTGCCGCCGCTTTGACGTGACGGAGGCGCGCGGCGAACTGGATCGGGTCCTGCTCTATGAGATTTACGATAGCGAGGCCGCATTCGAGGACCACTGCCGCACCGCTCATTTCGACGAATTCAATACGCAGAGCGCGCCGCTCGTCGTGACCAAGTTGGTGACGACCTGCGACCTCGTTCTTGAAGCCACGCATTGAAGCGAACATGGGCGGATTGGCCCATTGGGGCGAACGGGAGGAAGTGCATGTCGGAGCCAAGTCTCAGGGCGTTAGCTTCTCACAGGCGGGTCAAGCTCGGTACGCTCGTCGCCGAGTTCGCCACGCCGGGAATCGGTCACATCCTGAAGTCCGCTGGCTGCGATTTCGTCTTTTTCGACATGGAGCATTCGGGATTTAACTTGGAAACGCTGAAGAGTGCGATCCGTTATTTCGAGGCGGCCGATCTGCCGGTGATGGTTCGTGTGCCATCGCAGGACTACCATTTCCTCGCCCGCGCCATGGACATGGGCGCCGAAGGCCTGATCGCGCCGATGGTGAGCAGCGTCGAACAGGCGCAGCACATCATCAACTCCATGAAATACCACCCTGCCGGCGCCCGCGGCGTGGCGCTGCAGATCGCTCATGACCGTTACCGTCCGGGCTCGGTCGCTGACAAATTCGAGGCCGCCAACAAGCGCTCGACGTTCATCTGCCTGATCGAGACCGCCGACGGCGTCAAGAACATTGACGGCATCGCGGGACTGGACGGGGTCGATTGTCTGTGGGTTGGGCATTTCGATCTGTCCGTCTCGCTCGGCATTCCTGGCGACTTCGCCCACCCCACTTTCACTGCTGCAATGGCCAAAATCGTGGCCGCCGCCAAGAAGCACAACAAATCGCTTGGACGCTTGGTGCCCAACGTCGCCCAGGGACACGAGTTCTACGCACAGGGCTTCGATTTCATATGTTATTCAGGCGACGTTTGGGTCCTGCACGACGCGATCGCCGACGCGGTTTCCAAGATCCGGGCCGGGTGCCAATAGGAGCGGAAGAGACGATGGACAGCGTGAAATTCAGGGTGGCGCTTTCCGGTGATTTCCGCAGGCCGGACGGCTCGCCGACCTACCCAGATTTCGATCTGGAGCCGCTGCGCAATGCGATAGGTGTCGAGATGGTGTTCCTGGAGTCAAACAGTCCGCTTCGCGGCGACCAACTTGAGAATTTCGATGCGCTGATCCTCCTCGCCCATCGTTTCGATGCCACGAGTGTCCCCAGGAGCGGCCGCCTGGCCGTCGTTGCCCGCTTCGGGGTCGGCTACGACACTGTCGACGTTGAGGCATGCACCGCAGCCGGTATTGCCTTGGTCATCACGCCCGATGGCGTGCGACGGCCCGTCGCCGTATCCGTCATCACCTTCATCCTGGCGCTGACCGGCAAGCTGCTGACAAAGGACGCGCTCACCCGCAAAGGGTCTGTTGGTTTTGAGAAGCGCTCCGAACATATGGGGGTCGGCCTCGTCGGGCGTACGCTTGGGTCGCTGGGCATCGGCAACATCGGTGCCGAGGTCTTCCGCTTGGCGAAGCCCTTTGACATGCAATTCATTGCCCATGACCCGTTTGCCGGCAAGGGGGTCGCTGCCGACCTGGGCGTCGAGCTGGTCGGGCTGGAGGATCTGTTTCGCCGCGCCGACGTGCTGTCGGTGAGTTGCCCCCTGTCGCCCCAGACCCACCACATCGTCAATGCTGAGCGGATCGCCCTGATGAAGCCGACAGCTTACCTGATCAACACCGCGCGCGGCCCGATCGTCGACCAGAAAGCGCTGACGCAAGCACTGCAGGAGCGCCGCATCGCCGGCGCCGGTCTCGACGTGCTGGAACAAGAGCCTCCCGACGCAGACGATGCGATCCTCAAACTCGACAATGTCATCCTGGCGCCGCACGCGCTTTGCTGGACCGACCAGTGCTTTGCTGGCAACGGTGCCGCCGACGTCAAAGCGGTAATCGAGGTGCAGCGTGGTCGCGAGCCGCGCGGCGTGGTCAATCGCGAGGTGCTTTCGAGCGAGCTGTGGAAGACCAGGCTGTCTGGGCTCGCCGCCCGCTTCGGAACCTAGGAGGAGACTGATTTTCGGCGCGCCGCCGCGGCCTCTTTGCGGCGACCTTACGGGAGGAAATGCTTGACCGCTGCGCCGGCGGCGAGTGAAGCAAAAGGAAAATGGGAGGACCAAGCACTATGAACGATCGTGAAAAACGTGACTTTCAGGCAGGCCTCGAAGCTGAGGTCGACGCCTTCATGCGCGGCGAAACCACCCGCCGAACTTTCATCACCCGCTTCGGTCAGATGACCGGTATGTTGGCCGTGTCCGGCCCGCTGCTGGGGATAATGACCGATTGGGCGCTGGCGCAGCAAACATTGGAATTGGCGGACGCCACGTCGCCGCTCGGCCAGGCGCAGGCCGCAGCCCTGAAAGCATCGAAGGGAGGGCCTGCGGACGGTTCCGCCTTTCGCGCGGCGGAGGCGGCCAAGGCGCATTCGGGCGTCACCCTCAACATGACCTACGAGGCTGGCCTGCAGGCACTCGACCCGCGCAATTTCAGTGGGCCGATGTGGGAGCAGCTTACCGGGATGAAGTCGAATGTCGTCGAGCTGTCGAACCCGGACCAGTACTCCAAGGCGGTCGCCGAGCACATCGCCGGCTCGGGTGCCTATGACGTCCTCGACATCTCGCCGGCCTGGACGCCGTCGCTTGCCGATGGCGGCGTCATCGCCCCTCTAGACGACTACATCGCCAAATACATGAACCCGGCAGACCTCGAGGACTATCATCCCCTGTACAAGGCGCTGCCGACCTACAAGGGTAAGATCTGGGGGTTCTTCGACGACGGCGACATGTTCGCTCTCTACTACCGCAAGGACATTTTCGAGGACCCTAAAATGGTGGAGGCTTACCAGGCGAAGTTCAACGCCAAGCTTGGACCGCCCAAGACATGGGAAGAATATGCCCAGATCGCCCAGTTCATCACCGACCAGATGGCGCCAAAGGTCTATGGCGCGGGACATTTCCGCAAGGCGGGCAGCCCCGGCAATCAGTTCGACTTTCTGCAGCAGTACCGGGCCAACGGCGGAAAACTCTTCGGCGACGACATGAAGGCAGGTTTGGTTTCGGATGCCGGCGTCAAGACGCTGACAAACATGCTCGCCGCAAACAAGGCCTCGATCCCCGGCAACAACGAGCTCGACGCCGTCTCCTTGTGGGCGGCTTTCCTGACCGGCAAAGTCGCGATGATCTATTCCTGGCCTCCTAGCGGCCGTATGGCGGCCAACTATTCGCAGTCGGCCACGGCAATCAACTTCATTCCGCAGTCCCAAATCGCCGGCAAGGTCGGCTATGCCGTGGTTCCGGGAAATCCGGAACATGCCACCGGCTACAACAAGGCACTGTCGGCCGACTCGCCCAACGCTGAGGCGGCGTATCTGTTCATGCAGTGGGTATGCTCGCCACCCGTCTCGCTGGCACGTTGCATGCTGCCCTACGCTCTACGCGACCCGTACCGCATCTCGCACTTCAAGTCCGAGCTCTACGGCGCGCTCTTCCCGAGTGCCAAGGAGTACCTTGCCAACCTCAACAACTCGGCAAATGTCGGTCTGCTCGACCCGATCATGCCAGGCGCGCAGGACTACTTCTTGAGCATCGATCGCATGTGCACGGCGGTGTGGGCTGGTGCGGATCCGAAGGCGTCGCTTGAAACGGCGGCCGCCGAGTGGAACGAGACGACCGACCGACTGGGTGTGGATTCGCAGAAGGGCTTCTACACCGAGTTCTTGAAACTGCCTGGCGCCACCGCCGACAACACGGTGGAAAAACTTGGCATGGCGGTCACCCTCTGAGGGCAGGCGGACTTCTCTGGAGCAATCGGTGTTGCGGGCGCTTGGCTCGCAACACCTCCCCGCTAAGCGGCGATTTTGGATACGCCTATGCAGCCCACCGCCACGATCCGTCGTTTGAAGGCAGCCGGCGCACCGCCCCGGCTGTCTGCCTTTGCTCAATGGGCAGACCGTCATTTCAAGTGGCTGCTGGTCGGCCCCGCTGTGCTGCTGATATTGGCACTGTCGATCTATCCGCTTCTGTTCTCGCTGGTGGTATCCTTCATCAACTACGACTTCCAGGTGCCGGGCCACGCCTTTGTCGGATTGAAGAACTTCGAGCGGGTCGTGTTCGATCCCGTAGCACGTTGGTCCCTGTTGCTGACAGCATCGCTGTCGGGCATCAGCGTCGCTATAGAATTCGTTCTCGGCCTCTTGGTGGCGCTGACAATGGTGCGCAGCTTTCCGGGCCGCGGTGTGATCATGTCGATCCTGATCGTGCCGCTGTTCATCAGTCCGGTCATCGTCGGCCAAGCCTGGACGCTGCTTTTACAGCGGCCTTTCGGACCGACGAACTATATCCTGACGCAACTATTGGGGCAGGAGGTTACGATCGGCTGGATGACGGAGCGCCCGTGGCTCTACGTCTCGCTGATCATCGCCGATGTCTGGCAGTGGACGCCGTTCATGTTCGTCATCCTGCTCGCCGGGCTGACCGCAATCCCACCCAATCTCTATGAGGCGGCAGAACTCGACGGCGTCAACGCCTGGCAGGTTTTTTGGGCGATCACGCTCCCGCATCTCGGGCCGATGATGCTGCTGGCGCTGACCTTCCGTCTGCTCGACGCAATCCGTATGTTCGACACCATTTTCATCATGACAGGGGGTGGCCCGGGAACACAAACCTACACGGCCTCCTATTATCTTTATACCATCGGCTTCACACAGTTTCATCTGTCGCAGGCAACAGCAGGAAGTTGGCTGTTCCTGATCTTTACGGCGCTCATCGTGACGTTGCTGGTGCGTCGGCTCTTGAAGGTAGAACCGGTCTGATGGCCGCCGTCGCGCCCGCCCGCCGCAGGAAACGCCGGTCGTTGCCGATCGGCCGAATTCTGCTGCTGGGGTTCTTCCTGGTGTTCGTGCTGTGGCCGCTCTACTGGATGTTCAACACCTCCATCAAGCCCAGCGACGACTACCTCACCGTACCGCCTGTCTGGTTCCCCGCCGCTCCGACGCTTGTCCACTACAAAGCTGCGCTGTTCGCCTATCGTGGTCTCGACGGGCTCATCAACAGCCTGATTATTTCGCTTTCGGCCACGGTGCTTTCGGCGCTGCTCGGCACGCTGATGGCCTATAGCCTGGCGCGCTACGACACCGGCGGCAAGCATCTGTCTTTCTGGGTGCTGTCGCAGCGCTTTTTGCCGCCGATCGGGATCGTGCTGCCGGTGTTCCTGATCTATCGCCAGGTCGGGCTCTACGACACTCATGTCGGCCTGATCATCGCCTATACGGTCTTCACGCTGCCGGTCTCGGTGTGGATGATGTTCGCCTATTTCCGCGGCATGCCGAAGTCGATGGAGGAGGCGGCCCTCGTCGATGGCTGCACGAGATGGGAGGCGTTCTGGCGCGTTGCCATGCCGCTCGCAGCACCGGGCATCGTCGCGGCGGCTGTCTTCGCCTTCATTGCATGCTGGACGGAGTTCTTCTTCGCTCTGATCTTGACCAGCCGAACTGCCTTTACACTGCCAACGGTCTTCCGCGCCTTCATCGGCTTCCAGGGCGCGCAATATGGCGAAGCCGCGGCCCTTGCCATCGTCTCCCTTGTGCCATCGATCGCCCTCGGGGTCCTTGCTCAACGTCATCTGGTGCGCGGGCTGACGCTCGGCGCCGTTCGCGGTTAGGAAAGCTCCCGCATGGCCGAAGTCAAAATTACCGGCTTGCACAAGCGCTACGGCGCGTTCCATGCCGTGCGCGGCATTGACCTCCACATCCGCGACGGCGAGTTCACCGTCCTGGTTGGACCGTCCGGCTGCGGCAAGTCGACGCTGCTCCGGACCATCGCCGGCCTGGAGGAGATATCGGAAGGCACGATCGAGATCGGCGGCGAGGTGGTCAATGATTTCCGGCCGCGCGATCGCGACGTGGCAATGGTGTTTCAAGATTATGCGCTCTATCCGCATATGAGCGTGGCCAAGAACATTGGCTTCGGCCTCAAGGCTCGCAAGATGCCGAAGCCAGAGGTCGAGGTGCGCGTGGCCGAGGCGGCACGCATGCTTGGCATCACTCCCTTGCTGGGGCGTTTTCCGCGCCAATTATCCGGTGGCCAGCGCCAGCGCGTCGCCATCGGCCGCGCCATAGTCCGCAACCCCCGCATCTTTCTGTTCGACGAGCCGCTGTCCAACCTCGACGCACAGCTTCGCGACGAAATGCGCGGCGAAATCAAACGCCTTCACCAGGACATTGCGACAACGATGATCTACGTCACCCATGACCAGATCGAAGCGATGACGTTGGCTGACCGTATCGTGCTGATGCGCGACGGGTTGATAGAGCAGCAGGGCGCGCCACTCGAGTTGTTCGAGCACCCGGCCTCAACGTTCGTCGCTGGGTTCCTGGGTTCGCCGCGGATGAGCTTCCTGCCAGGCACCCTTGCCTTGGACGCAGGCGCCGCTGCCATCCGGCTCGCAGATGCACTGCTACCCTTAGCGCCCGGCAGGGGGCTGAAGGGCGTCGCGGACGGACAGCAGGTGCTGCTCGGGTTGAGGCCAGAACACCTCACTCGTGCGCACACTGCCATGCCGGAGCAGGGCACGTTTCGCTATGAGGCAACGATCGACCTGCTGCAGCCGACCGGCTCGCGCAGTTACGCGACATTCCGACTGGCCGGCGCGCCGGTGATGGCTGAGCTGCAGGCGCACGATGTCAGCCGTCCGGGCGAGAAGCTTGCGATCGACATCAACATGAACCGGGCCTCGATCTTCGACGCCACGACGGAGCGGGCAATTTGACCTCGACAGCTTCCCTGGCAGTCCGCTTGTGTGGCACCGAACAGCTCGAGGCACCGCTGCGCACACTGCGCGCCGGATCATTGTCGGTCGCGTTCGACAATGGCGCCTTGCGTTACATCCGCATCGGGACGATCGAGATCTTGCGCGGAATCTCGTTTCTTGTACGGGACGAAAACTGGGGAACATGTACCACCGTTCTCGATGATCTGCGGATCGACGAGAGGCCGGATGCGTTCGCCATTGAATACCGTGCAACATGTGCCGCAACATCCGGCCGCCTGATTTACCGGGCGCGCGTCTCAGGCAGTGGCGATGGTGCGCTGTCGTTTGTGGCGGAGGCAGAGCCCGAGACTGACCTTTTGACGAATCGGACCGGCTTCGTGGTCCTTCATCCGATCGAGGGCTTGGCCGGCAAGCCGATAAAGGTGCTGCATGAGGATGGTCACGACGAGCTATCGTTCTTTCCGGACCACATCGATCCAAAATGTCCGTTCACCGACATCCGGGCGTTGTCGCACGAAATCGCGCCTGGGATCTGGGCGACATGCACCATGGAGGGTGATGCCTTTGAGATGGAGGACCAACGCAATTGGTCTGACGCCTCCTATAAAACATATGTCCGCCCTCTGCGTCGCCCGTGGCCTTACAGACTGCCCAGGGGCCAGAAATTCACGCAGGCCGTCCGGCTTCACGTGTCAGGAACGCTCCCTGCCGGGACGTCTGAAAATCGCAATCCACTCATCAACCTGACGATCGGCGGACCGGTCGGCCGAGTGCCCCGCACTGGCGTCGGCGTCGCCGCCGACGAGGCAAAGCACGCGCTCGAAACCCCCGAGCTCCTACGACGAATGGCTCCCCAGTGGATGGTCTGCCAGGTCGATCTCCGGATCGCACACGGCCAGGACGAACTAGAAAGCTACGCCGCGCTCGCACGGCTGACCGGCGCTGGCGTGGTCCTCGAGATTGTCACCAAGGGCACGCGCGATCCATTCGGCGAATTGGCGCCGGTCGCGGATGCTGTCCACTCACTCGGCCTCAAACTAGAAGCTGTCTCCGTCTTTCCGGCGCAGGACATGACATCCGTACAGCCGGGAGCACCGTGGCCGACTATGCCCAGCTTCCACGAAAGCTACTCCGCCGCTCGCCGGGCTTTCCCGGGCATCGCGCTGGGCGGCGGCATGGCCGCTTACTTCACCGAACTCAACCGCAAGCGTCCGCCAGCCGAAGCGCTCGACTACGTGACCTTCACCACCTGTCCCAGCGTGCACGCCGCAGATGATGTCTCGGTGATGGAGACACTTCAGGCAATCCCCCATCTAATCCGCTCCGCGCATGCTTTCATGGGGGAACGCTTGCCACTGCGTATCGGTCCCATCCAGCTCGGCTGCCGTGAGAACCCATACGGAAAATCCACTACGCCGAATGAAGCGAACGCTCGCGTCTGTCTATCGCGCATTGATCCTCGTCAGCGCGGGCTGTTCAATGCGGCTTGGACTGTCGGATATTTCGCGGCCTGCGCTCGCGAAGGAATCGAGGCCGTCGCGTTCGGTGACTTCGCCGGCCGCTTTGGCCAAATCCATAGGAAGGCTGATTTCGTGCAGCCATGGTATGATCAGCAGGATGGCCCAACGGTCTATCCCGCTTTC
The DNA here is from genome assembly GCF_040319795.1 of Mesorhizobium sp. M0862. Classification (NCBI taxonomy): domain Bacteria; kingdom Pseudomonadati; phylum Pseudomonadota; class Alphaproteobacteria; order Hyphomicrobiales; family Phyllobacteriaceae; genus Mesorhizobium; species Mesorhizobium sp. M0862. Next base: position 78,658 of record NZ_JAMYOJ010000020.1, read on the forward strand.
CATGTCTTGGCTGGTCTCTCAAAGCTCGGCGGAGCCACCTTGCTGTCCGTAGGAACTTCCGGCGCTGACGGCGTCGCCACGATCGCGGCTGAAAAAGATCGCCGCGTGACCCTGTGGGTCGCTAACCTTACCGCCAAGACGCAATCTGTGCGGCTTTCGGATTCGCCGAGCAGCGCCCGCATTGCTCTTCTCGGCGCCGAGCAGTTCGAGCGGGCGGCAACCGATCCCGACTTCATGGAAAGTTCCGCAAGACCGCTGGATGATCAAAGCATCTCGCTTGGCGCCTACGCCGTCGCGCGAGTCGACCTCGATCGATCGTCTTAGGCCTAGCCGATGTTCGCTGTTTGGCCAAACCCCCGTCAAAGATGAGGGTGGTAGTTCCATACTCTAAGGCAGCGCGTGGAATCCATCTCGCTTATACGTTGTACTATCGCGACGGCGACCAGGCTCGCTAGGTTCCGCCTGCCGAGACGCCAAGTTTTGAGGCCGCTCGCGCCGAAGCGATCCGTTGCGGAATCGGCCTGTTGGCTGATCTGGGCGATGACGATATGACCGGATGGTTAGTGCGCATGCGCGATCAGGCAGGCAACGAGCTTTGCACGATCAACGTCTGCGAGGCCGAAGCTGCACCGCAAACGGAAACAAGCCGGTTAGGCAGCACCGCTCACGTCTGTGTCGATACGCCAGCCCTTATTCAATTAGATCGTCGCCAGTCGGAACTTTTGTGATGTTGAGCCCTTGTCCATTGAACAGTGGAGGTACCAATGGCTAACCTGGGAAAATTGGCGATCGCGATGCTCGGCGTCTTGGCATACCAAAATCGCGACAAGATCGGCGACATGATCCGTGGAGCGGGTGATCGCAACCCAAATGATCCGCAAGGCGGGATTCTGGATCAGCTTTCAAAAGGCGTTTCGGGGGCCGCGCTTGGCGATATTCTCGACCGGTTCAGAGGGGCAGGCGCCGGATCGAAGGTCGATTCGTGGGTAGGCACCGGGCCGAACGAGCCGATCCAGCCAAGCGAGGTGGAAGCAGCCATAGACGAAGACACCCTGACTTCCCTCTCGATGCAGACCGGCCTTTCGCGCGAGGAGCTCATAAGCCGGATCACGCGAGATTTGCCTGAGGCCGTCAGCAAAATGACGCCTACTGGTGAATTGCCCGTTGAGGCGCCGAAAAGCTCCGGTGAGACGACCTTGCTCGACGACGTGCCATCGCACAGGACGCAAGCGAATTCAGGCGGTCAAAGCGATATCTAAGGTGACGGCTATCCATCAGGGAGAGATACTAAATCGTACTGGCGCGCGAGTTGGCATGATCGGGCAGGGCGGTCACGGTGGTGATACAGCAAACGTACTTGCCGAGTTGGATCTATTGGCCGCGCTACTCGATTCCCGCTGGCGCATTCCAGGCACATCAATTCGTTTTGGACTGGATGCGCTCGTAGGTCTGGTCCCCGTACTCGGAGATGCGGCGACGGGCATTGTCTCGGCCTACATCGTCTTGCGAGCTCGAAACGTCGGTGCCGGAAATGGCTTGGTCGCTCGCATGCTAGGCAACGTGCTGCTGGATACGCTCGTAGGAAGTGTCCCAATTCTCGGCTCGATCTTCGACGTCTATTTTAAGGCGAACAATCGCAACGTCACTCTGCTGCGCCGTCACATCAACAAGTGAGGCGGATAACCAATCGTCGCGATGCAATTCTTCTAAAAGGCTCGGAACCGACAGGGGCGCTGGGGCTTGAGTCGCGATTCCTGGAGTCGCGAGCATATGACCAGTGCCATTGACCGGCTTTCGTTCATCGAGTTCCAATCGCCCACACTGGTCGAGAAAGCTCCCGAAGGCGGAGATTGGCTTCACGAGATCAAATATGACGGCTACAGGACGCAGCTGGTCGTTGAAGGCGGAAAGGCGCGAGCATTCACGCGTCGCGGCTACGATTGGTCCCACCGTTACAAGGGGATTGTTCAGGCCGCGGCAAGCCTGCCGGTCAAATCCGCTATCATCGATGGTGAAGCTGTCGTCCTGGGCGACACCGGCCTGCCGGACTATCAAGCCCTGGAACGGGAGCTGGGCAACCCAAGTTCGCTACGGATGACTCTCTACGCTTTCGACCTCCTGTACCTCGATGGCCGTGATCTACGGGAACAACCGTTAGTGAAGCGCAAGGCTGCGCTGAAGAAGCTGCTGACCGAAACCGAGCCAACCCTGACTTATGCCGAGCATCTGGAGGTGAACGGCAAGGATATGTTCGACCATGCCTGCCGGATGGGCATAGAGGGAATCGTATCGAAGCGAGCGGATGCTCACTACCGCTCGGGCGTCCAGACCAGTTGGGTCAAGGTCAAATGTGTCAAGAGCGACACTTTTCCAATCGTGGCTTTCGTCGAGAAACTTGGCGCGCAGCCGCGCCGCATCGCATCGTTGTACATCGGCAGGCGAGAGGGCGACCGGCTGCTTTATGCCGGGAAGGCCCAGACCGGCTATACGCTGGACGCAGCCCGGCGCGTTAGGGAGCGGCTTGATCCGCTTGTTGTCGCCAAGTCACCGCTGTCGGAGCCGATCAAAAAGCCCAAGGCGACATGGGTCAAACCAGACGTTCTCGCCGAGGTGCAATTCAGTGGCGTGTCGGACCGGGGCATCTTGCGTGAGGCGGTCTTCAAGGGACTCCGCGAGGACCTTCAGGCAATCCCGCCCAAGCCTCCATCGCCGTCCAAGCGGAGGTCGGATGGCCAACACGGCGTCCCGCGCGAGAACATTCTCCAACTGCTACCCGATGCGGTTGCACCTTCCAAGGAAGAGCTGGCAGACTATTGGCGGCGGGTCGCTGATCAAGCTCTAGTTCATCTGGTTCGGCGACCGCTGAAGCTGGTCCGCCACGCCTCCGGCGCAACCTTCTATCACAAGGGACCGCTACCTCGGATACCGGCGTCCGTGCACCAGCTCCGCGTTCAAAAGCGCGAAGGCGGCGAAGGCATTCGGGTATGGATAGATGACATGGATGGTCTGCTTGGCTTGGTCGAGATGGATGCCGTTGAGCTTCATCTTTGGAACGCGACGATTGACGACATCGAACATGCGGACCGGCTCGTCCTCGACCTCGATCCCGGAGAAGGCGTGCCATGGGACGCTGTGATCGAGGCCACGCTGGCGCTACGGGGCATCTTGGAAGCGGCAGGCTTGGAGAGCTGGCCAAAGGTCACTGGCGGCAAAGGCATCCACTTGATGGCCCCACTCGTTGCGAAGATGAACCATGACAGCGCCCGGAAACTGGCCAAGTCGCTCGCCCACCGTCTGGTTGATACCGATCCTGACCGATACCTGTTGTCAGCTGACCCCGCCGCCCGAGGAGGCCGGATCTTTCTCGACTATCTCCGCAACGGACGGGGCAATACCGCAATAGGCGCTTTTTCCCCGCGAGCGCGGCTCGGCTTCCCAATTGCCCACCCGGTCACATGGAAGCAAGTCGAGGCGGGCATCCGGCCAGACGTTTTCACGCTCGCGCAGCCATTCAGACCCGCTCGTCGAAAAGCCGCGTGATGCGTCGCGACCATCAGCCGATATCAGCCCGTTTCTTGCCTCGCGTTCGAGCCTCTTCCGGTCGTTGCCGTGTTCTCTGATTAGCTCGCGGACCTGTTCTGGCGTGATACGATGCTGTTTGGCGAAATAGCGAACCTCATAATCTTCATCGACTGATACACGGTTGCGATCTCGAAAATCACGCTTGCTCTTATCGTCCGCCATTATCTTTCCTCCTGATCAGAGAAACAACGACCGACGTTGTATGTTCCCGGCGCCTCACTTCGGCCGCCAGAGGCGCGGGCTGTCCGACCGGACTGGGGCCGCAGGCATTGCGAAGGTGATCTGGCGAAAGTTGGTTGGCCAAAGGCGAGGGTGATTTCGTTTGCTGTTCGGGATAGCTGACCGTCGATCGAGCCTGCCTGCGGGCCTCTTGTTTTTTTACGACGCCAGTCGGAACCCCGACGGGTCGCAGATGATTCAGATGCGCATCCGGCTATCAACGAGGATCGTGAGCAAAATGGCGGGGGTGACCACGAAGGCGACAAAACTGCGCTCCGGGAGCCCAAAGTTTCGTCTAGGACGCATGACCCGGGTCACAGCGCCGCGGCACGATTTCGACTTCATCACCAAGGTCGGCCGCATAGACCACGCCGGAGCTCTCGCAATGTTGCAGAGGCACATGGGAGATATAGAGGCGGTCTTTTTCGGAACTGATGTTTTGGCTAAAGCGCTAGACCAGCCTGCCGAGTGACGCTCAGTTAATCCCTATCGCGGCGCCCAGCCTGCCTTTCCGTTGCCGCTCAGTAAGCCGGCACAAGGCGCGTGTTTCGCAACGGCAAGGCCATGGTGAACTGCAAGCCGTCACGATGGTAGTTCAATTCGATCTTGGCGTTGCATTGCACGGTCACGACTTTTTCCAGGAGTGTCGTGCCAAACCCGCGGCGACTGGGCTGCTCGACTTTCGGCCCATCTCGTTCCCGCCAGTCAAGATTGACGATCTGTGTATCGCCGGACCCGCCTAACGACCAGCGGACATCAAGGCGGCCGCCCGTTTGCGAAAGCGCGCCAAACTTCGACGAATTGGAGGCCAGTTCGTGGAAAGCCATCCCGACAGGGACCGCAATGTCGGCGACTAGCGCTACGTTCGGGCCTTCCATAACGATACGCGGCCTGTCGCGCGTCTCATAGTGGTCAAGCTCGCTTTCGAGCAGCTTGTGCAGGGAGGCAGTCTGCCAATAATCGTCGGTAAGCATCGAATGGGTCTGGGCCAGGGAAACGAGCCTGGCTGAAAAATCGCGTACGAAATCATCGACGTTGCCGCTCGACTTGGCCGTCGCGCCCATCATGGCGCGAACGTTGGCCAGCGTGTTCTTGACGCGGTGATGCAGCTCGCGGATGAGCAATTTCTGCCGATCGGCGACCTCCCGCTTCTGTTCGATGTAGGACTGGACCTCGCGCTGGCGGGCGCGGGCACGCAAGGCGGAGCGCACCGAGTTGGCGAGGCTCGAAGCCAGAAATGGCCGTTCAAGCACGATCAGATAGCGGTCCAGAAATGCCATCCGCGTGTCGACTTCGTTCCCCCGCATCGTCAGAAGCACGATCGGAAAATCCGACCATGCGGGTTGGGCTTCAAGCCAGGCCGCAAACTGCGTTCGATCGGAACTGAGCAGGGCCTCCTCGGCCACGACAAGGCACTGAGCCTCGTCGAGAAGCGGCACTGCCTCTTCCAAGCTGCCGCACACACGCGAGGCAATCTGGTTTGTAGCCAGGATGGAGGCCGCGATCCTCGCGTCACGGCCAAGCGGCGCCAGCACGAGAACGGCGGGGCTGGACGACATCACAGCGCCTTATCCCTCAGAAGGTCTGTCGGCTTGCCTTCAAATTCCGGAGATCCCATCAGGATGCCGCGGAATTGTTCCAGTGGCTCACCTACGGCCACGCCGTTACCGCCGATTTTAAACTCACGAATCGTCTCTTCGTGGGGGCCGACACGTTTCTTGACAACGGAAATCGCGCGTCTCAACTGACCTGCGTTCTCGAAGAAGCGCAGAAGCATGATGGAATCGCAGAGATAGGTCATATCGACCGGCGCTGCCGTTTGCCCAAACAGCCCGTGATTGGCCAACAGCAGGATCGTCGCCACTGCCTTCTGATTGAGATAGGTGAGGATCTCGTGCATCTGAAGCACCAGATGCTGTTCTTCGGACATGGCATTGAGATAGCCGGTTAGGCTGTCGATCACGACGATCCGCACATTGGATTCTTCGACGGCCGCTTGGATGCGCGAAGATAATTCGCCTGGTGAAAGCTCAGCCGGATTGACAGATTCAAGCATCAGCGTGCCGTCCTCGGCAAACGGCTCCAGGTGCATGCCGAGCCCGGCGGCGCGCGCCAAGAAGATGCGCTTTGTCTCGTCAAACAAAAGCACCAGCACACGCTCGCCACGCTCGAGTGCGGCATAGCAATAGGTGCAGGCAATGGTAGACTTGCCAACGCCAGACGGCCCCATCAGCATCGTGCTGGTACCACGGGCCAGCCCGCCGCCAAGCAGGGTGTCGATCCGGTTGTTGCTCATGGCCGGCGTATCATGCTCGGCCACCTCATGCTCGGCTGCAACGAGCCGCGGATAGGCGACAACGCCGCCTGGGCGAATTACGAAATCGTGAAAGCCGCCCCGGATCTGCACGCCGCGCATTTTGATCACGCGTAGCCGCCGACGCTCTCCACCATAGACGGGCGACAGCTGCTCCATCCGAATGACGCCGTGACTGATCGAATGCAAATTGAGGTCATCCTGCTCAGCCGTCAGGTCGTCGAGCATAAGCACCGTCACATTGTTGAGCATGAAGAAGCTCTTCAATGCCAACACCTGGCGCCGATACCGCAATGACCCTTGCGATAAAAGTCGAATTTCAGAGAGCGAATCGAACACCACGCGATCGGGTCTGACGCGTCCGATCTCGGCCATGGCAGACTGCACGGTTTCGCCGAGTTCCAATTCCGAGGAATGGATCAAGGTCTGTAGCTGCGCCGGATCGAAACTGAGCTCCGGCGGCACAAGTTCAAGAATTTGCACCCCCTTCAGGTCCCAGCCGTGACGGCCAGCAACCGAGAGCAGTTCGCGCTTGCTTTCTGACAAAGTGATGTAAAGGCATGTCTCGCCTTTCTTGGCGCCCTCGATCAAAAACTGGAGGCCAAGAGTGGTTTTTCCAGAACCTGGTTTCCCTTCGATAAGATGGGAGCGGTTCCTGGCGTAGCCGCCACGAAGAATGTAGTCGAGCCCACTAACTCCAGTTGCGATCGCTGAGGCGTCGTCTCTGTCCAACTAATCCCCCAATGTAATTTCGAGAACCAGATAACGACGGGCACCTTTGGCGGTTCCACGTCTCTCGGTGAGCGCTATTGTCGTGAGACGAAAAGGCGACAGGAAGCGCGGCAAAAAAGGGCGCCGTACCTCTCGGAGCCCTTTTTCAAGTTCAGTTTGGAACCGGCGACCTACCAGCCTTGCCGGCCATACCAGTCATCGATGTCGCGCTGAGCGCGGTCCTTCTCAATGCCGTAGCGCTCCTGAATCTTGCCTTCCAACTGATCGCGGTTGCCGGCAATACGGTCCAGATCATCGTCTGTGAGTTTGCCCCACTGTTCCTTGACCTTGCCCTTTACCTGCTTCCAATTGCCTTCGACACGGTTCCAGTCCATGGCACCTATCCTTGTTTGTTTCGGACTGAGAAAAACGCCGTAACGCTACCGGAGTTCCCGTCAAGTTTGAGCAGATCGACCGATCGAAGCGTGGCGAGGTAGGCGGCCCCGAAGCAACCCGCTCTGGAACGCGATGATGGCTTGCCGCGCCGGCTGTGTTCTCCACAGTCTTGGCCACAGTCGCTCGCGAGACCAGCTTCGTTGGACAAACAGCGACAGGGATAGCGTGAAGCCAACTATGCTGCGTTGGTCATCCAAGCCTGGCGTCAGATACTAATTCTTGCTGTTGGGAGCCATGTTCCCTGCGGCTTTTGCCCTGAAGCGCCTTACCCGGCTGCGTCTGCCGCAGCTCTCATCCGAGCACCACCGCCTGCGCCCGCCACGCGAGGTGTCAATGAAAAGCCAACCGCAGTTCGGCCCGGTGCACTCGCGCACGCGGCGGCGGTCATTCCTGGACACCAAAAACTCGGCTGTCTCAAAGGCCACGCGGTGGCCGATCGTGTTCAGACTGGCTGCGTCGGTCCACTGCCAAGCGAGGCGGTCGCCGGACGGGAAAAGCGAGCGCTTCGGCAGGGCTAGGGCGACTGCATCGCGCACGATTTGCAAGGCATCGTCCGGCACCCGGGCGCCTGCCGCCTCGGCCTGGAGAGCCGCGTAAACGGCCTCGCGCAAAATCTTGGCCTTTTCCAATGCCGCCTCCGCAAGGAGCGGGCGGGCGGAAGCCTCCGCGAGCAGTGCTCGCGCCTCATCGACGTCGATCAAATCGGCACGTCCAGCCCAGACGACCAGGTCGGCATAGGTCTGCAAGAGGTCTGGGCCCCATACATCGCGTCGCGCGTCGACCGTGTTGACGAAGTCCAGGCAGGCGTGACCGCCAACCATGCGCATGTCGACGATAGTCTTCGCACAATCCATCCGCGGAAACATCGGTTGGCGGAACCGTATTGGCAAGAGGCCGTTGTAACGAAATAAACGTCTTTTGGCCGTTACGACGAACCAACAAACGCCCAGCGAAGGCTGCTTCCGATGAACCGCAACACAGCGACATTTTTGGATTTATGTGTGATCTGGGGCACCACGTGGATCGGTATCAAGGCAGGGATCGCCACCGTGCCGCCTCTGATGTTCGCAGGCACGCGTTTTACAGTAGCCGGCTTGCTGATCCTCAGTGCGACGCGCGCCTAAGGGGCGCTGCTCTACCACGGGTGGCGAAAAGGAGTTGGCCGCGCCTTTTCGTTGTTACGTTGTTTATGATTCCGCTTTGCTATGGCCCACTCTTTTGGGGCATGCTCTACACGCGAGGCGCCGATTTCGTGCAGGAGCTGGATAAAGAGTGTGTAGCCATCGATACGGGCACCGCGGCTGTTCTTGAGCTTTCGCTGACCCCCGTCACGCTGCTTGGGTTTGCGTTGCTTCTGGGGGACGAACGCTATGACGGCCGCAGGCTCTTTGCGATTTTGCTCGGTGCGGCCGGTCTGTGCGTCCTGTTCGGGCCCGAAGCCTATGCTGGTTGGACACACGCAGACCAGCAGGGCAGGGGGCTACGGCTGCTGGCGATGACAGCGGTGGCGTCGGCAGCTGTAATCTATGCATGGGGTTCGGTGCTCGCGCGGCCGCTTCTTGAGGTATATTCATCGGACTTCATCGCCGGCTTCACCACCCTTTTCGGGGGCGCATTCCTAATTCTCATCTCACTCGTTGTGGAGCCAGGCGCGGCCGCGGCTCTGAAAGGCGATTGGGGCTGGCCGGCCTGGGTCGGGTGGCTGTTCCTCGTGCTGTTTGGTTCGTTCATAGGGTCTCACCCGTGATTGCCGTCGTGCTTGGCATCATCACCTACGGCGAGGAGGTTAGCCTGATCGACATCATCGGCATGGCTATCATGCTCTTCGCAGCGTTTCTTGCGCTACGCGAGCGCAAACAGGAAACATCATCCGCTTCCCCGCCGTTGATTCCACGCTCCGCGCGGGCCGATGGCAGACTATGAAAGACGGCGCGCGCATCCAGCCGCCAATCAGCCTTGAGATGGAAAAGCACAAGGTTCGCGTCTATGCGAAAAGAGGGCTTTCCCGGCAGCGTATCCCGCCTACCACCGGCGGCGAGGAAAGCTCCAGCTCATATGACAACACTAGTCGGCGAGGGATTTTGCCGAGTTGCTGTCAAGATTGCAGGCGGGATTGATGGAAAAATCGCGAGGCTGCAATCAGCGACCTATTCGTTCCGATCGCGATGCAGGCTATCCGCCAACGCGTCGACAAAGTGACAGCCGCATCGCTTCAGTTCCGCCACCTGAACGCCGAGACGGAATGCCTGACCATCGGCATAAGAACGTGCATAGCTTTCTGCTTCGAACGGAAACGTCAGGGTGCTGCCGTAGGCGGTGATGCGGACCGTCCACTTCTTGTCGCGAACGAGTTCGACTGAATTGTCGGGCGACGTCATGATTTCCTCCGGCACCAGCAAGGCGAAGGCACGGATAACGTCGCAAAGGTCGTTTGAATGCAAACAATCCGACACGCTCATGTCGCTTGTTCTATACGCCCAGACTTTCTCTCGATTAGAGCAGCGCCACGGCTGCAATGTTGGTGGCGCTAAGTCCCCTAGCTGCCAAGACCTTTCCCATCGCGTCGGTCCCCTTGCGGCGTCACGCAGCGACCTTTCTGAACCCAATCGCCGAGATCGTCAGCCCGCAGTGTCATCGAGAGAATAGCCGGCAAGCCGCACGGTGCGAATGGCAACTCTGCGACGACTGCTTCAACAACTTTCGCGACTGGCTCATGTGAACGTCGACCACCTGGGCGCTCGCACTGGCTTTCTGCGACCAGCCAGCTGCGATGAATTCATCACGGCTGATCACCTTTCAGGATTCTCGAGCCATGTGGCGCAGCAACTTGAACTCGATCGGCCCAAGAGGAATTTTCCCCGGTGCTGCAAACACGGTGGCATCGAGCTCCATCTCGACGTCGCGATATGTCAGTGGTCTGCGCTTCTGCGCCAATTTCGTGACGGTAGCCCAATCGCGAGCCTTCGCAGGTGGTCGAGGAGCTATTGCGGCGCAATGGTCTGATGAAGCGTTCGTCGACCCCGGGCTGCAACAGCCTGTGCTGACCTTCAGCACCTAGGGATATCAAGGCGACACAGGGCAGGGAATTGGTCCTGGCATCCCGCTTCAGCCGGCCGCTCCCGTCGCCAACTCATTGTCTGGCCGACAGTCCAGCACAATTCCCACGCACCGGCCTTTTCGCGGCAAGACCTATCGCGTCACCGATCGAGCGGGCCAGCTTGCTGCCGAAGCCATCCACCTGCAGAATGTCGCCTAGGAGCAGGTAGAACTCCGCATCCTGCGAGGGAGATGCACCGGCCGCGGCTCCGTCGAACTCAGCGAGGGAACGGAAGTCAGCTCTTCGCAGCCCAACTTCGAGAGCAGACGTTCCTGGATTGGCCTTGGCACATTTATGAACGGTCGATTCCAATGGCTGTCAAAGAATACAGCGCGACATTGAGGGCGCCAGCGAACCAGCTCGAAACCGGTCGAGCTAGTAGCCGGGCCGGGTCAATCCGAGACAATTTCGTAGTGAAGAAGCTGGGCTTCGTCGAGTGCCGACTTCACTCCAGGCGAGATGACGCCGGAGCCGAAGAGGACAATATCTTCACGGCGTACGAATACTTCATGGCCGAGTCCCATGGAAACAAATGTGCCCGAAGAGCTTCGTTCGAGAAGCCGAGCTCTGCCATTCAATATGGTGAAGGCGGCGTGGCGCCTCGATACCCAGGGCCGCTCGACGATGATATCGCATTCCGCCGATCTGCCGATTGTCACGGATTCGCCGTTTCGACAGGATCGCAGCTGATCTCTGTAGCGGATGACCAGATGAATCTGCCGCGGCAGGACCGAGCGTCTATCTGTAGTGGCGCCATGGCTGGTGATCTGCGTACCGGGGGCCCCATCGTCGCTCCACAGGGTATAGACATCGAAGAACTCTTGCTTCCCTTTCAAGGCCATTTTGTCGAGGAGCCGCAGGCCCTTGCGGCTTCTCGGGGAAAGGGCTTCGCAGAAGCTCTGGCTGATCAGCACCTCTCCGGGGTTCGCCGTGGTGGACAACCTTGCGGTGACATTGACAACGTCACCGAATATCGCGCCCCGCGCGCGAATGACCGCCCCGAAATGCAATCCGATACGGGCGCTCAACGGCCCTTTAGTCAGTTGATGGGTAATTTGGCAGACGGCCCTCAGCGCCATTTCCGGGCTCTCGAAGAGGCTGAGTATGTCATCGCCTTTCGAGTAAATGAAATCACCACGGTGCTTGGCGACAATCTCGCGCATTGTGTCCAGGCAATCAGAGACCTGCTGTAGAGCGGCATCGTCTCCGATCCGCTCATAGAGCGGCGTGCTGCCCACGACATCAGCTAAGAGGACTGCGGCAAGAAGCGTCTCCTGATCCATCGATCTCGTGTCCGACCCGAAAACTCAGCGTGCGTGTATAACACACGAGGTCGCCTGCAACATATCTGCTCGAGCGCCTTTGATCGGGGCGATGCTTCAGGTGATCGTGGCGGACGGACGGGCGTATGCCATTCGTCGGCTTCGTGCCGGCGACATCCAGAACCGTCTTCGCCCCAATCGTTCGCGACCTCGGTGCTATGAGTGGACTTGGTCTTTTTAGGTTCGGAAAGGCTGACCGAGTTGCAACGGGCGACGGCCTTCTCATGCACCATCAACCACGACCCGATCTCGTCCCTCCGACTTCGCACGGAATAGTGCCAGATCGGCGGCTTTGACGAGATCATTCGGGCTCTCGTTCGTATTTGTGACCGGTGGCGACGCCAACGCTGTGCTTTGCGATAAGATCACGGATCCATTGATCAGATTTCAGGTATATTCTCTTTGAAGATGACCTGAAGTCGTGGTTGATGCGGTTCATAGTTCAGGTGCCTGACGGAGTGGCTTAAAATGTTGAGCGCTTCCCGCGCCTCGACGCGCGGATTTTGATCTATGACCGCATCGAGCGTCCCATCCAACAAAAGTTCCTTGGTGCCGTCTGTCACCTCGTGGCCGAGAAAGAGAATGTCTTTGGCGCGTCCACGCTCCTTGAGCGCCCGAGCGATGCCGGTGTTGCCGGCGCCGACATTGTAGATCGCGGCAAGATCGGGGTGCCGGTCCAGAAGCGCTGATGCTTCCGAATAAGCCTTCTCTCGGTCATCCAGCATTTCGCGCATCTCGACGATCTTGAGATTGGGCGACTCCTCGGTCAAGATGTGCCGGAATCCCATCTCGCGTTCCTCATGGCCGCGATAGGACAGCGAGCCGGCGAACAGCGCCACCTTGCTTGGGCGTTCCGATCCCATGAAGCGGTTGAGCAGATAGCCGGCCAGCCGCCCCGCGGCGCGGTTGTCGATGCCGATATAGGCCACTCTCGGAACATGCAGGATGTCGGAGGCGATGGTCACCACCTTGACGTCATTGGCTGACAGCGAGCGGATCGCCTCGCGCACCGTTGGATGATCGAGCGCGATCACGCCGACGCCTTGTGTCTGTCCACGCAATTCTTGCAGCAGGCGGGCGAGCCGGTCGGGGTTGAAGCCCTCTATGGTGGCGATGTGGACGTCGAGATCGGGGCGCGCTAGGGCCTGCGCCTCGATGTGTCGATGCAGCATCTTGATGAAGGAATTGGTGCCGGCCGGCAGAGCGAAGTCGAGACGAATGACCTCTCCAGGTGAGGGCCTGGGCGGCGCTCCGTTCGGGCCCTCCGCGATGTAGCCGAGGCGCTGCGCCATTTCGAGCACGATCTCACGCGTGCGCGCCCGCACACCGGGCCTGTTGTTCAGCACGCGGTCGACGGTGGCGGCGGAAACGCCGGCTTCCCGGGCTATGTCAGTCAAGGTGGAACGCACCGTCTTCATCTCCTCAATGCATCAGATCGCACAATGCCGCTAGCCCGTCCGACGGCCACAGCTGCCAGCCATCAGCGATTCTGATGGGAAATGATGTATCGAGCCTTAGCCGATGCGCAAGGAGGTTAGGCTAAATCGCGTCGCCCGGCGTGATAGTCGCGTGCCAGAAAGGCAGATTTCCCATCAAATCGAGGCATTGAGCCCGTGTGTCGACCTTTGCATGACGTATTTTCTCCGCGGTTGCGGTGTTACGATGTATTTTGAGTATTTATGATGTTGACAGCCTTCCGGTGCTGCCGTCAATATCCCTCAATGGGCTCGTGGAGGAAACATCGGCCCTGAGGGAGGAATTCCAATGTCTGATTTGATCCGCATATCGCGACGCGGCTTGTTGGCGTCCGGAGGAAAGGCCGCGGCGTTCGTGGCTGCGGCCGGTATCGCACCGCAATTCATCCGTCCCGGCCGTGCCGTCGCGGCCGACGCGCTGGCGCCAGGCATGGTCGGCGGCCCCACCGGTTTCAAGGGCGCAGAGCGCTATCAATATGGCGCCGACACGCCGGAAGGCCGTGCCGTTGAGGCGGCCAAGGCCTTGAAGGGAGCTGGCAAGGCACCGGCCAAGATCGTGCTTGGCCTGTCGGATGGCTCGATTGGCCAACTCACACAGCCTTTCCCTGCGGGTGCGCCGTCGATCAAGGAGCTGTGGGAAAAGGAGACCGGCATCCAGATCGAGATCGTCGGCCTGCCGAACGGCCAGGAATTCACCAAGACGATGCAGGACATCTCCACCAAGCGTGGGGCCTATGACATCTACTCGACGGAATGGAACCGCCTCGGCGACCTTGCCGAGACCGGCGGCATCGCCAAGCTCGACGACTTCGTCGCCCAGTACAAGCCCGAATGGGACGATCCCAAGACCGGCTATGTCGACGGCGCCAAGGGCGTGTCGCTGCTCAACAAATATCGCGGGTCCAACTATGGCGTGTCGCTGGACGGCGACTTCCAGACCTGGGTCTACCGCACCGACCTGTTCGGCGACGCTGCCGAGCAGAAGGCGTTCAAGGACAAATTCGGCTACGATCTGGCGCCGCCGAAGACCTGGAAGCAGCACAGTGACATCGCGGGCTTCTTCCAGCGGCCCGACAAGGGCCTGTTCGGCTCCACCGACCTGCGCAACCAGGGCTGGGGCTACACCAACTGGTATCAGCGCTATGTCTCGATGGCATCGCCCAACCAGTTCCTGTTCGGCGACGACGGCAAGCCGCTGATCAATTCCGAGCACGGCATTGCCGCCACCAACGAATATGTCGGCTCGCTGGTTCATCACTCGCCGGACGCGATCTCCTGGGGCTGGCCGGAGCAGTATGGAAATTTCGCCAAGGGCGGCGCGGCGATGACCTGCGCCTTCTCGAACCTGCCGAAATTCCTCGACAATGCCGGCAACAAGGATTCTGCCGTCACCGGCAAGATCGGCTCGATGCTGCCGCCCGGCCGCGAAGTCGACGGCAAGCTGATCAGCCGTTCCGTGCTGTGGTTCTCGCTGACCGGCATGGTCTCGTCTCAGTCGAAAAACCAGGAGGTCGCCTACCTCTTGCTGCAGTGGCTGGGCTCCGCCCGCATCTATGCCTGGATGAGCGCCAATCCGGGCGGCTATCTCGATCCGTTCCGGCTCTCGGATTTCTCCGATCCGCTGGTGCGCCAGACCTACCACGCCTACCACATCGACGTGGTGCGCGAGACCGTCGCCCGCACGGTGCCGACGATCAACTATCCCGGCGCCACCGCCTTCCACAACGCATTGGACGAAAACCTGATGGCGTCGCTGACCAAAGCCAAGACAGCGGAACAGGCGATGGCCGACACGGAAGCGGAGTGGAAGAAGATCGCCCGCCGCATCGGCGAGGACAAATTGCTCGAAGCCATCAGGACGAACAAGGAGGCCTGGCCGACTGTTCTCGACCCGATCAGCTGATCCGTCTCCCTGGATCAGCGCTGGAGGGGAAGAGCATCTGTTCCTCCCCGCCGCAGTCAACGCCACCAGCAAAGCAGCCAGATGAAGCGTTCCGTCCCCTTCGAGATATTCCGCTACGCCGCGATCTTCGCGGCGATGGCGGTGACGCTGGTGCCGATCCTGTGGATGGTGTCGATGGCCTTCAAGCCGATCGCCGAATGGTCGGCGACCGGCGCCGACCTGACATGGTGGCCGAAGAACCCGACGCTCGGCAATTTCCAGTTCGTCTTCGGTGAATCCAACAACAATCTGATCGTGGCGCTCGACCGCACCGCGCTGAAGCCGATCCTGTCGTCGCTGCTGTCGGCGGTGTTCGGCACGGCGATCGCGATGTCGGCGGGCACGGCTGCGGCCTACGGGCTGTCGCGTTTCGGCTCGGGCCAGAACCTGCCGCTGGCGCTGATCCAGCTCAGGCTGTTTCCGCCAATGGCGGTGATGATCCCGGTCATGATCATGTGGGCCTTCCTGAACTTCACCGACAGCTGGTTTGGCCTGGCGCTGATCTACGGCATCGTCACCCTGCCATTCGCTTTCTGGCTCATGAAGACCTTCTTCGACGACATGCCGCGCGAGATCGAGGAAGCGGCGCTTGTCGAAGGTTGTTCGCGGCTGCGCGTCTTCACGCGCATCACGCTGCCGATGATGCGCGCACCGCTGGCCAGCGCCGCCCTCTTCGTCTTCATCCTCAACTGGTCGGACTATCTGATCGCGCTGCTGCTGACGACGCGCGAATGGGTGACGATCCCCATCTACATGGCCTCGCTGTCCTCCTCGATGACCGGTCAACTCTATGGCGCCAAGGCCGCGCTCGGTGTTATCGCCGCGGTGCCGCCGGTCATCATGGGCATTGCCATCCAGCGCCATCTGGTGCGCGGGCTGACGTTCGGCGCGCTCAAGCAATGAGCGCGGTGACCGTGACTGTCTCGAAGGACGCAAAGGCCGCGCTTGGCAAGCCCGCGCTGCGGGACGAGGGAGCGCGGCTGGGATTCCGGCTGACGCTGCCGGCGCAGATCCTGGTGCTCTTCATCTCCGTCTTCCCGCTGCTGATGCAGCTCTACATCAGCGTCACCGACTGGTCGCCGCTATCCGGCCTGGGCTGGTGGAACGCATGGGAGATGTGGAACAGCTTCGCCAACTACACCGACCTTGCCGCCGATGCGCGCTTCTGGAGCGCGCTGAGGCGCACGGCCATCGTCATGGTCTTGTGCGTGCCTGTCGAATTCCTGCTTGGCCTGGCATTGGCGACGCTGTTCGCGGACGATTTTCCGGGCAAGCGGATCTTCTATTCGATCCTGCTGATGCCGATGATGGTGGTTCCGGCGGTGGCCGGCTACATGTTCTTCATGCTGTTCCAGTCGGGCGGGCCGCTGAACGACATCCTGTCGGCACTCAGCGGTTCCCGCGTCACCATCGCCTGGCTGTCTGACCCGACGCTGGCGCTGATCGCGGTGATCATCGCCGACATCTGGCAATGGACGCCGCTGATGTTCCTGATCCTGCTTGCCGGCCTGGTCGGCGTGCCGCAGGACCAGATCAAGGCGGCGACCCTGCTCGGCGCCAACCCGTGGCAGCGCTTCGTCACCATCGTGCTGCCGAAGATGAAGACGATCATCATCATCGCGCTGGCGATCCGTGTCATCGAGAACTTCAAGATCTTCGACACGCTCTACATCATGACCGGCGGCGGCCCCGGCGTCGCCACGGAGACGATCTCCGTCTACATCTACAAGGTCACGACGCAGGACCTGATCTGGGGCTATGTGGCGGCGATCGCGCTGGCCATCCTGGTCGTGCTTTCGATCGTTGCGGTATTGGCCATGAAGCGCATGGCGCGCGCAAGGCTGGTGCCGGCATGAGCGCGATCCAGCTGCGCAACCTGGTCAAGACCTTTGGCGAGTTCACGGCGCTGAAGACCATGGACCTCGACATCGCCGATGGCGAGTTCATGGCGCTGCTCGGGCCTTCGGGCTGCGGCAAGTCGACGACGATGAACATGATCGCCGGCATGGAAGAGCCGACCAGCGGCAAGATCCTGTTCGGCGATCGCGACATGGCCGGCGTGCCCATGGGCCGCCGCGGCGTCGGCTTCGTTTTCCAGAACTACGCCATCTTCACCCACATGACGGTGCGCCAGAACCTTGCCTACGGGCCGCGGATGCGCGGTGCGGCGACAGCCGAGATCGACCGCCGCGTCGGCGCCATCGCCGAGCTGCTGCAGTTGACGCCGCTGCTCGACCGCAAGGCCGACCGGCTCTCGGTCAACATCCTGCAGCGGGTGGCAATCGGACGCTCGGCGATCATGGAGCCGGCGATCTTCCTGCTCGACGAGCCGCTGTCCAATGTAGACGCCGCCTTCCGGGCGGTAATGCGGACCGAGCTCAAGCAGCTGCAGCGCCAGTTCAGGCAGACGATGGTCTACGTCACCCATGACCAGCTCGAGGCCATGACCATGGCCGACCGCATTGCCGTCATGGATCACGGCGTGCTGCAGCAGGTGGGAACGCCGCTGGAAGTCTACAACAATCCAGCCAATGTCTTCGTCGCCCGCTTCATCGGCGCTCCGGGCATGAACCTGCTGAAGGGAAGGCCGGCGGAGAGCGACCGGGGCCTGGTGGTCGATCTCGGGCCACTGGGGGTCACGCCGACGCTGCCGGATGCGCTGGCCGCCACCTTGCGCGGATCGCGCTCCGAGGTGCTTTACGGCTTCCGGCCCGAACAGGTGTCGCTGGTGCAGAGCGGGCAGGGCCTCGCCATGCCGGTGAGCTTCGTCGAGCGGATCGGCGCGAGGACCATCGTCCATCTCGGCGATGGCGAGACCGCCGTGAAGGCGGTGTTCGACAATGCTGTCGGACTGTCGATCGGCGAGCTTGCCGTCGTCGCCCCCTTGGCATCGTCCGTGCGTGTCTTCGATGCCCGCAGCGGCATCGCGATGCAGGCAGGTTGACATGGCCGATATCGTCTTTCGCAATGTCAGCAAGCGTTACGGCACGACGCTCGCCGTCGACGACGCCTCGTTCACCGTCAATGACAATGAATTCTTCTGCTTCTTCGGGCCGCCGCTGGCGGGCAAATCGACAATCCTGCGCCTGGTGCTCGGGCTGGAGACGCCTGACGCCGGAGAGATCCTGATCGGCGGCAAACCGGTCAACACCGTCTCTCCGGCCGAGCGCAATGTCGCCATGGTGTTCCAGAACCTGGCGCTGTTCCCGCATATGAGCGCGCGCGACAATGTGCGTTTCCCGCTGGTCGAGCGCAAGGTCGCCGAGGCCCAGATCGAGAAGCGTGTCGCCGATGTGGCCGCCAAGCTGCATATCGGCCACATCCTTCACAAGCCGCCGGCGCAGCTTTCCGGTGGCGAGCGGCAACGCGTGGCCATAGCCCGGGCCCTGGTGCGCGACCCGAACGCCTATCTGATGGACGACCCGATCTCTGCGCTCGATGCGCGGCTGCGCGAGGAAACGCGCGTCGAGCTCAAGCGCATCCAGCGCGAACTCGGCAAGACGCTGATCTACGTCACCCATGACCAGGAAGAGGCGATGTCGATCGCCGACCGCATCGCGATTCTGGAGAATGGGAGGATCCGACAGATCGGCGCCCCGTCCGAGATCTACGACCGCCCGGCGAACACCTATGTGGCGCGACTGCTTGGTTCGCCGATGATGAACATCCTTAAATCCGTTCGCGGCGAAGATGGCGTCGAGGCCGCCGAAGGCACGGTCAGCATCGACGATCGCGCTGCTCCGGCCGACGCGATCGAAATCGGGCTGAGGCCGGAGGACATCAAGGTCCGGCCCTGGGTCGACGGGGGCGCTGGCCGCCCGGCGCGCGTATTCGAGGTCGAGCCACTTGGCGGTTACACGGTGGTAACGCTCGCCGCCGGAGAGGCGCGGCTGAAGGCGCTGCTGCGCGGCCAGCCCGACATCAGGCCGGATGCGGTGGTAGCGATATCCTGCGAGCCGGCCCGGGTGCATTATTTCGGGCAGGACGGAGGCGCGTTGGCGAGATGATCGCGGCTGCGAAAACAGAATTGCGGGAGGAAGACATGGCGAGCGAAGGCTTCGAGCCGGACGTGAAGGTCCGCACGAAAGAATACCGTATCGGCTGCATCGGCGCCGGCATGATCATGGCCGAGTGCCATCTGGCAGCCTATCGCGAAGCGGGGTTCAACGTGATGGCGATCGCCTCGCGGACCCGTCCCAATGCGCAGAAGGTCGCCAAGCGTTGGGACATCCCGACCGTCCACGACACGCCGGAACAACTGATCGAGAATCCCGAGATTGAGATCGTCGACCTTGCCTTTCCGCCCGACCAGCAGCCGGCATTGATCCGCCATGCGCTGAAGCAGCCTCACATCAAAGCGATCCTGGCTCAGAAGCCACTGGCGCTGTCGGTCGATGAAGCCGTGAAGCTGCGCGACGAAACGGCCAGGTCCGGCAAGATCCTCTCGGTGAATCAGAACATGCGCTACGACCAATCGATGCGTGTGCTGAAGCAGATCATCGAGAGCGGCGCGCTGGGCGACATCGTCTTTGCGCAGATCGACATGCATGCGATCCCGCACTGGCAGACCTTCCTTCAGGACTACGACCGGCTGACGCTGGCCAATATGAGCGTGCATCATCTCGACGTGCTGCGCTTCCTGTTCGGCGATCCCTCGGAAATCACCACGCTGACACGCAAGGACCCGCGCACGACATTCGAACATACCGACGGCATCACCGTCTCGACGCTGCGCTTTCCCTCCGGCGTGCTCGCCGTGTCGCTGGAGGATGTCTGGTCCGGCCCACGTCAGGAGGGCTATCTGGACGACCAGCACATCAACTGGCGCGTCGACGGCACCAACGGTGTCGCCAAAGGCACGATCGGCTGGCCGAAAGGCGTGGCCTCGACGCTGACCTATGCCTCGACCGAGACGACGGATGGCAAGTGGGTCAGCCCGAGCTGGGACACGATGTGGTTCCCGCATGCCTTCATCGGCGTGATGGAGCAATTGCAGCATGCGGTGAAGACAGGCGCGCCGCCGGCATTATCGGTGGCCGACAACGTCAAGACCATGGCGCTGGTCGAGGCCGGCTATCGCTCGATGGCGCAAGTCCGCACCGTCAAGCTGTCCGAAATCTCGATAAAATCAGCCAACTGAATCGCTTACAGGGAGGAATTCACATCATGATGCAGGCAGGTATTTTCACGGGCTATTTCCCGTACGGCCTCGAAGAGACGGCAAAGAAGATCCGCGGGCTCGGTTTCAACACGGTGCAGCTCGACCTGCATTTTAGGGATATCGATCTGTCGGCCGGGCAGATCACTGAGGAAAAGGCCAAGCAGGTGCGCGACGTCTTCCGCGACAACAACCTGCCGATCTGCTGCGTGTCGGGCTACACCAACATCATTCATCCCGACAAGGCCGAGCGCGATAAGCGCGTCGGGTATCTCAAGGAAATCATCCGCAATGCGCGCAGCTTCGGCTCGCCCTACGTGATCTCCGAGACCGGTACCTACAACACCGAATCCGACTGGGTGCATCACCCGAAGAACAAGACCGAGGAAGGCTTCGAGGAATGCCGCAAGGTGATCGCCGAGCTTGCCCAGACCGCCTACGACCACGGCGCGGTCTTCCTCCTCGAGACTTACGTCAACAACGTCGTGGGCTCGGTCGAGGAGACGGTGAAGATGTTCGCCCAGGTCGACCATCCCGGCCTCGGCCTGTTGATGGATCCGACCAACTATTTCGAGATCCACAATATCGACAAAATGGACCAGATCCTCAACCAGGTGTTCGACACGCTGACCGACAAGATCCGGATCGCGCATGCCAAGGATGTGAAACGCTCCGGCAGCGACAAGTCGGAAAAGCATGCCGACATCGGCGACGAGGATGCGATGGAGAGCCACACGTTCCGCGGCGTCGGCGAGATCGAGCTGCCGGCGCCCGGGCTGGGATCGCTGAATTACGATCTCTATCTGCAGCGGCTGGCGGAAAAGCACCCAAACATCCCGGTCATCATCGAGCATCTCTCGGAAGACGACGTGCCGCGCGCGAAGAAATTCCTCGACGGGAAGTTCCGCGCCAACGGCCTGTGAGTGCCGGTTGCGCCGCCGGAGCATGGCGGCGCAGCTCCAACCAAGGGAGGAATGAATGTTGAAATTCGCATTGAAAGTGGCTGCCGCGGCAACGCTGGTAGCCGGGGTCTCCTTGAGCCTGCCGGCATTCGCGCAGGACGGCCAGAAGACCTTCTATCTGCTGTCGCATGGTGGCCCTTCGGACGCGTTCTGGATCGACTGGAATGCCGGCGCGACCAAGGCCTGCGACCAGCTCAAGGTGACCTGCAAGATCTCGTTCAGCGGCGGCGACATGGCGGCGCAGAAGGAGGCTTTCAACTCGGCGCTCGCCGCCAAGCCGGACGGCATCGCTACCACCTCGGCTCAGCCCGGCCTGTGGACGGAGGAGGTGAAGGCCGCCAAGGCCGCCGGCATACCGATCGTGTTCTTCAACACCGACGATCCGGCGACCGGGCGGCAGGCCTATGTCGGGGCCGACCTCAGGGAAGCGGGCGTCATCTGGGCCAAGTATCTCGTCGACCACAAGATGGTGAAGCAGGGCGACAAGGTGTTCCTGCCGGTCGAAGTGCCGGGCGCCAGCTACCAGCAGCTCGAGACCGAGGGCATCGCCAGCGTCTTCGATCCGCTCGGCATCAAGTACGACGTGGTCGATTGCGGCACCGACCCAGCCGGCATCATCGCCAAGATGACCGACTACATGGTCGCCAACAATCCGCCGGCAATCATTGCACTGGGCGATTCCGTGGCAGCAAGCATCAAACGCGTCTTCGACGGGGCCGGTGTGTCGGCCGGCAAGGTCCCGGTCGTCGGCTGGGGCAACTCAAAGGAGACGGCCGAGGCGGTCAAGTCCGGCTTCGTCAATGCTGCGGCCTGGCAGTACCCGTCGGCGCAGGGCTTCATGCCGGTGGCGCTGCTCGGGCTTGCGGCCTCTGGCGAGCCGATCGGCTACGACATTCACACATTCAGCCTCTACGACGCCTCGAGCGTCGAGCCGATCCTGAAACTCTACAACAAGTGACGACAATCGGCGCCCGCCCCGAAATGGCGGGCGCCGGACGAAACGCATGGTCCTGACAGATATGGCAATCACAGCAGACGACGACACGCAGCGAGCGAAGGGCAGGTCTGCGCTGCTGCGTTCGCCGCAATTCTCCTCGCTCGTCATCCTCATCGTGCTGCTCGTGGTGTTCGCCATCGCCGACGGCAACTTCCTGTCGCCGCTCAACATATCCAACATGATGGCGTTCCTGCCCGAGCTCGGCATCATCGCGCTCGGCATGACGCTGCTGCTGACGGCGGGCGAGTTCGATCTGTCGGTCGGCGCCGTGTTCGGCCTTGCGCCCGTGGTGGTGATGCTGCTGGTGCAGAATGGCGGTATCGACATCGGCGTCGCCCTCCTGGCCGGGCTTGTGCTGTGCATCGCGATCGGCGCCATCAACGGGCTGATCGTCACCAAGATCGGCATTTCCTCGTTCCTGGTCACGCTGTCGATGCTGCTCGTCGTGCGCGGCGCGGCGCTCTACATCACGCAGGGATTCCCCCTGAAGTCGTGGGACCAGCCCGGCTTCTTCGTCACGCTGCTTGCCGGCAGCTTCAATGTAGGCTCGTTCCGGTTCTACACCTCGCTCTGGTGGTTCATCGGCCTGTCGCTGCTGGCGATTTACATCCTGCGCTACGCGAAGCTCGGCAACTGGATCAGCGCCATCGGCAGCAACCGCAACGCAGCGGTGGCGCGCGGCGTGCCGGCCGACGCGGTCAAGATCTGGCTGTTCATCCTGACCTCGGTGGTGGCCGGGCTGGCCGGCATGATCAGCGCGTTCCGGATTTCGGCCGCCTCGCCGGTGGCCGGCACCGGCTACGAACTCGAAGTGATCGCCATGGTGGTGGTCGGCGGCACGGCGCTCACTGGCGGGCGCGGCACCATCCTCGGCACCATCGTCGGCGCGCTGATGCTGCGCGCCATCCGCAACGGCATCGTGCTGATCGGCGTGCCGGGCTTGGCATACAACATCTTCGTCGGCGTCATCATCCTCGCCATGCTCATCCTGCACGCTTTGCTGCAGAAGAACGCCGCAAGGAGCTGACGATGGAAGTGCTGCGTCTGCAAGACCTGCAAAAGTCCTTCGGCAACGTGCGTGCGCTGAAGAACGCCTCGTTCACCCTCAACGAAGGCGAGGTGGTTGCCCTGCTTGGCGACAATGGCGCCGGCAAGTCGACGCTGATCAAAGCGATCTCCGGCGTCTTCCCGGCCGACCACGGCGACATCTTCGTGCGCGGCGAGAAGGCGTCGATCCGCTCGACGCGCGACGCAATGGACCTCGGCATCGAGACTATCCATCAGGACACATCGCTCGCGCCGGACCTCAGCATCGCGCGCAATCTTTTCTTGGGTCGGGAGCCGGTCAATTTCGGCTGGCTCGGCGTGTTCGCGCCCCTCGACCTCGCCAAGCTTCGCAACGCCGCCTCGGCGCTGCTGAAGCGGGTCGGCATTTCGAAAAAGCTCGATGCAGATGCGCTGGTGAGCACGCTCTCGGGCGGTGAGCGGCAATCGATCGCGATCTCGCGCGCCATGCAGTTCGCCGCCAAGGTGATCATACTCGACGAGCCGACCAACAATCTTGGCGTCGAGGAAACCCACGGCGTGCTGCGCTTCGTCAAGGAGGTGCGCGACGCCGGCCACTCGGTGCTGCTCATCACCCACAACATCCACCACGTGTTCCAGGTCGCCGACCGCATCATCGTCATGCGCCGCGGCGAAATCGTCGCGGAACAGACGGTCGCCGACACCGACCTGTTGACGGTGGAAAGCATCATCACCGGCGCCGACATGTCGGCCTTGCTCAAGGAGGCGAGGGCAAAGTGAAGGACGTCGCATGGTAGAGCTTTACGGCAAGACGCTGTCGCGAAGGCAGGTGGCCGAGCGGTCCGGCATGCTGTCGCAGTTCGCCGGCGTGCGGCTGATGACGCTCGGCGACGGCGTGGAGCGCGGCATCCGGATGCTCGAGTTCCGCACCGGCTCCGGCCTGCGCTTCACGGCGCTGGTCGACCGGGCGCTCGATATCGCCGATTGCGACTTCCGGGGCCAGGCGATCGGCTGGCATTCGCCGAGCGGCTTTCGCCACCCCGGACTGCACGAGCATGAAGGGGAGGACGGCTTCGCCTTTGGCCGGTCGTTCTCGGGGCTGCTCGTCACCTGCGGCCTCGACCATATACTGGGCCGGGAAGACGTGCCGGCCGAAAGCTACAATTATCCGGGGCGCAAGCGGGTATTGCATTCGCTGCATGGCCGCATCGGCACCGTGCCGGCGCGGCTGACCGGCTACGGCGAGGCCTGGGACGGCGACCGCTGCGTGCTGTGGGCGGAAGGCATCGTCCAGCAGGCAACCGTGTTCGGCGAGGATCTCCATTTGCTGCGCCGCATCGAGGCCGATGTCGGCGGGAGCGAGATCCGGCTGTCGGACCGCGTCGTCAATCATGGTTTCAGCCGCACGCCGCACATGTATTTCTATCACGTCAACGTCAGCCATCCCTTGCTCGACGAGGGTTCGCGCTACCTGGCGCCGATCCGGGATGTCGTCTGGGCGGCGCACGCCGGCGATCGTTACGAGGCTCAGAAGGTCGGCTACCGAACCGTGCCGGCGCCGCAGCTGGGATTCAGTGAGCAGGTCTGGGAGCACGAGCTTGGCGCCGATGCGGCGGGCGAGGTGCCGGTGGCCGTCGTCAATGATCACCTGGGCCTCGGCTTCGAGGTCGTTACCCGCAAGGATCAGCTGCCCTGCACCTATCAGTGGCAGAACTTCCAGGCCGGCCTATATGCGTTGGGAATCGAACCCTCGACGCATCATGTTCTGGGCAATCTCGCCGCGCGCGAACGGGGCGAGATGATCTGGCTGGACCATGGCGAAAGCCGCTCCTATGACGCCGTGTTCCGGGTGCTCGACGGTGCCGGTCAGATCGCCCAAGCGGAAGCGAGGATAGGGTCGATCGCCCGGCAGCCGCAACAGGATTACCCTGCGCCGTCGGGCGCTTTTGCGAGACTGCAGGCGTGACCGGCTTGAAACACACGATCGGTTGCCGCGGCGGGCGGGAAGTGCGCCGGAATACGGAAGCAGGCGCGGCCCGGCCGACCCCAGGCGGCCCTTGCGGAGCGCAGGCGGGAAACGGAGATGACGATGACGGCAAGCAGGAAGCGCGACTACAGCCTGGTCGGTGAAAGCACCAAGCGCGCCATCGAGACCGGATTGGCTTCGGCCGAATGGTATCACACCGATGTCCCGCGCAAGGCGATCAAGGAGTTGATGCAACGCTCCGACGGGCCGGCGATCCGCGACACGATCATCTGGGTCGCGGCGATCCTGGTGTCGGCCGCCGGCATCGTATGGTTCTGGGGCACGTGGTGGGTGGTGCCGTTCCTGTTCGTCTATGGCGTGCTTTACGGCTCGTCGAGCGACTCGCGCTGGCACGAATGCGGCCACGGCACCGCGTTCCGGACGCGCTGGATGAACGATGTCGTCTACCAGATCTCAAGCTTCATGCTGATGCGCAACCCAGTGCAATGGCGCTGGAGCCATGCCCGCCATCACACCGATACCATCATCGTCGGCCGCGATGCCGAAATCGCCGTCATGCGCCCCCCAGATCTGCTGCGGGCGGCGCTCGCCTTCACCGGTATTCTCGATTTCCGCTATTCGCTGCCGACGCTGGTGCGCCAGGCGTTCGGCAAGCTGTCCGATGAAGAGAAGAGCTATATCCCCGAGATGGAGCAGCACAAGGCGGTGATCGCTGCGCGCTGGCATGTCGCCATCTATGCGGCGACAGTCGGGCTGGCGTTGTTCACGTGGTCGCTGCTGCCGCTGGTGCTGATCGGCCTGCCGCGCCTCTATGGCAGCTGGCACATGGTGCTGACAGGGTTGCTGCAGCATATCGGCCTGGCCGACAATGTCGTCGACCACCGGCTGAACACGCGCACCGTCTACATGAACCCGGTCAGCCGCTTCATCTACTGGAACATGAATTATCACGTCGAACACCATATGTTCCCGATGGTGCCCTATCATGCGCTGCCAAGACTGCACGAGCTGATCAAGCACGACCTGCCGGTGGCGAACCCGTCGATGTGGCATGCCTATCGCGAGGTCTGGCCGGTGCTGCTTCGACAGCTGAAATATGAGGATTTCTATCTTAAGCGGAAATTGCCGCCGACAGCCAGACCCTATCGCGGCGAATTTCACCAGGTGGATATGTCGGCGGCCGCTGAATAGCGACAGCGAATTTTGCCGGAGCCGGAGATTGCTGACTGGATCGAAGCGTGCGCGGTGGACGACATCTCCAAAGAGGATGTCATCTGCTTCGATCCTCCCGGTTTGCCGCTCGCCCGATGACGAGTTCTTCGCCACCGACGGATATTGGACGCATGAGAAGGCGCATCTAGCCGAAAGCTGGTGATCGACGACGTCATCGATGCCCGAAGCACAATGGCCGCTTCAATTACAACACCGGCCAGGCCAGGGCGCGCCGGTCTGCGTCAATCTCGCGATCTATCCGGTGAGAATCGAGGCCGGCAACGTGATGATCCAGATCTGACGCGTGGTAACCGATCCAGCACCGCGTCTAGCAAACACAGAGTGACGTTTTCATGAGCCGAAAGAGGCCGACCGTCGCGATCTGCGCGCGATGAAGCGCCAGCTGACCATGCTGCGCGTGCTGACCATGGACGTAGTCGGGGCCGTCGAGCGGGAGTGGGTCGATCAACTCGGTGCCGCCAGAGCTGTGCTGAACCCTATATCGCGATGCGGCCCCCAGCCTGTTCACCGTGCCGGGCTAGAATTTCTTCGAGATCGGCACCGCCGACGATTTTCTTAGTTGGGCTTTCCGGCTCCGGGCGCCGACGCCGTCATTGCAGCGCCGGCTATGCCACGGTCACCGTGCCCAGACATATGTGCTCGGCCCCTTTGGACCCTGATCGACAAGATCCTGATTCACTGCTGCTTCTGCTGATCAGCTTTGAGGTGCTGATTGTGCGGTTTGATCCGCCAGCGTTGATACTGGGCGCTACCGCGATCGAAGCGGAAGGACAGCGCCTGCCAGCGGCAAAACGACCGCCTGCGCAAGATCAGTTTGAGGGAAGGAGATGGAAATTATTGGTGCGCAGCGAGCGCGGCAAAGCTGCGCAGGTGATCGTGGCTGGAAAGCGTCGCTACAAAGGCGGTGCGTTTGTCAGTTTGGAAGCCGACACGCGTCCGGCAGACGACGGTGATCTCGTGGCTGACTGCGGCGCGGGATTATTGTTGAACGACGGCAGGAAGTAGGCTCGTTGCTACGCCGTGCGTCCAGGACTCGGGTTGGAGTGGATTATGGTTCGGGGTCACGATAGGAGATCTGCGCAGCCTCGAACCTCCAGTGCTTGCCGCATGTTGGGCAGGGTACAATTGTCACTTTCACGCTCGACCTGCCCGCGTGTGCGTCAGCATGACGATACACTCAAATTCTCACCACGGCTCAAGGTCCTCCTCGATAGCGACATGCCGTAAGCGAGCCGCCCCGGGAAACTGACTTCAATTCCTTCGCAGCCGCAACGAGGCGCGGTCATTCCCGGCGGCTATGATGAACTCCATCGCCTGCTCAGGCGTTATGCCGTTCTGCTGGGCAAAATGGAAGTGTTCGTTGCGTTCGTTGGACGAGACCCGGTTCCTGTCGCCAAAATCACGCTCGCTTTTGTTGTCCGTCATCATCTTCTCCTTCAACCTCAATTCGTCGGCCCGAACCGCCCGCTGGAGCAAAACTTCCGAAACCGCCGAACGCGGAGGCTGATCGAGCCTCGCTAGGGCTGCTGCAAGTAGACGAAAGCTCCAACTGGCCAAAGCTGGAGGGTTGTCGAATGCCGGGGTGAGGTCGGCGCACGCCGTGGCATCGCGTCGGCGACCTTCACCACCCGCCCAGAACACGGACGGGAGCAGCCTCGGAATGATTTGCCCGACCGCCAGGCAATGAAGATGGAACTACGCGACACCGAGTTCCTCGTCCTGTGGCATCAGCAGACGCTCTCGTGGATGTCTTACCCGGCATTCTCGCCGGAATGATCGAAGTGGATGGCGAGGCCAAAGGCGAGCGCTCGCTCGGCGATCATATTGACAAGATGGCTTTCGCCGATCGACAGCGCCGGAAGGGCCTCTTTCAACGCCTCGAGAGCATGCCGTGTCGACAAAAGACCCCGCCGCTTGCGGCTGCTCACATATTGATCGATCAGGCACTCCAGTGGCATCTGCCTGCCTCCGCTTCGGACAGGATCTCGTAGCGTGGCTGCGGAGCGACAGCATTCACATTGGTTAAGAGACGGCGGCGAACGCCATCATGCATGCCGCCAACAGACGGCGGTGGGGCTGATTTACGCCGGGTTGGAGCGCTATCCTAGGGTAAGCATGGCGCGACCGTCGCGCCGGGTTCGGACATTTCGATGCTACTGCTCCGGTACCGCGGAGGTTTGTGGATGGTTGCGTGCCGCCTCGGCGATTTCCGGAATGAACTTCGTCGCGGTGCAGCTTCGGTTTACATTGTCGTGGGCGGTAAATACCTCTTGCCCGCAGACTTGCGAAGCGAGCGCGATCGGCACATGCACCGCCAGTGGTAACTCGGTCTCAGCCACTCCTAGATGTCTTGCAACCTGTTGCTTCACCTCCGGCCGGCCGAGCGAGACGTCAACGCCGACATCATCCTTGGCGGTCGGCGACGATCCTTGCGCCGGCAGACGATCGTGCTTGCCTGTTTGCGATGAGTCGCCGGATTGTTGAGCCGGCTGACTTGTCTGCGCAGATGCCTGGGCGCCCAAAATCAGCGAGGCCCCCAGCCCCAAAAAAGCCCGGAGCCCCAAAGACACAATCCGAAGTCCGAATGTGCTCATTGTCATGTTCCTCACCGTGGGTTCAAACTTGGCGCCGCTCAGAGGTCGGTGTTGCTTCGGCCTCTTTCGAAGACAGGGATGTCTTCTTCGTCCTCATCATTGTCACCGTTTGGTATGTCCTCGGCGTAGCTGCGGGTCAGTTCCTCGGTTTCGCTTAAGCCGTCCATCGTCTCATTGGCGCCTGCCCCTTCATCATGACGACCGGTAATTTCGCTGCGGGGCCTTGCGCCGATCGACTGGTCGACATCGTCGGCTCCCACGAAACCTGGCTCCGCGCCGTGCCTGTCTTCGTGGCCCACGGGGCTGTCCAACACGGCGGCATCCTCCGGGCGAATGGGTTCATCATTGGCGAAGTCACTTCGTCTCGAATGCGAGGTCTCGTTTTGCTTTGGCATGTCAGGTCTCCTGTTCGTTTGGCAACTTCGACGACGCTGGTGCTTGCACGCCGGACTACCTGAGCGACGTACCTTTAGAGTTCCTGCATCGACCACCGCTTAAAGGTTGCAGCGTCCCTGAGGGCGGAGGCAGTGTTGGCCACAGACTCCACATCGCCGCGAAGAACCAACGTCGTGGCCAGATCCACTCAGCACTGAGAACCGCTCTTGCTCAGTTGCTGGGCAAGTTTGAAATGCTGCCGGATGACCGGCGCGGTCTTTTTCGCATGGGCCGCCAGATGTTTTGCCTGACCGTTTTCTGCATAGGAGGTCATCAGCGTCAGGGCTTCCTGGTGCGCTGCCACCTGGGCGTCGATATAGGCGTTATCGAACGCCCCGCTGCTGTCGTTGCTCAACGCTTCCAATTGGGCAGCATGCTTGCTTGTCATCTCCGGCGCCACTGCGACGTCGTCCTTCTTTGCCCCGCAATGAGCCGCTTGGAAGAGGTCGTGTGGTCCTTGATCATCATGCGAGCGAATTCCTTCACTCGTGATGTCTTCGATTTCCGCAGTGCCAATTCACTCGACTGGATCTCGAACATATCTGAGCTCGCAGCTGCTTTGACAAATTCCTGCGGGGACGTCGTCGCGGTCTGAGCCATTGCCCCCGGGCTGATGAGACCGATGGCGATCGCAGCTAAAAGCGCTTTGACGAAATGCATGTTGTGCTCCTGCAATATTGCTTAACTGGCCCAACACGGCCGAGCTGCCGTTGTTCCCCTTTTGGTGACAATAAATACGGGGCGGCAGGCGTGGACCCCGGATGGCTCCGGCTCAGGGCTTTGATCATAGATCCGGCCGTAGCCAAGACCGGTGACTGCGCGGAGCTCAGCGCGGCCGTCGGCTTGGTGGGCAGCACGTTGTGCGACATTCAAATCTCCTAAAGAAATCGTCGGCCATCGTCGCGATGCTTCAGGCAGACCAGTGCGATTTTGCAGGGTTGCGCTGACGGGATTCTGATTCGGCCCGCCGGTCGGGTTCGTCAAGAGGAGCTAATATAGCATTGTATGTCAGATCGGCGGTATTAGCCGCTTACTGACGTCGCATGGTCCATCTCTGAATCTTGTTGCACCGCACAATATTATTGACGATGGGGTGCTTAGGCAAGGATATTGAATGACAAGTAGAGGAATCACGTCCGAGTCAAAGTAAAATTTTATTATATCTGACTCTTGCTAATTACCAAGTAATGACCCAAGACGCATCTTTCGCGGGCCGTTAGCTTGTTTTTAAACTTTAGTGCGTCACTATCGGGTCCGTAAATGCCCAAAAATGTCCCATCCTTTGAAGGGCAACAAGGAGGCGTACTATGGCAAGAATTTTTGAAATTCTTATGGGCAGTCTGACTGCCGGATCTGTTCTCGCAATTCTTTGCATGCCAGCGACAGCAGCTGGAATTAGTGTCGGAGGCGTCGGCGGGGTATCCGTCGGCAGCGGAGGCGCCAGCGCTAATGTGGGCGGCAACAGCGGCGCTACGGCTAGCGTGTCCCTAGGCGGTTCTGGGGCAAATGCCGCAGCCTCCGTCGGCGACACTGGCGGAGCGACTGCTTCCATCGGAACCGGCAGCGCCAATGTCGGTGTCGTCACCGGGGTTGGTACCGACGTAAATGTCGGCGTTGGAACCAATCCAGCCGCCAACCCCAGCAACCCGACCGCTTCGAGCAACCCGAATCTGGCTAGCGTTGTCGGCGATATGTCGAACGCCCAGGTCACTCGGATGAAGAAGCGCTGCGTCGAAGTGCTTAGCAACGAAGACACCTATGATCGTGACCTGCGCCGGTTCTGCCTGCTGATCTCGCGCCGCTAACCAGCGACCCCTTTCCGACCTGTCGGGGCTGTCGACATGACACTCTCCAGTTCCGACAGTGGAAGCCCGCCCGCCGAAAGGTTGGGCGGGCTTTTACAGTCAGCGTCCTTCCATCCGCAGCAGACAATCGCGCTTGGCATCAGCGACCTGGCCGAGCAAGCGATGGAAGACCGCGCGGACAAGCTGGGCATATCCTGCGCAGAGGAGGTCGGCAGCGTGTACGCGGCGATTCTCGGTGCTATCGTGCACCGCGATGCCGCTTGGCTGACTGACCGAGGCCGCGCTATATCGCGCCCGGCGGGCGTATTCAGTTCAGCGAGCCTCTGCCGGGGGGAAGCCAAGACCATCTTTCACTTGCTCGACAAGGCCGGACTTGAATGCAAGGTGTCGAAGCGCAAGGACAGCAAATACCGTCGACCAACTGGCTGAAGGCCAAGTGCTTTGCGAACGACGAGTTCGATCTGCTCGGCGTCGAGCGTGAAGCGGGCAAGCCGGCGTTCGCTGAGGATGACACAAATCGCCGTGCCTAAGAAAGATCAGGAGCGCGCCACCTACGCCTGGATGTACGGCGCCCAAGCGTGCAAGGATGGCAAGGAGCGTGAGGTGCCATTACTGGCAGGAACATGCCGACGGGTGGCTGCAGGGTTTTGACGGTGTGCCGATGGCTGGTTTTGGATAGACCAAGACCGTCAACGACGAGATGGAAGCCGAGGTCGACGAAGCCGCCGTCGAGCGGCCCGACGAATAGCCATTTTGCCATGTGCCGTATGTTCGTTTTTGATTGAAGAATGGGTTTCGTTGGGCCTATAAAGATTGCGTTTACCATTGCCTTTTTGGGAGGATGCGATGGTTGCAACGCCCATAGATATCGCTCAAGCGGCCACTGCGACTACGGCCACCTTGCTGAAGTGGCAGAAGTCCATGGAGGAACGCGCCACGTTTCGCCAGAACATGGATCAATCGCGCAGGGCGATCCAAGCCTCACGCGATCTGCTGAAGCGCCTTCGTCAACGTCATCGCGACGACGATAGCGGCGCGGATGCGCTAAAGGATTAGCCGCCAGGGCAGATGTGAGACGGAGGTCCGGGAACGGATTGGGGCCACGTGCGGCACCTAATGTCGCGATGGTGATGGCCGATGATGTGCTTGAACAGGAGATTGCCCATCTCCTGCATTGCCGTCATATCCGGGTAAGCCGCTAAAACGGAGCCTTCACCACCGACGCTGCCGAGCAGCGGGATCAACACGAAGCTGTCATCCCGAAACTTGCTTATGGTGGTGATCGTGAAATCGTAGTCGGGATAGGCCTCATCAAGCAGGGCGCTGATCTCGGCGAGGAATTCAGGCGTCTCGAACTGTGCGCCGATCGGCGGCACCACAATCATGTCTTTGCATACTTGCATCTCGCGCCTTCCCAAGCCGTCTCATCGTGAGCGGCTGTTCCGCCAAGGTCAAATCACGTCTTCCCTGCCGATGATCTGGAGTCAGCAAAGTTATTCACACGTCGACAAGATGATTAGAATTGTCGCGGTTCGGTTAAGACCTCGATCATGAGGCGTGGCGCATCGTGTTGTTGGGTCTACATATTGCCTTCCTGACCCTACCCGGTAGCTCAAGCCCGTTGCCGTAATTGGCAACGGGTTTTTTTACGTCTTCATCTGGCACAGTTGATCTAATGGTATGGAAACGCGACGACAACCAAGCAATTCTGCCTTAAGCGGTCGATTCCTCGGATGTAGCCGTGACTACGAAAACCCGCTGTTGCGCGCGCGGCGGGGTTTCTTGGCATCAAGACGCTACCCCGCCATCAGGCCCGTTGCTTAATTGCGGCGGCCTTTACAGGTCCGGCGCCGCTATCTACTGCTGAATAGGTGGAGTCACGAGACCCGGAAAGGGCAACACGTTGCCGCCCGTCCCCCGCCGGCGGCGCAGTTCAATCTCGCGATAGACCAGGGTGCCCATCACCATTTCCGCGCTGGCGATTTCCGATCTCGATGGCAACGACTTGAGCAATTGGTGCAGTTGTCGCGTTTCCATGGTCGCAATGTGGGCGGCAATGGCTTCGATGCTATCGCCCAAATTCGCCAGTAACCCTGCGGACATCTGCATCGCGCTACTCTACAGCCGGGAAAACGTGTTGAGATGCAGACGCGACCTTTGGCCTTCTGCAAAGGCCAAAGCATAGGATTCGAGCTTGAATGATCGGGTGAGTTCCTGGTCTTCCTCGACCACGCGAACAAACCACTCGCCACAGGCTTCGCCAACTTCGACACAAGGGCGTGCTTTGCGAATTGGAATTATATCAGCCAGGGCGTTGCCTCCCAGCAATCAGGCCAAACGGGATTGTAACGTCGTAAGCGGTCTTCAACAAGAAGAGTTTGGGCAGCAATACGAAACTGAGGTGTGGGCCACAAATGGCCGGCGCCATGGGTTGGGGAACCTGGGTGGGCACCGGCCAAGAGCGGACAGGTCCGCCGCGATGCATACATCGTCGATTGGTGCCGCAGTGGTAATGGTGTGATCGCGGAAGCTACGCTTTAGCCTTAGCCGCCGGCCTTGCCTTGCCCGTTACAGTTGCCGTGGGCTGCGGTGCCTTCCTACCCAGACCGATCGACTTCGCCATGGCAGACCGTGAGGCCGCATAGTTGGGAGCGACCATCGGATAAGTGGATGGCAAGTTCCACTTTGTTCGATACGCGTCAGGAGTGAGACCGAAATCCACGCGCA
Organism: Mesorhizobium sp. M0862; assembly: GCF_040319795.1. NCBI lineage: Bacteria > Pseudomonadati > Pseudomonadota > Alphaproteobacteria > Hyphomicrobiales > Phyllobacteriaceae > Mesorhizobium > Mesorhizobium sp. M0862. The sequence continues at coordinate 112,700 of NZ_JAMYOJ010000020.1, forward strand.
GATGTCGCCGAAGGGTTTTGAACCGCTTACCATCTTCAAGACAGATGATGTAATCGGGAAATACTGACTTCTTCGGATTTACCGCAGGCACTGGTTCTTCGGTCGCGGCAGCCACGCGATGGCCAATCCCAGACAGCGACGCGTGCACTGAGGCTATCAGGTCCGCCAAACCCGCGACCGGCACGGGATTGTTGCTGACGTACGCCGATACCACATCCGCCGTGAGTTCTACCAGTTCAGGGGCGTGGTCGGGGGCGTCGGTCATGGTGTGAGTCCTCGAATTTGAGAACGATCTATTATAGCTGCTGCCGCAGCTGCGCAACTCGAGGCCCGATGATGGGCCGCTTCCCTCGTAATCCTGTTGAGCCTGTGTTTGCCGATGGAGGAAAGGACCATCCGAAGCAGTGCCAGACTTATCACAGGTTAAGTCGGTCCGGTGTTTATGATATAAGGTCGGGCATCATTCGCGTTCTGCTGGCCGCGGGTGACTGAGAGACCATAGCGCTCCCGCCCAAACGGAGAGCCGACATGCTTTATCAAAGCCCATTAACCGCCAAGTTCCATCGTGCCTTCACCCTCACGTCAGGTGAGCGTCAAGCTCTCGACGCGGTAAGAATAAGGATCGTTGCGATTGGCGCAAACCAGAACTTGGTTCGCGAAGGCGACCAGCCGTCCCGGTGCATAATGGTCCTGGCTGGCTTAGCCAGCACCTCGAAGGTAACAGGAGACGGGAAGCGTCAGGTCACTGCTTATCATGTGCCTGGCGACATGCCCGATCTGTTGAGCCTGCACCTCGATCTGTTGGATAGCGACGTTCGAACGGTGAGCGCTTGCAGTGTTGGCTTCATAGATCACTCGGCTATACGGCTGCTCTGCGAACGCCACCCCAGGCTGGCGGCAAATCTTTGGCGAACGACACTGGTTGATGCATCGATTTTCCGCGAATGGGTGGTCAATGTCGGGAAGCGCCAAGCGCTTGGCCGAGTGGCCCACCTTCTCTGTGAAATCATGCTACGTATGGAAGACGCCGGACTCGCGTCCGATCAAACCTGCGCTTTTGCTGTGACTCAAGCTGACCTTGGCGAGGCGACAGGGCTGTCGGCAGTCCACATCAACCGCACGCTCAAGTCTCTTCGGGAGAAGCGCCTTACATCACTTGTGAATGGCCAATTGACCATCCATGATTGGGAAGGACTGGCCTTTCTTGCTGAGTTCCGGCACGATTACCTGCACTCAGCAAGGACCAATAAAACGGCCGAGTTCATGTCAATGCACTGATTGCTCCAGGGGAAAATCGCCAGAAATGCGGATTGGCTCCAAGGGTAGCCGGACCACTTGTTGGCCTTCGCTGACCATCAGCGGTGCGATCGCCCCCCAAACATGTTTTGCCATGGTGGCGCGGCGGAAATGATCAGCAGGTTGATACCAAGCCTGTCTGGCTTGCTTCTTTTTGATGCGGCAGGCGGGGCCGCCTTGCCCCAGGCCAAACGCAGGCCCCAAACGAAACCGGCCTCACTTGGTGCACGCTCCTTTTACCGCGCGGTCAATGCTTTGATGGCGCGTCGAAGCGTTAGCGCAAGGGGTTCACTTGCGCGCAGAGTGCATTCGAATGCTTACCGGCCCACACGGGCGTTGACTATCCGTATGGCCGTCTGGGTCGTGGAGGTTAACTGGGACGGGACACCTGCTCTCCTTGCCAGCCTTCGGAACGTTTCCTCGCAGCGTGCGCAGGAGGAACGTCGACGTCAATCCCAGAAGCTCGGAGCAATTGGCCGCCTCGCAGCCGGCATAGTTCACGATATCAACAATCTGATAGCAGCGTTCGACTCGGGCCTGCGGCTCCTGCAAAAGCAACTCGCCGAAAATCCCGGCGATCCGAAATCAGCCATCCTGATCGACGAACTGCTCAAACGAACACAGAACGGCGGGGCACTTACGCAGCAATTGCTTGCGTTTTCTCGGCGCCAGTCGCTTACGCCCGAAGGCATTGATCTGAACGGACGGATCGAACAGCTTTCGATGCTGCTGGAACGAACGCTCGGGAGTGCAATCAAAATTGAACGCAACTTGGAAGCGGCGCTTGGCCCTGTTCTGGTCGACCCCAACCAGCTCGATGTCGCCATGCTCAATCTCGATGAACGCCAAGGACGCCATGGCCGGCGTGGGAACGCTCACAATCGAGACTAGCGATGTCCCTGACGACATCGACGACGTGCATTCACTGGCGGGTTCGTGCGTTCGTATGACCGTGCGCGATGCCGGTTGCGGCATGAACAAGGAGATTCTGGCGCAGGTCTTCGAGCCGTTCTTCACCACCAAACCCGATGGACGCGGGACTGGACTTGGACTTAGCCAGGTTTATGGCTTCGTCCAACAATCCGGCGGGCACATTCGGATCGAGAGCGAAGCTGGTGAAGGAACAAGCGTCCATCTTTTTCTGCCGCGTGTGCAGAAGCAGTAACCAAGCTCTGCCGGGATCGCTTTGCATTGGGTATGGCGGAAGTGACGTGGCCAGTCCGCCAAAGCAATCCCGTAGAGCGACATAATGGGTGGTTAGCGGCCGCTTTAGAGATCGGGTGCAGAGGGTACACGGGCTTTTCCCCCTTTATCCTTTTTTCTCCCGGCCGCGCCACCGTCTATTATCGGCGGCTAGTCCGCTATCACCTTCTGAGCGGGTTAACGATGGAGTGCCTTGGACGGTGAAAACGATTCCGGCATCCTCAAACGCTTTGCGGATGGCGGCGATGTTGTGGGGACGCGGTTTCCTGTATCCGTTCTCAAAAGCGCTGATCACCATCTCGCTAAGATTGGCCTTGGCGGCAAGTCGCACACGCGGCCAGTTCAATAGGGCTCGTGCTGCTCTGACTTGATCTGCTGAGAGTAGGGTTCGGCTGTCCATAGCCAGTCGAACATTTAGTATCGCTAAACTGTTCCTCTTGACCTTCTGCGATTTCTAACGGTGTGAGGCCGGCCTGTCGCAAGCCGTCATCGATTATGGCTGCAACCTTTCGGACGGTTGTTACCTCGGCTCCAACAAGACGTGCTGCCTGCATTCTTGCTTGGAGATCAGCCAAGCGGGCAACCAGGGCTTGCGTCCTCTCGAGTTCAGGGTTCGTCATGTTCATTGTCCAGCTGAGTGGCAATTTGAATTTGTCCGGCTGAGTAGCGTTTGAATGCACACACTCGCCACCCAAGGGTGGCGAGCGTGGGTTCGTTCGAAATCTCAGTCGTAAACTTTCACGATCTTGCGGGTGCCCGGATCGACCAGGACCGTGCGGTTGTCGACCACCACGTAACGGTATTTGACGTTCGGGACCTCGTGGATCTCCACAGTTTCCGGCAGAGCTGTCCCGACGTTCAATTCCACGCCGGGAAGGTTCACCGAAGCCAAGGGCTGCTTCTTGACATACTCACGGATGACCGTGTCCTGTTCCGGCTGGATGATAATGTCGTCAGCGGCGGCGGAGCCGATCCCCGCCAAGAGCAACATGGCTGCGGCGGTGTTCACAAAGTGCATCTTCATATCTTCTCTCCTGCAAGGACCGGCACACGACGATCATCGTCCCGCACTGCCCGGCAACCAACTTTGAACCGGGGTAAACGTTCCCGCCTACGCACCTTTGTCTAATCCGATTGGTCTAAAGTCCGACCGTACAACGCAATGGTCTTACCTTTGGACTAGGCGGAACGGATTAGGGCTTCAGGTTGTTGGTTCTCCACAACGGGAGAGAACAAATGGATCAAAGTGTTGGCCAGGCGCGATGGTTGCTCGCACCGATTTTTGCAACAGCCGTTACCTTTCTGGTAATGGCGGTCGTCCTTAGCTGACATGTCTTGGATCGGCGCAGCCAGGTCCCTTCCTGCGCTGATAGGATTCGCGAGTTGCTTGAGCGGCTGGCGAATCCTCTATTTTACCGTGCGCTGGGCCTGCTCCTTCAGCAGGCGGGGCGCTTCGTTCAGCTCATGTAAGTTGGGAGGTTTACTATGGATCGGCGATCCTTTTTGACAGCGATGTTTGGCGTTGCAGGGGCAGCAGCCTTTGCAAGCGCGGTCCGGCCTATCAACGCATTGGCCGGTGTTCCAGCGGCCAAAAGCGGCATTCTCGAAGAACTCGACGCGCCAGACGCCTTCGACAACGAAGGTACTCACGCGGAAGTGGAGCCGGTCAACCATCGGCGCTACTACGACCAAGATTACGACCCAGACTACGACCCAGATTACTACCACCGGCGCCGCCGCCGGCGGGGCTGGAGAAGAGTCTGCCGTAGTTACTGGCGACACGGGCGCCGTCGGGTCCGGTGCTATCGCCGACGTGGTCCTTCGGTCGTCTTGCGATTTTAGCTAGTCGGCTGCTTCTGCCCATGGCCCGTTCCGGCTGACGTGCTGAGAACGGGCCGGTACGATTCCTTTTTCGTGGCAAACGCAATCCATCTGAGGGCACTCATCAGCAGCGCCGATGGACCTGACTTACAGCTTGGTGGTGTCGCTGTGGTGCGCCAGGAGCGGTCTGACGATCCCTCTTGTGCAGCCCTTCGGCTGCCGCCAGCCTGGGAAAGCTTTTCGGAACGTTTGGTTCTGGCCGTTAGGCCACGGGCCAAGCTCAGCCATCAGGACACCCCGCAAGCGATGAGCAGCGGGGCCTGGTAAGGCCCGGCGACCTCCTTTTGACATACGGGGAGAAACCAAGAAGGGCGCCGAGCCTTACCGGCGCTGCTTTGAGGCAGACGACGCCGGACGAGATGAGAGTAGGCGATCATGCTAATCTCTGCGAACCATGCGAATGAGGGAAAGCCGTGTGCGATTCTTCGCTATCCAGCCACGAACCTCTGCCTTTCGGACATGGCGGTCCGTCGCTCGATCGATGATGAAGAACGCCTGATGTAGCTGCTCGACTTCGTAGAGCCCGACCCGGATCTCGAACCCTGTCTGGCCAGTGGCATCGAAGTCACCGGGACCAATGACAGGAAAGGCGACGACGATGGCGAAGCGGACGACGAGCGCGAAGCCAACGATGCCGATTATGGCTTCATAGAGGGAGGGCAAGGCCTATAATTGTCCGGTCGAGAATGAATAGCCCGCTGCCTCACGGTGGACTGGCTTCAGTTTTTGTGCGGCACGATGTAGCGACTGCTCACCGCACCCGCCCCTGTGCCCCGCGTGACGACAATCGTGCTATACCCGGCTGGAACGGAACCTGTAGCGGAGGGGTCGATCGAACTGCATCGCCCGACGATCTCCCCGTTGGGAGCGCCCTCGAGCCTCACGGCTAACGCCAACTGGCATGTGTCAAGGGATCCGAACATGGCCGGTGATGTATCGAGTGGCTTGCAGACTCCCTGGGCGGGACTGCAAGAAAGCAAAATCATCACAGCTGCAGTTGCCGGATCCATTCGTGAAGCTCCGTTGTTCGACGAGCCTCAACGCAGAATAGCGAGCTTTGTTTCGTCGGTGCTAAAATACGAGTTTTCTGGTCTGGCTCACGGTGGCGGGCTTTTCATTGTCACAGCTTTCGCCTCTCAATTGTCCCGATCCCGAACGGTAAAACAGCCATCCGACGAGACACACCGAGGGGATTGCGATGGCCAGAAGGATGCCGCCGGCAATGTTCACCATCAACATGAAATCCATCGGACCTCTCCCTCTTATATGCCGACAGTCGGAAACTCGTGAAATCAACATGGGTGAACAGGTTGCGAACATGCTGCTACGGTTTTTGCAGAGCCACGACATGAGACGAGACCGACCAGCACGACAGGGGGACTAGCTCTCGTCGCAACAAATTGACAGACAAGGACTGGACGGAGTCGAACGGCAAGGGCAGGGACGCCATCAAGCGAATTTCAAAACAGATGCCTTGGCCGACGGGTAATCGCTGAAAAGATCAAGGTATGCCCTGAGGTGACGTCACAAGGCAGTGTGCTTGGGTGTCGATCGGGCGGGCGGGTCGGAGAGGAACGGCAAATTCGGTGATGTCGCAATCGTCGGCATCACGAGCCCGCTGTATGGCGCTTAGAGCTTCGAACTCCCGCTTCGGCGCGGTGTCCATTTCGTTGCCGAAGCAAGTTCGTGACCGTGAAATCAGCTAACCGGCGCCGAAGGAGCGTCAGCATGGCGACGCCGCAGGCGAGACGCCGGGCCGCCGCCCCAAACGAGGGTGCCGTTTGAAGGCTGGTGATTTCGCCAGAGCACAGGGTGCGATTCTGACTACGCACAAGCCAGACGCTGTCATGGCGATGCTGGGTTGGCCGGGCGTAGCGGCTTCGAAGCCGCCGATTACAAGTATTCTCGCTCTGTGGCTGCCGATTCTGCGATTAAGGATTCGATGAATAGGCATGGGGGAGAAAGGCCGCTATTCTAAGCCTCATTCCCCCTCGATGCAGGAATAACGAGATCATGGAGTAGGAAAATCTCATGCTATGCGGCGGAGGTGCTTACACGGGCGAGATTCACACCCGCCCAACGACAAGGCGCCCATCCGCTGCCCGATGGACGGTGGATAGAGTTTTGGTGCCATGAGCCAAACCCACACATTACAACCGTCATCTATCCGCTTCCCGGTACAACCACGGCTGGTGCCGGCGATCAAGGCGGCGCGTCATCTCCACCTGACGCTGCGGGAATTCATGGAATTTCTGCCCGCGTTGCAGGATCAAGGCTTTCCCAAGGCCTGCCCAATCACCGGCAACTACGACATGGTTGCGATCGACGCCTGGCTCGATTAACGCTCGGGTCTTGCAGGATCAGGATCCGGCGCGCAGTCTAGCATTGACATTGCAAGAGCGAGGCTGGCGATCCTTGGGTAAGATCAAATTGAAGCACTACGTCATCCGTAAGGGCAAATACGGCTACTGGCTGCCGACGCCGAAGATGGTCGAAGCTGGCTTCAGATGCATTTCCTGTGGAATCGACGGGCCTGAGGCTTGGACGATAGCCCGGGAGTGGGAAGACCGCTGGCAGGAACTCCGCAAGGGCAGGGAGCCGTCGCGCCTGCATGTATGGCCAAAGGATTCCATCGGAGACGCCTTTGCACGCTATCGCCGCATGGATGCATGGACGCGCAAGCCACCGCGCACCCGCGAGGATCGGGAGCGCGGCTGGACCTTCATCGAGCCGTACTTCGCCGACCTGCCGCCAGCCGACATCACCCTCGAGCTGCTCGACGACTGGTATGGCCGTCTGCTGCGGGTCAAAGGTGTCGACATCGCCTACCGTGCCGTAAAGACGTGGCGTTCGCTCTATAATGTCATGGCCGGCATGAAGCTATGCCCGCCCGGCTCCGACCCATCGCAGGCGATCCGCCGCCAGACGCCACCACCGCGCCACCAGACCTGGACGGCAGGCGAGGCGGTGCGCATGGTCAAGGGCGCCTGGCGCGCCGGCTACCGCGGACTGGCCTGCATCATCGCCGTTGCGTGGGACACGAGCTTCTCACCCGTCGACGTGCGCACGCTCACACCGGCGCAGGCAATGCAGACAGCACAGGAATGGGGTTTTCTGATTGCACGCAGCAAGAGTGGCGAGGCGGCTGTCGGCACGCTGTCGTCACGCACGCAGCGCCTGGTGCTGGCCTATGTCGAATCACTAGGCGTCACCCTGCTTGACGATGCGCCGATCTTTCGCTCGCGCGGTTTCGCGCCGGGCCCGAAGGGCGGCCGGCCGCGCGCCGGCGTGCCTTACACGAAGGATTCTCTGGTCGACGACTTTGCCGATCTGCGCACGCTGGTGTTCGGGACATCGGAGAAGCGGCGGCTGATGGACATGCGGCGTTCCGGCGCGGTCGAGGCGAATGCCGGAGGCGCGTCGGTCGAGGCAATCTCGGCCAAGATGGGCAATTCGATCGACGGGAACAAGGGGCTGCAGAAGACCTATATGCCGGTCAATCTGGCCGCCGTCCGCTCAGCCGATGCCAGCCGCCGCAAGGGCAGAAAGCTGCTTGGCCTGGAACGGAACGAATACAGAAAGTTGAAACTCTCCGCAGAATGAGAGTTGAAACTTTTCAAGGGGCGGTAGCTAACCCCTTGAAATTAATGGCGCGAGTGACGGGGCTCGAACCCGCGACCTCCGGCGTGACAGGCCGGCACTCTAACCAACTGAGCTACACCCGCGCATTGGACGAGCACGTGTCAGCCGTGTTCGTCGTTGGGGCGGTGGATAAGGGGTTCGCCACCGGGTGTCAAGCGCAGCTGGACAGCATAAACGCAAACAGGAGAAGGTTTTTTGACGGGCGGCACTTTGCCTGCGAAAACCACTGTGCGGCTAAGCTCGCGGCTGTTCATTTGGCCTTGCGAAGCCGGTTCCGACCGCTTAAAGGTCCGGCCGGAGCGGGCGATTAGCTCAGTTGGTAGAGCGCTTCGTTTACACCGAAGATGTCGGCGGTTCGAGCCCGTCATCGCCCACCACTCAATTTCTTGATAAATCGGTGCTTGCCCGGAGTTACGGTCTCATATCCGGTTGTATGCGTTGTCGGCATTCTGCTTCCTGGCCTTGTCGCGTTCGAAAGGGGTGACGCAGACCAAGTCGCTCTCGAACGCTTCACGCCAGACGTAGCCGTCGCGGCAGGTGCTGTCGCCGTAAGGTCCGCCGGTCGGCGAACGATTGTTGCGGGCATTGGCATTCTGCGCCTGCACCTCGCCGTAGTCGGCAGGACTCACGCACACGCTGTCGCCGAAGATCGCCGATCGCCAGACGAATCCTTCCTTGCACCCTTTGGCCTCGATCGCTGCGGGCTCGATAGGCGACGGCAAAGGGGAGGGCCTCGGCCACAACGCCACCGTTGTCCCGCCGATGCCGAGCGCGATCATCGCGACCAGCCCGTACAGCAGCCAGAGCCTCGGCCGCCGCGCCGCTGGCTCGCTATCGCCGACGCAATCGCCGCCATATCGTCGTTGAAGCGCTCGTGGCGGACCTCCATGGCTTGACGCTTGGCCAAGTCCTGCAGATCGGGTGGCAAGGCGCTTTTCTTTGGCATGCTGGCGCCGTTGACGAGCACGGGGATGACGCGCACCCCAGCCTGGAGTGCCGTACGGATCTCCTTGCGCACGAAGTCGTCGGGGGACTCCAGCCGAACCTGGCCCTGCTCATCGGTAAGCGCGGCCCACTGCGGCCCCACGATCGCCAGCATGATTTTGCAGCTGGCCAAACTGCGGGCAAGCGCCACCTCAAAGTCATCGCCGGGGTTGAGCTTGTCGACGTCCATGAAGATGGATGCATCAGGAAGCGCGCGGTTCAGATTATCGTAGACGCGGCCCGCCACGCCGGAATCGGTCTGCCGTCGGTAGTTGATGAATACGTCGCCAAGCAAGGCCTGCCTCTTCCCACATCAACGAGAAGGCCCCAAAGTAGCATGAGCGGTGACCTCGCAGCTAGTCTGGCGACAGACTGGCCATTACTGCGGATGCAGTCCGTTTCACGTCTCGCCAGAGGACACATGCACCGGCCCTTCGCGGTTGTGTGCGTCAAGTTCTGCAAAATGGGGCGGCCATGATGCTGGTCATGCGGCTTGGCGCAGAGCGAGCTTCTTGTGCTCGCGCAGGTCGTC
>NZ_JAMYOJ010000021.1:0-111960 GCF_040319795.1 Mesorhizobium sp. M0862
CCCCCGCGCCCCCTCCCGGCAGTTCGGCCAAACCCCCACGCTAAGTGGCGCCGCGGCCCCCCCCCACCCCCCCTCTCTCGCCTCTCCACCTCTCCCCCGATCGACGGGGGAGAGGAAAGGCGCGACCTTATTCCAGCTGGCGCCCTTCCTCTCCCTCCGGAGGGGGAGAGGTGGCGCCGCGAAGCGGCGACGGAGTGGGGGAAGGCGCTCATGAAACGCGCACTCGCCGAAAAACAGGCACGACCCAGCAAGCACGAAGCTCTTGGCGGGGATCGCCAGCATCCGGCCATGACCACCCGGCACTAGCCAGGCAAAGCTGCGTCCCATCAGACGGTGTCGCCAGCGCGCCGTCCTTGAAGTGGCTCAGCTGCCATTGCGCCTCGCGGGTGACGAAGATCGGAACGGCGTCGTATTTTGCCGGATCCAGCGCGGCCATGACATTGGTCGCCGAAAGCAGCGAAACCTCATGCTCGGCGGAGCGCCCGCCGAACAGCACGCCGATACGAAGTCTTTTCGCTGCCATAGACAAACTCCACCAAGGATCAGGGTTGGAGCGCGCATGCGAAACACAAGGCGCTCCCTGAAACTGGTGGAGCAATAAGCGAACGATTGGAGTGGGATTTTGACCGGTTGAAGCAGTTTTTCAGCACAAAGTGTTGAAACGATTTTCCGTCTGGAACCGCGCCAAGACCAAGAGATGGAGCGGTTCGTCATTTTCGTGAAACGACGGACCGCCCAAGGGCACGTCTTTATATCCTCAGCGTAGCGCCGCGGCGATGTTGCCGCCGTCGACCGTGGTCACATCGGCGGTGGTGCGCTCGGCCAGCGCGTGATGCAGGAAGGCCTGCGCCACGTCTTCTGCCGTCACCTCCTGTCCGAGCAGATTGCCCGACATGTATTCCTTCTCCGACACGCCGCGCGCGCCGGAACGGCTGGCGATCATCGCGTCGGTCAACAGGCCGGAGCGGATGCGGTCGGCGTTGACCGCATTGGAGCGAATGCCGTGCGCGCCGTAGTCGAGCGCATATTGCCGGGACAGGAACAGCGTCGCCGCCTTCGGCACACCATAGGCGCCGAATTTCGGACCCGGGTTGACCGCCTGCTTGGATGTGTTGAACAACAACACACCGCCGGTGCCCTGTTCCAGCATGATGCGCACCGCGTTCTGCGCCGCCGACTGGTGGGCGAAGAAGTTGAGCTCGAAACTCTTGCGCAGCAGCGCGTCGTCGAGCTCGCCGATGCGGCCTTCCCAGGCGGCACCGGCGTTGGAGACCAGAATGTCGACGCCGCCATAGACAGCGACAGCTTTGTCAAAGGCGGCGCGCATCTCGGCCGGGTTGGTGATGTCGGCGCCGACGCCGATGGAATTGTTGCCGGCTGCCTTTGCCGCCTCGGCCGCCCTGGCCGCATCGAGATCGACGACGACGGCGTGCGCGCCATTGGCGGCGAACAGTTTTGCCGTCGCTGCACCGATCGCGCCGGCGCCGCCGGTGATCAGCACCACCTGGCCGGTCAGCGGCTTCGGCTTGTTGGAGGCGAGCTTGGCCTGCTCAAGCGACCAGTACTCCAGCGGGAAGAGATCGGCCTTCGATAGAGGATGGAAACTGCCGACGGCCTCGGCGCCGCGCACCGCCTCGATCCACATCTCGCCGACATCAGATGCGATCTTCGCATCCTTCAGCGTGCGGCCATGGCCGAACATGCCGAGGCCCGGCACCAGCGTCAGCCGCGGCATCGGGTCGAGCATGGTGCGCTGGACGTCGTCCAGCGCATCGTTGGTTTCGAAATAGGCGCGATAGTCGTTGGCGAAGGCGTCGACATGGCTCTTGATGACGGCCTTGTAGTCGCCGGCCTTGTCGGCGTCTGGCGCCGGAACCGCCATCGGTCCGGTCTTGATGCGGATCGACAGATCGGGCGTCGACACGCCGCGTCCGGCATAGTCTGCAATGCCGGCTGAGTTGACGAAATCGACGATGGCGTCCGAAGTGCGGAAATCGCTGATCATGCGGTCGAAGCGGCCTTCGCCACGCGCCACCGCCACCGCGCCACGCAGCATCGGCGCGATCGCTGCCGGCGTTGCGAGCTTGGCCGGCAGTGCGGCTTTCGCTGGCTTCGGCTTGCCGTTCTTCGCCACATAGTCTTCGGCCACGTTCACATAATGGATCATGCGGTCATAGGCCTGCTTCGCATCGTCGCCGAAGGTGAAGATGCCATGCTTGTCGAGGATCAGGCCTTCGACGCTGGGGTCGGCGTCGTAGACATCGGCGGCCACCTTGGCGAGGTCGAAGCCGGGCTTGATATAGGGCACGTACCCCATCTTGTCGCCGAACACGGTCTTGATCAGCGCCTTGCTGTCCGCCTGGTCGACGATGGCGAGGATCGCGGTCGAATGCGTGTGGTCGACGAATTTATGCGGCAGGAAGGCGTGCAGCAGCGTCTCGACCGATGGATTGGGGGAGGCGGGGTCGATGAGGTTCGCCCGCTGCAGCGCCACCATGTCCTCGTCGGCGAGGCTGGCCAGCGCACGCGCCTTCAGCAGCGCGCCGAGCTTGACCGCCGGCAGGCCTTGCGGCTCGATCACGCCCATGTCCCAGCCGCTGCCCTTGACGCACAGCACGTCCCATTCGTCGCCGACGAGGTCTGTGGCCTTGGTCTTGCAGGAAGTGTTGCCGCCGCCATGCAGCACCAGCCGCGGCTCGCCGCCGAGCAGCCGGGTGGTGTAGACGCGCAACGCGAGGTCGCGGGCCACGCCCTTTTTCGCATAGTCGGCCACCAGTCTTTCCGCGTCGTCGTCATTCCAAAGGTTCTTCATGTCGCTATGTCCGCTTTGCTGTCTTTGATGTTGCTGTGAACAGGAGTACCGCGACGCCTTGATGACAATGCGCCGGCTGCTGGGATTTCGTTGGTCAGGAAGCCTTTTTTGCCCCCGCACTGGCTCCGGCATGGTCGAGCAGCCGCCGCGCCATGCTGGCGCCGACGACGAGATGCGTGCAGAGCCCGCCGGCGAGCGCGGCGAGCAGCGGTTCGAACTTGCTGTCTTCCTGCACCACCATCAGCCGCTTTTCGATCTGGCGCAGTGACGACAGCGAGGCCGAGATGACGCGGCGGTTGTAGCTGCAGTCGAGCGCCTTGCCGGCGGCATCGATGATCTGGCCGGCAACGACGCCGGCGGCGCCCGCTTCGCGCAACAGCCCCATCTCGCCGGGGCTGAGCGCGCCGCATTTGACGACATGGCTGTCGGCGTCGACGGTGCCGACCGAATAGAGCGCCAGATCGCAGTTGGCAATATCGGCCAGTTGTTCGCGGATCACCGGTTCGGCGCGCAGCCCATGCGCCAGCAATTCCGTTGTCAGCACCAGCGGCGCGTAGAAATTGAGGCCCTTGGCGTTGAGCCGCCGGGCGATCTCCATCGTGCACTGGTCGGGACGGTAGGAGTAGGGCGCGCCGAGATTGCCGCAGAGCTGCACAACGGTGACGTCCTGCAGGTCGGCATAGGACATGACGTCGGCGATAGTGTAGACGGTGCGGCCCCAGGCGACGCCGATCCGGTCGCCCTTCTTGACCAGTTCGAGAAAGACGCCCGCCGCCAGCACCGCAACGTCCGTCGAAGGGTCGACGACATAGGCATTCTCCGGCGCGATCCACACCGCATCAAGCTTGAGCGCGTCCTCGAGCTGGCGCGCAAGCACGTCGTCGGTGAACAGCTGCGTCGAGGTCGAGATGTTGACGATGCCGGTCTCGCGCGCCTTGCGCAAATACATGGCGACCGAGGCGCGGGAGATGTTAAGCTGGCTGGCGACCTGGTCCTGGCGCAGGCCATGGGCATAATAGAGCCATGCGGCCTTGTGGATAAGCTGTTCTGCCGGTCGGATCGCCATGCCGTCTCCTCGGCTGACATTATTCACGGCTCTCGACAAAAGTCAAACTGGCGTGGGTACACGATACCTCTTTGCCCATCGAATCTGGACGATCATTGCGCCAAATGTGCCCGGTCGGGAATCGCCGATGGTGACGTGGCGGGAAGCTGTGGTTAGAAGTTCTCAACAATGAAAATTCGGGGAGCACGGGATGGGCAGTCCCTACGAGCAGGATCTCGGCAAGAACGCCGCCAACCATCAGCCGCTGACGCCGCTCACCTATCTGGAGCGGGCGGCAAGCACCTATCCCGATCATGTCGCCATCATCCATGGCAGCCAGCGCATCACCTATCGCACCTTCTGGCAGCGCTCGCTGAAGCTCGCCTCGGCTCTGTCGAAGCGCGGCATCGGCAAGGGTGATACGGTGACCGTCATGCTGTCCAACACGCCCCCCATGCTGGAGGCGCATTTCGGCGTGCCGATGGCCAAAGCGGTGCTGCATTCGCTCAACACAAGGCTCGATGCCGCCGTCATCGCGTTCCAGCTCGACCATGCCGAGACCAAGGTGCTCATCGTCGACCGCGAATTCGCTGCTGTCGTCAAACAGGCACTGGCACTGGCCAAGGTGAAGCCGCTGGTCATCGACTATGACGATCCCGACTATGCCGCCGATGCACCCTATCCCAAGGGCGAGCGCATCGGCGCGATCGACTATGAGGCGTTCGTCGCCGGCGGTGACCAGGGCTACGCCTGGTCGATGCCCGACGACGAATGGGACGCCATCTCGCTCAACTACACCTCCGGCACGACAGGCAATCCGAAGGGCGTCGTCTACCACCATCGCGGCGCTGCCCTGATGGCTTACACCAACACCATCCATGCCGGCATGGCCAAGCACGCCGTCTATCTGTGGACGCTGCCGATGTTCCACTGCAATGGTTGGTGCTTCCCATGGACAATGGCCGTCCAGGCCGGCACCCATGTCTGCCTGCGCTGGGTGCGGCCGAAGCCGATCTACGATGCCATCGCCGACCACGGCGTCACACATCTTTGCGGTGCGCCGGTCGTCATGTCGGTGCTCATCAACGCCAGCGATGAGGACAAGCGCCACTTCCCGCAGACCGTTACCTTCAACACCGCTGCCGCGCCGCCGCCGGAAGCCGTGCTGTCAGGCATGGCCGATGCCGGCTTTGCCGTCACCCATCTCTACGGCCTGACCGAGACCTATGGCCCGGCGGTCGTCAACGAATGGCACACCGCCTGGGACGGTCTCGACAAGGGCGAACGCAGCGCCAGAAAGGCCAGGCAGGGCGTGCGCTATGCCGCACTCGAAGGCCTGACGGTGATGGACGCGGAGACGATGCAGAAGACGCCGGCCGACGGCGAGACCATCGGCGAGGTCATGTTCCGCGGCAACATCGTCATGAAGGGCTATCTGAAGAACAGGAAGGCGACCGACGAGGCTTTCGCCGGCGGCTGGTTCCACTCCGGCGACCTCGGCGTCATGCATCCCGACGGCTACATCCAGCTCAAGGACCGCTCCAAGGACATCATCATCTCCGGCGGCGAGAACATTTCATCGATCGAGGTCGAGGAAGCCCTCTACAAACACCCGTCCGTGGCGTCCTGCGGCGTCGTCGCCAAGGCAGACGACAAATGGGGCGAGGTGCCGGTCGCCTATGTCGAGCTGAAGCCCGGCAAGGTGGCAAGCGAGGCCGAGATCATCGAACACTGCCGCGCGCTGCTCGCCCGCTTCAAGGTGCCGAAGGCGGTGATTTTTGCCGAGATCCCGAAGACATCGACGGGGAAGATCCAGAAGTTTCAGCTGCGGGAAATGGCGAAGGGATCTTAGTTCCAGAGCGCAACGGCACGCGCAAGGTCGAGTTCGCGCACACCCTCTGTCACCAAATTATACGCGTACGTCGAATTCGCATTGACACTTCCCTCTTTTCGATTTACGACTGACGAAAGTTGAAATTCGTCACTCATAAATCGACAGAGAGCCATGTCCGAAGCCGCCAGCATAATGGCCGACTCCACCCGCCAGGAGAATGTCACCCGCATTCTCGACTGTGCCGAACGCCTGTTCCGGCACTATGGTTACGGCAAGACCAATGTCGCCGACATCGCCCGCGAACTCGGCATGTCGCCGGCCAATATCTACCGTTTCTTCGCCTCCAAGGTCGAAATCCACCAGGCCGTCTGCGGCCGCATGCTCCTCGCCAGCTACAACATGGCCTACGAGATTTCCCGGTTGCCGATCAGCGCCGAGGAGCGGCTGCGCCGCTACGTACATGCGCAGTACAAGATGACGCTGGAAGTCATGCTCGACGACCAGAAGGTCCACGAAATGGTCATCGTCGCGCTCGAGCGCGACTGGGGCGTCATCGACAAGCATATCGACAGCATTCACGACCTGTTTGCCGAGGTCATCCGCGAGGGCATCGAGGCCGGCGAGTTTGCCGACCAGGATCCGGTCATCGCATCGCGCTGCTTCGGCGCCGCCACCGTCATTCTGTGCCACCCGCAAATGGTGGCGCAGTGCCTTGCCAAGACCAATCGGGCGATGCCCGACGATCTCATCGATTACGCGATCAAGGCTCTGAAGTAATAGCCGCCGCCCGCCGGGCGCCGGTGTCGACCGTTCATCTCCAGTCGGGAGTACGAAAGTGTCTTTGTCCAGTTCCATCATCCGCAAGCTGCCGGTCGCCGGCCTGATCGTCGCCACGCTCGGGCTCGCCGCCTGCAGCCAGGAGAAGACCGAGGTCCAGGACATCATCCGTCCGGTCAAGGTGGTCGAGATCGGCCAGGCCGAAAAGAGTCGCGAACTCACCTATTCCGGCTCGGTGCGAGCCCGTACCGAAATGAACCT
Source organism: Mesorhizobium sp. M0862 (assembly GCF_040319795.1). Taxonomy (NCBI): domain Bacteria; kingdom Pseudomonadati; phylum Pseudomonadota; class Alphaproteobacteria; order Hyphomicrobiales; family Phyllobacteriaceae; genus Mesorhizobium; species Mesorhizobium sp. M0862. The sequence goes on from NZ_JAMYOJ010000021.1 coordinate 6,730, forward strand.
CGGCTTTCGCATCTCGGGCAAGGTCACTGAGCGTCTGGTCGACATCGGCCAGCATGTGACGACAGGCGATGTGCTAGCCCGTATCGATCCCACGGACTATGAGTTGTCGGTCAAGAGCGCCAAGGCCAGCCTCGACGCCGCCGAGCGGCAGGTCGAGACGGTCGATCTGTCCCGCAAGCGCGCCGAACAGCTTTTTGCCAAGAACTTCACCTCCAAGTCGCAGCTCGAACAGGCGACGCTGAGCTACAACCAGGCGGTAGCGACGCGCGATGCCGCCCGCTCTACCCTTGCCCAGGCGCAGAACCAGGTCGTCTACACCGATCTCAAGGCGAGCGAGAACGGCATCGTCACGGCGGTCTCGGCCGATGTCGGCCAGGTGGTCGGCGCCGGAACGCCTGTGATGACCGTTGCCGTCGACGGCGAAAAGGAAGTGCTGATCGCGGTTCCCGAAATGGACATCGCCGCCTTCAAGCCGGGAAAGGACGTCAAGGCCAGCTTCTGGTCCGATGACGCGCTGGCGCTCTCCGGCAAAGTGCGTGAAGTCGCCGGCAGCGCCGACCAGCAGTCGCGCACCTTTGCCGTCCGCGTCTCGCTGCCCGACGACCCGCGCGTGCTGCTCGGCATGACCGCCAACATCGAGGCCTCGGTGGCCAAGAAGCAGGAGATGGTGTCGATCCCGCTCAGCGCGCTTGCGGAAAAGGATGGTCGCAAGATTGTCTGGACCGTCGACCGCGCCGGCGAGACGGTGCACGAGCGCCTGGTCAAGGTTGCGGAGTTCACCGCCGACGGCGTCAGCGTCGCCGACGGGCTCAAGCCGGGGGATGTCGTCGTTGCCGCCGGCACCCAGTTCATGACCGAGAATCTCAAAGTCAAGCTGGCCGGCGATGCGGTCCAGGCCGCCTCTGCGGAAGGCGATGCCGCAAAGGCCCTGCGCTGACCGCAGGCATGAAGCCGGCTTGATCGTCGCTTCGGCGAAAGGGCTGGGCAAGCGAATTCAGGGTTTCCGGGCGGCGAGCGCCCGATGGTCGAGACGCCAAGATCGAGTTCCCCCGCATCGATCCGCGCGTCCCACCGCGATGAGTGTCTCTCCGCTCGGAAAGCCTCGCCGCCCGGAAGCCAGCATCGGAATATCCTAGCTGCATGCAAAGCGCATGCGCGCACGATCAACGAATTGGACTGACGCCGATGACCACCACCGACAGCACTGAAAAGCAGCCTTTCAATCTTTCGCGCTGGGCCATCGGCCATCCCTCGATCGCGCGCTTCCTGTTCGGTCTGATCATCATTGCCGGCGCGCTCGGCCTGATGCGCATGGGCCAGAAGGAAGACCCCGATTTCACTTTCCGCGTCATGGTCGTCCAGGCGATCTGGCCGGGCTCCTCGATCCAGGAGATGGAAGACCAGGTCGTCAACAAGATCGAGCGCAAGCTGCAGGAAACGCCGCACCTCGACTTCGTCCGTTCCTACACCCGCGCCGGCAGCGCCATCATCACCGTCCAGATCAAGGGCGACACCAATGCAGAGGAGGTGAAGGACGCCTTCTACCAGGTGCGCAAGAAGGTTGGCGACATCTCCGGCGACCTGCCGCAAGGCCTGCTCGGGCCCTATTTCAACGACGAGTTCGGCGACACCTTCATCACCCTGCACTCGATCGGCGGCGACGGCTACAGCTATCCGGAGCTGAAGAAATTCGCCACCCAGGCTCGCGACATGCTGCTGACGACGCCGGGCGTCGAGAAGGCCGTCATCATCGGCGACCAGCCGGAGAAGCTTTATATCGACGTCTCGTCCAAGGCCCTGGCCGAACGCGGCCTGACGCTGACCGACCTGCAGAACGCCATCAAGGGCCAGAACAATGTCGATCCGGCGGGCTCCGTCGACACCGGCCTGCGCTCGGTGCGCATCTCGGTCGAGGGCGATGTCACCAGGGCTGCCGACATCAGGGAATTGCGCCTGCGCGCCGGTGGTCAGGTGACACGTCTTGGCGATATTGCCACCGTGAGTTCCGGTCTCGAAGATCCCTATCAGCGCAAGTACCGCTTCAACGGCCACGAAAGCGTCCAGGTCGGCGTCGTCATGGCCAAGGGTTTTAACGTCAGGGACGTCGGCACGGATGTCGAGGCGACCTACAAGCGCTTTGAGGAAGCGCTGCCCTACGGCGTTGCGGTCGACCAGATTTCCAACCAGCCCGAGGTTGTCAAGGACGCCGTCAACGAGTTCATGGAGGCGCTCGGCGAGGCGCTGCTGATCGTGCTTGCTGTCTCGCTGCTGTCGATCGGCTGGCGTTCCGGCCTGGTCATCGCCATTGCCATTCCGCTGGTGCTGGCCGCCACCTTCGCCATCATGTACGAGCTCGGCATCGATCTGCAGCGCATTTCGCTCGGCGCCCTGATCATCGCGCTCGGGCTGTTGGTCGACGACGCCATGATCGTCGTCGAGATGATGGAGCGCAAGCTGGAAGAGGGGCTGGTCAAGATCGATGCGGCGAGCTTCGCCTATTCCTCGACCGCCTTCCCGATGCTGAGCGGCACGCTGATCACCATCGCCGGCTTCATCCCGGTCGGCTTCGCCGCCTCGACCGCAGGCGAATATGTGCGCACGCTGTTCTATGTCGTCGGCATCGCGCTCGTCGTGTCGTGGTTCGTCGCCGTCTATTTCACGCCGTGGCTGGGCTACATGATCCTCAAGCAGCGCAAGCATGCCGGCAACCATCATGACGCCTTCGACACCGGCTTCTACCGGCGGCTGCGCGCCACGGTCGGCTGGGCGGTGCGCCACCGCATCATCGTTCTGGTGATGACGCTGGTCACCTTCGCCACCAGCCTGTGGGCGTTCCAGTTCATCCCACAAAACTTCTTCCCGCAATCCTCGCGGCCGGAAATCCTCGTCGATCTCTGGTTGCCTGAGGGAACCTCGATCAAGGAAGTCGAGACGCAGGCCAAGGCGCTGGAAGCCCGGATGATGGACGACAAGGACAAGCGCTTCATCGCCACCTATATCGGCGAAGGCGCGCCGCGCTTCTTCCTGCCGCTCGACCAGCAATTGCGCAATCCGAACTATGCGCAGCTTCTGGTGATGGCCAATGACGAGCCGGCACGCGAGCGGCTGATCCTCAAGCTGCGCTCAATCCTGGCGCAGGATTTCCCCTCGATCCGTTCCAAGGTCGACCGTCTGTTCCTCGGCCCGCCGACCGGCTGGCCGGTGCAGATGCGCATCATGGGTCCGGACCGCCAGGAGGTGCGCCGCATCGCCGACCAGGTGAAGGCGAAATTCGCCGAAAATCCGCTGCTCGGCGCCGTCCATGACGACTGGCTGGAGCCGGTACCGGCGATGAAGCTGATCATCGACCAGGACCGCGCCCGTGCTCTTGGCGTCACCTCGCAACGCATCCGCCAGATGCTGCAGGCAGCGATGTCCGGCGCGCCGCTCGATGACTTCCGTGATGGCGAGGAGACGGTTTCCATCGTCGCCCGCGAACCGGACGCCAGCCGCAGCCTGCTGTCCTCGGTCGACTCGGTCTATATCCCGACCGATTTCGGCGGCTTCGTGCCGCTGTCGCAGGTGGCCAAGGTGGTGCCGGTGCTCGAGCAGGGCGTCGAATGGCGGCGCGACCGCCTGCCGACCATCTCGGTGCGCGCCACGCTGCCGGATGGCGTGCAGTCGAACGACGTCGTCACCAAGCTCTACAATGACATGCAGGGCATGCGCGCCGGCCTGGCGCCCGGCTACAAGATCGAGATCCAGGGCGGTGCGGAAGATTCCGCCGAAAGCCAGGCCTCGATTGCCGCCAAGGCGCCGATCATGCTGGCCGTCATCGTCGTGCTCCTGATGATCCAGCTGCAGCATTTCGGCAAGGCGATGCTCGTGCTCGCCACCGGTCCGCTCGGCATCATCGGTGCGGCGGCGGCTCTGTTGATCAGCGGCGCGCCGTTCGGCTTCGTCGCCATCCTCGGTGTCATCGCGCTGCTCGGCATCATCATGCGCAACTCGATTATCCTGGTCGACCAGATCGATCAGGACATCGCCAGGGGGATGGACCGATCGGAGGCCATCATCGGCTCGGCCGTGCGCCGTTTCCGGCCAATCGTGCTGACGGCGATGACGGCGGTGCTGGCGCTGATCCCAATCTCGCGTGCGGTGTTCTGGGGACCGCTCGCCTACGCCATGATGGGCGGCATCCTCGTCGCCACCGTACTCACCATCCTGGTGCTGCCGGCAGGCTACGCGCTGTTCTTCGGCCGCGAGCCGAAGAAAGGCAGGAAGCCGGCTGATGAGGCGGTGCAGGACAATGACAGGCCGCCACTGGCGCTGGCCGCCGAGTAGGCGCTGCTGGGGCACAGGATCTTCCTTGGAAAATGCTGGAACGCCGTACGCTTGACGTGCGGCGTTCTGGCTTTCTCCTTGCCGGTGGCACCGAGCACCCAGGCAAGTATCTCAACACCAGGCGGGTTCATCAAAATAGGTTGAACGGCCACCTGTATGAAAATGCTTCGCGGCGCCGGTTTTGCAAAACAGAATTCCTTTCCAGGACGGCAAAGCCGTCCGATCCTGCTTACATATCGGAGCGGCAACGCTCATTCGCATCAGGTGATCATCCCATGGTAGACAATAAGCAATTGCGGCTCGGCGCCTTCATGCGTCCGGTCAGTCTTCACACCGGGGCCTGGCGCTATCCCGGCTCATATCCCGATGCCAACTTCAACTTCGCCCATCTGAAGCGCTTCGCGCAGACGCTTGAGGCGGCGAAGTTCGACGCCTTCTTCATGGCCGACCATCTGGCCGTTCTCAACATGCCGATCGAGGCGCTACGGCGCAGCCACACGGTGACCTCGTTCGAGCCGTTCACGCTGCTGTCGGCGCTCGCCGCCGTCACTGATCATATCGGCCTTGTCGCCACCGCATCGACGACCTTCGACGCGCCCTATCACATTGCCCGTCGCTTCGCCTCGCTCGACCATATCAGCGGCGGCCGCGCCGGCTGGAACATCGTCACCACATCCAATCCCGACGCCGCGCTGAACTTCGGCCTCGACGAGCATGTCGAGCACGACGAGCGCTATCACAATGCGCGGGAATTCTACGATGTGGTGACCGGCCTCTGGGACAGCTTTGCCGACGACGCCTTCATCCGCGACGCCGAGAGCGGGCTCTATTTCGATCCCGCGAAGCTGCATGTGCTCGACCATAAGGGTGAGCATCTCTCGGTGCGCGGCCCGCTCAACATTGCGCGGCCGGTGCAGGGCTGGCCGGTCATCGTCCAGGCCGGCGCGTCTGAGGCCGGGCGGCAGCTGGCAGCCGAAACGGCGGAGGTGATCTTCGCCGCCCATTCCGATCTGGCGGCCGGGCAGCGCTTCTTTGCCGATGTCAAAAGCCGGGCCGAGAAGCTCGGCCGTTCGCGCGACGACATCAAGATCCTGCCCGGCGCCTTCGTCATCGTCGGCGACAGTGTCGAGGAAGCACAGGCCAAACGCGCCAAGCTCGACAGCCTGGTCTATTACGAGAGCGGCATTGCCTCGCTGTCGATCGCGCTAGGGCACGACGCATCCGGCTTCGATCCCGACGCGCCCCTGCCCGAAATCCCCGAGACCAATGCCTCGAAGAGCGGCCGTGAGCGCGTCATCGAGCTGGCGCGCCGAGAGACTTTGACCGTCCGCCAGCTGGCGCAGCGGCTCGGCGGCTATTCCGGCCTTGCTTTCGTCGGCACGCCGAAAACCATCGCCGATTCGATGGAGGAATGGCTGTTTGCCGAAGGGTCAGACGGCTTCAACGTCATGTTCCCCTATCTGCCAGCCGGGCTCGACGACTTCGCCGAGAAGGTGGTGCCCGAGCTGCAGCGGCGAAAGCTCTTCCGGCGCGAGTATGAGGGCACCACCTTGCGCGAGAATCTCGGCCTGAAGCGGCCGCCGAACCGGTTCTTCGAAGGCTCCGAAGGGGCCATTCGCAAGGCCGGCTGACGTCCTGCCATAAAAAGAAACAGGCGCGCCGAAGCGCGCCCATTCTTTTCAAGCCATCACTTTCAGATGACGAAGTACCAGTTGGCGAGCAGCATCACCACCACGCCGGCGACCAGCGTCAGGTAGGGCAGCATGCCTGCCTTTTTGACCGAGAGGTCTGCGCCCGCCATGCCGAGGTCGGCCAGCATGTGGTCGGGGAACTTGCCCTTGTCTTGGACGTAGTGCCGGTAGCAGAACACCGGGATGATCAAGGCGGCTGTGATCAGGCCGGCCCAGAGCGCCATCGGGTTCCACACCTTGGCGCCGGCGCCCATGAAGATGGCGTTTACATAGGCGAAGATGGCGCCGAGGCCGAGCAGCCAGCTCGGCGCCTTCCAAGGCCGGTTGATGTGGCCGTTGTCGATGCGGTGGATCCAGCCGGCATTGAGGTTGAGGAAGTTGAAGATGATGTAGCCGCAGTTCGACACGGCGAGGATGAAGAAGAAGCTCGTCGCGTCGGCCGAGGCGATGGCCAGCACGATCAGGTTGAAGACGAGATCGGTCCACATGGCGCGCGTCGGCGCGCCATGCTCGTTGACGTGGCTGAGATAGCGCGGCAGCCAGCCATCGACCGAGCCCTGGTAGAGCGTGCGCGACGAGCCGGCCATTGCCGTCATGATGCACAGCACCAGCGCCAGGATCATCAGCATCACCAAGAGGCTGTGGATCAATGCGCCACCCCCGACCATGCCGGCCAGTGCATCGGCGACACCCGAGCCGTCGACGATCGGCGTCGCCAGCATGCCGTTGAGGCCCAGCACGCCCTGGAAGGTGAAGGGCACCAGGATGAACAGAAGCATGCAGAGCAGGCCGGAATAGAAAATCGCCTTGAACGTGTCGGTGCCCGGGTTCTTGAACTCCGATGTGTAGCAGACGGCGGTCTCAAAACCATAGGTCGACCATGCGGCGATGAACATGCCGCCCAGCACCAGCGTCCAGCCGGCAATGTTCCACGAGCCGGGCTCCGGCGCGTAAGCCGCCGCCAGCGGCACCAGCGGCGAAAAGTTCGCCCAGTTGATCTGGCCGGTGACGATCGGCACGACACCGACGATCAGCATCGGGATGATGACCAGGAGGCCGATATACTTCTGCACATTGGCGGTGCCGAGAATGCCGCGATGCTGGATCGAGAAGATGATCAGCATCAGCACCGCGCCGATGAAGAAAGTGGCATTGAGGGTGAAGGAGACAGGACCTAGCGTGTGGCTGAACAGCGTCCAGTTGCGGATCGCCGGCGTGGCCGCCGCGGTCACCGCGGCGATGGCGTCGGCAGGCACCGTTCCGGCATGCGCCGCGATATAGGCGACGACGTCCGGCGACGCCTCGGTGAACAGCGGCACCGGCGCCAGCGCGTTGAGAATATAGGCGGCGGCGATCGAGCAGCCCAGCGACAGCACCGGCGACCAGGCGAACCAGTTGCACCACACCGACAGCGGCGCGATGAACTTGGAATAACGCAGCCAGGCGGTGGCGCCGTAGATCGAGGCGCCGCCCGACTTGTTCGGGAACAGGCCGGCGATCTCGGCATAGGTGAAGGATTGCAGGAAGCCCATGATCATGGAAGCGATCCAGATCCCGAAGGCCAGCGTTCCCGTCGTTCCGGCAATGCCGCCGATCGAAAACAGGACAAGGGCAGGAACGCCGCTCGCCACCCAGAAGGCGCCGCGCCAGTCGATGTTGCGGAGCAGCTTGCCTTCAGCGGGCTGCTCCAGGGCAGTGGTAATCGTGCTCATCTGTCTGAATTCCCCATTTTGTGTTCCCGGCCGGTGATGCCTCGGCTTCGCGAAGCTTGTTCCCCGGTACATGACCGCACGACTCCAGTGTTTCCACTCAGTCGTATTTTTTTCTTAACAGTGAAGATTGATCCGGCGCGCTTTCACGTCAAGTGATTTGTGGCGTCGTGCACATCACGGTTGCGAAACGCTCGCTTTGTCCTTCTCCCCTTGTGGGGTGAGAAGCGGTCCGCGGTAGCGGACGGAAAGCCAATTGCTTTCGAGCTTCGAACGCCCTGAGCCTGCGAAGGGCCGGGGGTGCAACCCTCAGGATCGCGGCCTGGTCTTTTGCGGATCGTAGTGGGCGAAGGCCACGACGCGCGCCGGCAGCCGCTTGGCATGACCGTCGAGCTTGCCGATCTCCACCTCTGTGCCGATTGCCGCGTGGGTGACGTCAAGCCTCGCCAGAGCGATGTTTTTGTTCAGCACCGGCGAGCGCATGCCCGAGGTGACGACACCGATCTGGGCGCGGCCGATATGGACGCAATCCCCATGGCCGACGGCGACATTGCTGTCGATGTCGAGGCCAACGAGCTTGTGCTGCGGATGTTCCTTGCGCCTTATCAGAGCCTCGCGGCCGATGAAATCGTCGGTCTTGGCCTTCAACGGTACGGTGAAGCCAATGCCCGCCTCGAACGGGTCGGTCTGGTCGGAGAATTCGTAACCGGCGAAGATCAGCCCGGCTTCGATGCGCACCATGTCGAGTGCCTGCAGGCCCATCGGCTTCAGCCCGTGCGGCTGGCCGGCCTCCCAGATGGCATCGAACACTTTTTCGGCGTCGCGTGGGTGGCACCAGATTTCGTAGCCGAGCTCGCCGGTATAACCGGTGCGCGACACCACGACCGGAATGCCATTGCCGCCGCCGATGCGCGCGACAGCGAAGCGGAACCATTCGAGTTCGTCGATCGACGGTTGCAGCGGCGAGGTCCAGACCACCTCTCGCAAAATGTCACGGCTCTTCGGCCCTTGGACAGCGACATTGTGCATCTGATCGGTGGAGGAACGCACCAGCACGTTGAGGCCAAGCTTTTTCGCGGTGTCGCGCAGCCATTCGCCGGACAGGTCGTCGCCGCCGACCCAACGGAAATTGTCCTTGCCGAGCCGCAGCAGCGTGCCGTCGTCGATCATGCCGCCATGCTCGTAGCACATGGCGGAATAGACGACCTGGCCGACGCCGAGCTTCTTGACGTCGCGGGTCAGCGTGTATTGCAGCAGCGCCTCGGAATCCGGGCCGGTGACCTCGAACTTGCGCAACGGCGACAGGTCCATGATCACGGCATCCTGCCGGCAGGCCCAGTATTCGGCGATGGCGCCTTCCTTGGCGAAGGAATTGGCCAGCCAATAACCCCGGTATTCCACGAAGTTGCGGGTGTGCTTGGCGAAGCTTGAATGGAAGGCGGTCTCGCGGGTCATTTTCGGTTCCGAATCGGGCGTCATGCGTCTGGCGATCGCTCGCGAGAATTTGTGTTGGCCGGAATAGGTTCGCACATGGATGTCGGTCGGGTTCCAGCCATTGGCCGGTGTCGTGTCGTCGGGACAGGCGGAGGAGACGCAGACGATGTCGGTGAGCGCCCTGAGCAGGACATAGTCGCCGGCGCGCGACCACGGCTCATCCGACACCATGACGCCATGGGCGTCGATCGCCGTGTTGAAGAAGAAGTTGATCGCCATCCAGCCGGCACGTGGGGTGACACCCTTGTCGGCCAGCGCGCGGTTGAAATTCTCCGAGCAGTTGGTGTGGCCGGGATAGCCGATGTCGTCGTAATATTTGGCGGCACACGCCAGCGCGAACGCGTCATGCCGGCCGCATGTGTCCTGGATAACCTCGACCAACGGCTCCATGTCCTGGTCGTAATATTTCGAGTGAAGGCCGGGCATCGGGTAGCTCGACCCCATCAGCGTGCGCGTGGTCGTTACGTCGAGCGGATGGTCCAGCCCCTTGTCCAGCTTGCGCGCCGAGAAGCACTGGAAATCGGTGCACTGGCGGCCGTCGACATCGATGATCTGCAGGTAGTCGCCCGCCTTGACGAAATAGGGTTCGGCTGTCGCCGAATGGACGCGCAGATCGAGCACCGGATCGGCAAGCGGATCGGCCAGCTGCGACTTTGTCTTCAGGCGCACGGTGGCGCGGCGCACCATGACGGTGAGCGGCGTTGCCGTGTCGTGGCCGTCGACCAGCATCGGCCCGCTAGGCGCTGCAATCAGCAAGCCGCCATCGCGCGCGACGGTGAAGGCCTGCTCGGTGCCTGCCGGCGTGGCGCCGCCGAAGACGCGCACCGCCTTGGCCTGGTCAAGCTGCACCTGGCGGCGCTCGAGTCCGCGGCGCACGGAAGCGAGGCTATCGTCGCCCTCGGCCAATAGCGCCTTGATCCCGGCGGCATTGCTATTGGACTTTTCGCCGAAGATGGCGGGGTCGGTGGCGCCTGACTTGTCCCAGGCCAAAAGCTCGCAGGCCTGGCCGCCCTCGACATTGCGGATGGCAAATGTATCGCCGGCCTCGATATCGATCAGCACCGCGCCGTTACCGGGGGCCGCATACCGCTCCATGCCCGGCGGCAGCGCGATCTGGCCGGGCCGCAGGATGAGGCTTGGCCGGGGCGGCCCGGCTGTCACTGAAGGGTAGGGCGACTGGCTCATCTCAGCCTTGCGGTTCGAGAAACAAGTTTGCCTGTGTGTAAAATTACTTTAGCTGCAAGAATAGCAGCGCAGTTGCGTTTGGCAAGGCTGGCTCCCCCTTCTCCCTCTGTGGGAGAAGGTGTCGCCGCAGGCGACGGATGAGGGGTGTTCCAGCGGTGAGACGTTGGCGTACCCTGGAACACCCCTCATCCGTCTCGGCACTAACGCGCCGATCTTCCTTCTCCCACAAGGGGAGAAGGAAGAAGCGCACAAGCGCTACGCCAAATCCTCGGAATGCCCGATCTCGACACCATACTCCGCCGCCGAATCCAGCATCGTGTGCCACAGACTTTCAGCAAATGTCGCAAACATCAGCACGTTGAACACCGCCTGCCCATCCGGCCGGTCATTCCCGCGCCAGAGCGTGACGCTGGTGTGATCCATCGAGGTCGCGGCAGCCGCCCCAACCAGAAATGCATCGGGATGCAGATCGATCGACGACAGCTTGCCCAGCATCGCCCGCGCCTTGGTACCGGAGATACTGATCAGCACTCGCGCATGCGACTGGTCCGATAGCGAAGCGGAAGACGCGAACGTCTGGGCGAGTGCTTCAGTCCCATGCTTGCCGCCCTTCAACAGCACGAAGAACTGGTCCGGTCCCGACCAGATCAGCGTCGCATCCGAAGTCTGCACCGCCTTGGGTGTCTCAGGAGCCGCAACACCGAAGCTTGCCTTCGCAGCGTTGGCCAAATCTCCCGCCTTGCCGCGCCGCGCCATCACCTGGATCAGGTCGAAATTGCGGATTTCGGTCAGCAACACGCCGACATTGCCGTTCGCGCCGTAAGGCCCGACAACAAGTGCCCGCTCGAGCGGGCTACGAACATCCCAGGAAAAATCAGCCACGCTGGCGCCCTCCATCGGGATCGTAGAAGACGGGATTGCAGAGCTCGACATCATAGTCTTCACCGCGCAGCGGATCATGCGCGTGGACGATCTCGCCGATGCGTTCGCGGCCGCGCTCGACAAGGCCGAGACCGATCCACTGGTCGAGCGTCGGCGAGAAGCAGACCGAGGTGACGTAGCCTTGGTCGTTATCAGGCCCGGGCGTCTGGCCCTTCGGGATGATGTGCGCGCCGGAGCGCAGGCGGCGCGCCTTGTCGATCGGCTTGATGCCGACCACGACCTGCCGGTCCGGCGCCACCAGCGCCTCGCGGCCGGCCATGACGCGACCGATGAAATCCTTCTTGGTCGACATCATCTTGCCGAGGCCGAGATCGGCGGCGGTCGTCATGCCGCTCAGTTCCGGTCCGGCGACATGGCCCTTTTCAACGCGCATGACGCCGAGGGCTTCTGTGCCATACGGCGTCACGCCGAACGGTTTTCCCGCCAGCATCAAATTGCGTGCCATCGCTTCACCGTAACGCGCCGGCACCGAAATCTCGAACGCCATCTCGCCGGAGAAGGAGATGCGGAACAGCCGCGCCTTGATGCCGCCGCGCAAAGCGACTTCGCGCACGCCCATGAAGGGAAAACCTTCGTTCGAAAGGTCCTCGGCAGGGTCGACGATTTCCTTCAACAGGTCTCGCGTCCTTGGCCCGGCAATCGAGAACTGCGCCCACTGGTCGGAGACCGAGGTCAGTTGCACGTCGAGTTCGGGGAATAGCACCTGCCGGCAGAATTCGAGATGCTGCATCACCAGCCCGGCCTTCGCCGTGGTCGTGGTGAGGAAATAATGGTCCTCGGCCAGCCGCGAGGTCGTGCCGTCATCATAGACGAGGCCGTCCTCGCGCAGCATCAGCCCGTAGCGGGCTTTTCCCACGGCAAGGTTTGAGAAGGTGTTGATGTAGACGCGGTCGAGGAAGGCGCCGGCATCGGGGCCGTGCACATCGATCTTGCCCAGCGTCGAGACATCGCAGAAGCCGACGCCCGAGCGCACCGCCTTGACCTCGCGGGTGACCGATTCCAGCCAGTCCTTCTCGCCCGCGCGCGGATACCATTGCGCGCGCTTCCACAGGCCGGTGTCGACAAAGATCGCGCCTTGTTCGGCCGCCCAGTGATGCGACGGCGTCAGCCGCGTCGCATGGAAATTTTCGTCGCGATGGTGGCCGGCAAAGGCGCCGATGGCGACCGGCACGTACGGCGGGCGATAGATGGTCGTGCCGGTCTCGGGAATGGATTTGCCCGACACCGCCGCCATGATGGCGAGGCCGGCGACATTGGACGTCTTGCCCTGGTCGGTCGCCATGCCGAGCGTGGTGTAGCGCTTCAGATGCTCGACCGATTCAAAACCCTCGCGCTGCGCCAGCTCGATGTCGGACGCGGTGACGTCATGCTGCTGGTCTACAAAGGCCTTGCCTTTGCCGGCGACGTGCCAGAGCGGGGTCAGTGAGAAGGACTCGTCGCCGGCAACAGCTGCAGAGCCCGGATTGCCATTGCGTCCCGCGTCCCGCGCCGCTGCGGCGCCGGCCTCGAAACCTGCGCGCAGGCAGGCGCCTAGCCCGAAGTCGCCGTTAGCCGCACCTGCGGCGACCATACCGGGCGGCGCGCCGTCCGGCACGAAGGCGGCGATGTCGTCTCGCCATTTCGGCCGGCCGCCATGGTAAGAGGTGAGCCCGACCGCCGGATTCCAGCCGCCGGAAACGGCAAGCCCGTCGGCCTCGACCTCGGCGCGCGCGCCGCCGGTCAGCGACACCGCTATTTTTCTTACGCCGTCCTTGCCGCCGTCGACGCCGCTGACCGAACCATGCAGCACGGTGAAGCCGTTCATGGAAGCGAGAGAACGATGGGCAGGCGAGACGTCAGGCCGCGCGTCGATCACCGCCGCGATCTGCAGCCCGGCGCCGAGTGCCGTCTCGACCGTGCGCCAGCCATCCTCATTGTTGGTGAACAGCGCGATCCGCTTTGCCGGCGTCGCCGCATAACGTGTGACGTAGGTGCGGATGGCGGACGCCATCATCACGCCGGGCGTGTCATTGCCGGCAAAGACGATGGGACGCTCAATCGCGCCGGCGGCGACGACGCAGCGCTTGGCCACGATGCGCCACAGGCGCTGGCGCACTTGATGCTCGGGCGGTACCGGCAGATGATCGTTGACCCGCTCGATCGCGCCATAGGTACCGCCGTCATAGACGCCGAAAAGGGTCGTGCGGGTCATGATGCGGACATCCGGCATCGAGCTGAGCTCGGCCAGTGTGCGCGACAGCCACTCCGCGGCCGGCAGACCGTCGATCGTGCCGCCATCCGACAACAGACGGCCGCCGGGCGCAAAATCTTCTTCGCACAGGATGACGCGCGCACCGCTGCGGCCTGCAGCGAGTGCGGCGGCGAGACCGGCCGGACCGGAGCCGGCGATCACCACATCGCAATGCGCCCAGGCCTTGTCGTAGTGATCCGGATCGGGGGTGACCGCCGCGCGACCCAGACCCGCGGCGCGTCGGATCGCCGGCTCGTAGACCATTTCCCAGAATTTTGCCGGCCACATGAAGGTCTTGTAGTAGAAGCCGGCGACGAAGATCGGTGCGAACAGCTGGTTCACCGACATCACATCGTGGCGCAGCGAGGGCCAGCGGTTCTGGCTTGCCGCTTCGAGGCCTTCATACAGTTCGGCCGTCGTGGCCTTGGTGTTGGCCTCGCGCCGTGCGCCGGTGCGCAGTTCGACCAGCGCGTTGGGTTCTTCCGAGCCCGCAGTCAGAATGCCGCGCGGACGATGGTATTTGAACGAGCGGCCGACCAGCTTGACGCCATTGGCGACCAGCGCCGACGCCAGCGTGTCGCCCTGGAAGCCGGAAAATGTCGTGCCGTCGAAGCGGAAGGTGAGGGGGGTGGAACGGTCGATGAGACCGCCGGATGAGAGACGATGAGAGGTCACGATGTCCAGCCTCTGATCCATATGGTGTCATGGCGAAGGATGGCGCCGCCCCTTACCCTCCCCCTTGTGGGGAGGGTCGCTGCGCAGCAGCGGGGTGGGGGTGCGGCACCGCCCCCCCCCCCCCCCCGCCGGTCCCCCACCCCCCCCCCCGGGGGGTGGGGGGGGGGGCGGGCGCGGGGGGGGGGGGGGGGCCGCGGCACCGACCCCCACCCGGACCTGCGGTCCGACCTCCCCACAAGGGGGAGGTAGGGGGCTGGCGCTTTTCGCGACGGCTACGATTTCGACAGGATAGCTCATGTCGCCACCTGCCTCGCCCCGGCGCCCGCCGCCGGCTCCACCGCCGAGATCTCGTGCGTCAGCGTGTTGCGGGTGACCTTCAGCCAGGCCCGGCAGCCGCCGCCGTGATACCAGTTCTCAGCCATCACGCCGGCGACATTGTCGCGCAGATAGACGTAGTCGTAGACAGCATCCTCGCCGGCACCCGCCGCCGGCCGCGCCGGCTTGGCGTCGCCGAGATAGCTGAACTCGCCGAGTTCGCGTTCGCCGCAGAAGGGACAGACAATACGCATCTCGCCAGCCTCAGTGCAGGTTCGGTTGGGCGCCCTGGCCCTTTTCGTCGATCATGGCGCCAGTCCGGAAGCGGTCGAGCCGAAACAGCGCCGCCTCCTTGTGCGTTTCGTCACGCGCCAGCAGATGGGCAAAGACGAAGCCGGAACCGGGCGTCGCCTTGAAGCCGCCATAACACCAGCCGGCGTTGAGGTAGAGCCCGTCGACCGGCGTCTTGTCGATGATCGGCGAGCCATCCATCGACATGTCCATGATGCCGCCCCACTGGCGCAGAAGCCGCACGCGGCCGATCATCGGGATCAGCGCCATGCCGCCTTCGCAGACATCTTCCATCACAGGCAGATTGCCGCGCTGGGCGTAGGAATTATAGCCGTCGATGTCGCCGCCGAAGACCAGCCCGCCCTTGTCGGACTGGCTGACATAGAAATGCCCGGCGCCGAAGGTCATGACGCCAGGAATGAGCGGCTTGATCGCCTCCGAGACGAAAGCCTGCAGCACATGGCTTTCGATCGGCAGGCGCATGCCCGCCATCGCTGCGACACGCGACGATGACCCGGCGACTGCCATGCCGACCTTGCCGGCGCCGATCTTGCCGCGCGACGTCTCGACGCCAGTCACCTTGCCGTTGCCGTCCCGGACAAAGCCGGTGACCTCGCAGTTCTGGATGATGTCGACGCCGAGTTCGCTCGCCGCATGGGCATAGCCCCAGACCACCGCGTCATGCCGCGCGGTGCCGCCGCGGCGCTGCAGGAGGCCGCCCTGCACGGGAAAGCGCGCATGGTCGAAATTCAGGAACGGCAGCATCTTCTTCAGCGCTGCCTGGTCGAGCAGTTCGGCATCGATGCCATTGATGCGCATGGTGTTGCCGCGCCGCGCATAAGCGTCGCGCTGCGCATCGGAATGATAGAGGTTGAGGACGCCGCGCTGGCTGACCATGGCGTTATAGTTGAGGTCCTGCTCCATCCGCTCCCAAAGCTTCATCGAAAGCTCGTAGAAGCCGGTATTGCCGGGCAGGCCGTAATTGGAACGGATGATGGTGGTGTTGCGGCCGGCATTGCCGGAGCCGATCCAGCCCTTTTCCAGCACGGCGACGTTTCTGATGCCGAACTCGCTGGCGAGGAACCAGGCGGTGGCGAGCCCATGGCCGCCGCCGCCGATGATCACCACATCGTAGTGGTCCTTGGGCGCCGCATCGCGCCAGGTGCGCTGCCAATTCTTGTGGCCGGAAAGGGCAGCACGGGCGAGCGAGAAGATCGAATATTTCATCGGGTCATTCCGAGGTCGCTCGCACAGCGGGGACGATTATATGTCCAGCGTGTGGTCGCGCTCCCATTGCGTGAAGTGCGAAGCATAGGAATTCCATTCCTGGTGCTTCAGCTTTAGATAAGCCGACGAGAATTCCTCACCCAGCGCCGCCTTGAGCGATTTGTCCTTGTCGTATTCGCGAAGCGCGTCGAGCAGATTGAGCGGCAGCTTCGGCGCGCCTTTCACCGTGTGGCCGTTCTGGTACATGTCGATGTCGTAGCGCTTGCCGGGATCGGCCTTGGAGCGGATGCCGTCGAGACCGGCGGCAATGATGACGGCCTGCAGCAGATAAGGGTTTGCGGCGCCGTCCGGCAACCGCAGCTCGAAGCGGCCGGGGCCGGGCACGCGCACCATGTGGGTGCGGTTGTTTCCGGTCCAGGTCACCGTGTTCGGAGCCCAGGTGGCGCCCGAAATGGTGCGCGGCGCGTTGATGCGTTTGTAGGAGTTCACCGTCGGGTTGGTGATGGCGGCCAGCGCCGAGGCATGTTTCATGATGCCGCCAAGGAAATTCTTGCCCTTGGCCGACAGGCCGAGCTCCATCGCATTGTCGGCAAAGACGTTGACCTTGCCGGCCTTGTCCCACACCGAAATATGGGCGTGGCAGCCATTGCCGGTCAGGCCCTGGAAGGGCTTAGGCATGAAGGTCGCGCGCAGGCCGTGCTTTTCCGCCACCGACTTGACCATGAACTTGAAGAACGAGTGCTTGTCGGCGGTCGCCAGCACATCGTCGAAGGCCCAGTTCATCTCGAACTGGCCGTTGGCGTCCTCATGGTCGTTCTGGTAGGGGCTCCAGCCCAGCGCCAGCATATGATCGCAGATCTCGGCGATGACATCGTAGCGGCGCATCACCGCTTGCTGGTCGTAGCAGGGTTTTGAAGCCGTGTCGTATTTGTCGGAGATGACGCTGCCGTCCGGCGAGATCAGGAAGAACTCAGCCTCGACGCCGGTCTTGACATGCATACCGTCAGTGGCGGCTTCCGCAATCAGCCGGCGCAGCGTGTTGCGCGGCGCCTGCTCGACCTCCTTGTCGTCCATGATGCAGTTGGCGGCGACCCAGGCGACCTCGGGCTTCCACGGCAGCTGGATCACCGAATCCGGATCCGGCACCGCCAGCATATCAGGATGCGCCGGCGTGAGGTCGAGCCAGGTGGCGAAACCGGCGAAGCCGGCGCCGTCCTTCTGCATGTCGGCGATCGCCTGCGCCGGCACCAGCTTGGCGCGCTGGCCGCCGAACAGGTCGGTGTAGGAAATCATGAAATATTTGACGCCGTTCTCTTTGGCGAATGCGGCGAGATCGTTCCCCATTATAGTTCCTCGCTTATTTTGATGTGTTTTTTAGAAGCCGTTTTTCCCCGGTATCCAGTTGGTGCCGGCCAGCGGCACGCCGGCCATGGCGGCGGCTTCGATGGTGAGGGCTACGAGATCCTCGGGCTCGAGATTGTGCAGGCTGTTCTTGCCGCAGGCACGCGCAATGGTCTGCGCCTCCAGCGTCATCACCTTGAGGTAGTTCGCCAGCCGCCGTCCGGCGGCGACCGGATCGACCCGCTTCATCAGTTCGGGGTCCTGCGTGGTGATGCCCGCGGGGTCGCGACCCTCGTGCCAGTCGTCATAGGCCCCGGCGGTGGTGCCGAGCGCATTGTATTCGGCCTCCCAGCGCGGGTCGTTGTCGCCGAGCGCGACGAGCGCTGCCGTGCCGATCGACACCGCGTCGACGCCGAGCGCCAGCGCCTTGGCGACGTCGGCGCCATTGCGGATGCCGCCCGACACGATCAGCTGCACCTTGCGGTGCATGCCGAGATCCTGCAGCGCCTGCACCGCCGGCCTGATGCAGGCAAGCGTCGGCTGGCCGACATTTTCGATGAATACTTCCTGGGTGGCCGCCGTGCCGCCCTGCATGCCGTCGACCACGACGACATCGGCGCCGGCCTTCACCGCAAGTGCTGTGTCGTAATAGGGGCGGGCGCCGCCGACCTTGACGTAGATCGGCTTTTCCCAGTCGGTGATCTCGCGCAGCTCGAGGATCTTGATCTCGAGATCGTCCGGCCCGGTCCAGTCGGGATGGCGCGAGGCCGAACGCTGGTCGATGCCTTTCGGCAGCGTGCGCATTTCGGCAACGCGGTCGGAGATTTTCTGGCCAAGCAGCATGCCGCCACCGCCCGGCTTGGCGCCCTGGCCAACGACCACTTCGATGGCGTCGGCGCGGCGCAAATCCCTGGGGTTCATGCCGTAGCGCGACGGCAGGTACTGGTAGACCAGTTGCTTGGAATGGCCGCGCTCTTCCTCGGTCATGCCGCCGTCGCCGGTGGTGGTCGACGTGCCTGAGAGTGTGGCGCCACGGCCGAGCGCTTCCTTGGCCGGGCCGGACAGCGACCCGAAGCTCATGCCGGCAACGGTGATCGGGATTTTCAGCTCGATCGGCTTCCTGGCGTAACGCGAGCCGAGCACGACGCTGGTGTCGCACCGCTCGCGATAGCCTTCCAGCGGATAGCGCGAGATCGAGGCGCCGAGGAACAGCAGATCGTCGAAATGCGGCAGCTTCCGCTTGGCCCCGGCGCCCCTGATGTCATAGATGCCGGTCGCCGCGGCGCGGCGGATTTCGGAAAGCGTGTAGTCGTCGAAGGTCGCGGATTTGCGCGGCGTCGTCGGCGGGTTCTTGTAGGTCATGCTGCCTCAATACGCGTCGGCGTTGTCGATATTGAAATTGTAGAGCGTGCGCGCCGAGCCGTAGCGCTTGAATTCCGACGGCTTGACGCCGGTGACGCCGGCGCGGTCGAGCAGTCCCTGCAGCAGTTCGATATGCTCGGGCCGCATCTCCTTGGCGATGCAGTCGGCGCCCAGGCTTTCGACCTTGCCGCGCACGAACAGCCGCGCTTCGTAGATGGAATCGCCAAGTGCGTCGCCGGCATCGCCCAGCACCACTAGATTGCCGGACTGCGCCATGAAGGCCGACATGTGGCCGATATTGCCGTGCACGACGATGTCGATGCCCTTCATCGAGATGCCGCAGCGCGAGGACGCGTTGCCCTCGATGACGAGCAGCCCGCCCTTGCCGGTGGCGCCGGCATACTGGCTGGCGTCGCCCTTGATGACGATCGAACCCGACATCATGTTTTCGCCGACACCGGGGCCGGCCGAGCCGTGCACGGTAATCGCGGCGCCGTCATTCATCCCGGCGCAGTAGTAGCCGACGCTGCCGCGCACATCGATGCTGACAGGCTGGTCGACGCCGACGGCAACCGAATGGCTGCCCTTCGGGTGCAGCACTTCCCACGCCGTTTCGTTGGAGCCGGGCGTCAGATTGTGCAGCGCCTGGTTGAGCTCGCGCAGCGACGACACATCAAGATCGAAGACCCGGGACGCCTGGTCTTGCGCCGCCTTCGAAAGTTTGGTTGCCGGCATGGGCTCAATGCTCCCAGAAATAGACGGTTGCGGGTTCCGGTTCCCAGACCCTCGCATTGTCTATGCCGGGCAGTTTGGTCAGCGCGCGATATTCCGAGCCGAACGCGACATACTGATCGGTCTCGGCCATGACGGCGGGCTTGCAGGCGATCGGATCGCGCACCACGCCGAAACCGTTCTTGGTGCCGACGACGAAGGTGAAGAAGCCGTCGAGGTCGGACAGCGTGCCTTCCAGCGCCTCGCCGAGGTTCTTGCCATGCGCCATCTGCGAGGAGAGATAGGCGGCGGCGACCTCGGTGTCGTTCTCGGTCTCGAATTTCATGCCCTCCCGCACCAGCTCACGCCGCACATTGTTGTGATTGGACAGCGAGCCATTGTGCACCAGGCACTGGTCGGCGCCGGTCGAGAACGGATGCGCGCCCATCGTGGTGACGGCCGATTCCGTCGCCATGCGGGTATGGCCGATGCCATGCGTGCCGGTCATCGAGCGGACGTCGAAGCGGTCGACGACCGCTTCCGGCAGACCGACTTCCTTGTAGATTTCCACCGCTTCGCCGGCGCCCATGATGCGCACGTCGGGGCGGATTGACTGCAGCGCTTCGCGCGCGGCATCGACCTTGTCGGGCGCGGTCCGGAGCACCGCATGCGTCGACTTCACCGCTATGCTCACCGGCGCGCCAATGGCCTTGGCGAGTTCGGCGTCGAGGCCGCGGAAATCGCGCTCGGGCTTCGCCGACTGGATCGTGATCTTGGCTTCATTCCTGGAAGGCGCGCCATAGATGGCAATGCCGGCGCTGTCGGGGCCGCGATCGCTGAGCGATATCAGCATCTGCGACAGCATCGAGCCGAGCTGCGGCTCAAGCGACTTGTCTTTCAGAAAAAGTCCGACGATTCCACACATGTCAGCCTCCCGGCGTTACCACTAGACGATGATGTATCGAATGCGTCGTGCGAATTCAATCATATGAAAAAAATATTCCTGTAGTTACGTATCTGGCTCGATGCGGCCTTGTGCACTATCGCCGCCGTCGCGGGCGCTGTGAATCCATGTGGCGGTGCGGATGCGGGCGATTTTGTAGGCGTCGAGGATCGACAGCGCATAGATCAGGAAGCCGCCGGCGTGGCGGCCGACGAAGCTGGCGTCGGCCGGCGCGATCTTGGCTGTCACCCAGGCGAGGATCACCATGAAGAACAGGAATTGCAGGCCGCGCACAGGCACGCCCAGAATGACGTGGCCGCTGGCCGGCAAGACGATTGCGGCGCCGAGCACGAGATAGGGGTTTGCCGGTGGGGGTAGGGGGGCGTTCATGCCACCTGCCTTTCCTGTCTGTTGATGGCGTCGCGCAGCGTCGAAGCCGAGGTGAGCAACCTTTCGACCAGCGCCGGATCGAGCCTTGTGGCGCCGAATGCTGCCTGGCGGAATACGCCATAGCGGGCACGCTCGGCCTCGGCCAGCAGCCAGACGATGCGCAGGCCGTTTGGCGTGATCAAAAGTTCCTTGGCGCGGCCTTCGGCAAAGATGTCGAGAAGGCTGGCGATCAGGTTCTGCGGAAAGCGCGCCGCCCTGAGGTCGGTTCGCAGCACGGCTTCAGCCGGAAATCCCGGAGCCTTCGGCAGCGTATGCTGAAGATGATCGAAATTGGAGAAGGTCGTCGGCGAGCCCGGCCGCATCATCATGTCGAAGGTCGCCGGCACCGCAACCGGCTCTGTGATCGTGACACTCAACCATCGCGCCGGCAGCTTTCGCGTTGCCAGCGTGTCGACGATGGTGCGCAGCTGCACGCGCTGTCCGTTCCATGTGCCGGCCCAGGTGACAACGCCGGCTGTGCCATCGGAGACATCAACCGCATCTGTGATGACGGTCCGGATGCTGGCTGCCTCGGCTGCAAGATCAGCCTTGGCCTTTTTGCGGCTGGCGCGCGTATGCCAGGCGAGGTGCAGGACGAGAGCCACGGCGACCGCCCCGGCCAGCAATGCTGTCGTCACGTCAGACACCTCGTCACGCCATGCCCGCCCAGACCGGCAGGCCCTCTCCTGTCAATAGCCCTGCGGCTTCGGCCACGGCATGGTGAACTGGTCGCCGCGGCGCACATAGCGGTAACGGTAGAAGTGGAACCACAGCGAGATCAGGAAGTAGAAGGCGACCATGGCGATCAGCTGCGTGCCGTAGCCGAGGAAGATCGCAAAGAAGGTCACCACGCAGAGGCAAAACAGCACGATGGCCGGGATCGGGTGGAACGGGTGCGTATAGCCGCGGCGGATCGTGCCCAGCGGCCACTTTTTGCGGAACATCATGATGTTTATGCTCATGAAGGTGTATTGCAGCACGCCCGACAGGATCGAGAAGGTGATCGCCTGGTTGAGGTCGGCGATGAAGGCGAAGGCGAGCGCGATCGGCAACAGGAACAGGATCGAGCGATAGGGCGTGCGGTATTTCGGGTGCACGGCCGAGAACCATGTCGGCAGATAGCGGTCGCGTCCAAGCGAGAACCACGCGCGGGCCGCATCGTTGATACAGCCGTTGGCCGACGCCAGTGCCGCGAGCAGCGTGGCGACGAACAACAGGTTTTCCAGCAGCGGGCTGCCGGTCAGCTTGCCGGCGTCCCACAAGGGATAATAGGTGATACCGAGGTACTCCCAGGGCATCAGCGAGGCGCAGACATACCAGGTCATGGCGGCGGCGATCAAAAGCGTGATCATGCCGGCCATGGTGCCGTAAGGCAGCGAACGCGCCGGGGAGCGCACTTCCTCGGCGGCCTGCGTGGTGCCTTCGATGCCGAGATAGTACCAGATGCCGAACTGGAAGGCCGCGATGACGCCGATCCAACCATAGGGCAGCGCATTGCCGGGGGTGACCAGCTCGTTGAGCTTCAGCACAGCACCCTGCGTCCAGGGGCTGACCGAGAAGAACAGGATAACGATCGAGACATAGGCTATCGCCGTGATGACGAAGTTGACGTTGAGCGTCATCAGCACGCCGCGATAGTTCAGCCATGCCAGCACGACGATGGTGGCGGCAATGAAGGAGTTGTGGGTGAGCCCTTCGACGCCGGCCTTGGCGACGATGGTGTCGCCGAGCAGGATGGCGTCCGAAACCTCCAGCATGGTGTAGGCAAAGACCAGGAACAGCGCGACGTTGAAGGCCATCAGGGGCCCGACAATGTGCTTAGCCTGCGCGTATTGGCCGCCGGCGGCGGCAACCGTCGATGTCACCTCGGAGTCGATCATGGCGACCGAAGTGTACAAGAGCCCGACCACCCAGCAGACGATCAGCGCCGCCAGTGCGCCGCCCTTGTCCGCCGAGAAATTCCAGCCGGTGAATTCGCCGACCAGCACGATGCCGACGCCAAGCGCCCAGACATGGGCCGGGCCGAGCACGCGTAGCAGTGAAACTCTGTCGCCGTGTATTGCCGGTTCAAGCGTGATCGTCATTGTTCAATCCCCACTCAGATCCGGTGTTTTTCGGAAGCGGCTTCAAGCTCGCCTTCGCGCGAGGAAGTCAGCACCTCCTCGGAATAGGTCGTGTCGATCTTGAACCAGTCGTAGAGCATCCACAGCGCAAGCACGACCGAGATGCCCCACGATGCGTAAGAGAGTGCGACCCACATGAGCGTGCTTCCCCAAAATCTCTGGCGTTACTTGTCGTCGAACTTTTCGTTGATGACGTCGCGATATTCGCGGTCGGAGGCGCGGAACAGGAAGACGAAATAGCCGATCAGCACCGCCGCCATGATGATCAGCGTCGGCCAGTCGATGATGTAGTGGAAGCGGTTCTGGATGATGTCGTGCGCGGTCTCCGGCGTATAGCCGAGCTTTTCCCAGATCGAGGCCATGGTCGGGTTCTGTCCCAACGCTTCCCAGGTCTTGGCATCGAGCGCGTCGATGGATTTCGCCGCACCCGCCAGGCCGAGTTTCAATGGCAGCCACAGCGCCACGAAAATGGCGACCACGACGACCACGATATCGAAAATCTGCCCGGCCTTGCCTTGTTCCGGCGGCGTGTAGCGCGACATGTCTTCTACCCCTCAGGACGTTCTGTTTTCAGGACTTGCGGCTGCGGGCCGCGTCGGCGTTCTTGATGTCGAGACCGTAGATGAAGTCCTTGTCTTCCTTGTAGTGATTGACCATCGCCAGGATGGCGGCCGTGTTGAAGATCAGCACTGCGGCCGCCGCGATCGCGACGACGATCTTGATCCCGGTGTCCGGGATGTAGGGCCATGTCATGACGAGCACGAAGAGGATCGTCGCCCAAAGGCAGATGATCAGCAGCGCGGATCCGCGCAGGTCGGAACGGTACAGCGCTTCGATGCGCTGCTGCAGGTCTGACATCGGTTTTCCCCTTTTTCCAGCGCCCGACCCCGAATTGGCCGCCCGCTGCCCTCTTTCAACAGAGTGAAATTTTTTTCATAAATTCGGGCCGAATCCAGCAATTGTCAAGCCGATTTTACGTTGGGTTAACCGTTTGTCCCCAGCCGCGAATTTTGCCTGACAATGAAATTATTTGCTTGCGGGTATTGCGGCATCAGGACGTTTGCGATCAATATTCGACCAAATGCTCCCGCCTCCGCGCAGGGAGCCGGGAACACAATAGAATTTTCGAACGGAGGATTTGCGGATGACGGCATCCTGGAGATTTTCGACCCTGGCGGATCGCCATCGCGCGTTAGGCTCGAAGCTCGAAGACTGGAGCGGCATGGGCACCGCCTGGACCTACGACAAGGACGCCGACGAGGAATACACCGCCATCCGCACCAGGGCCGGGCTGATGGATGTGTCGGGCCTGAAGAAGGTTCACATCACCGGGCCGCACGCCTCACACCTCATCGACCTGGCAACGACGCGCGACGTGGAGAAGATCTATCCCGGCAAGTCGGCCTATGCCTGCATGCTGAACGAGGCCGGAAAATTCACCGACGACTGCATCCTCTACCGCACCGGGCCGAACGCCTGGATGGTGGTGCACGGCTCCGGCACCGGCCATGAGGAATTGCAGCGCGCTTCCGTCGGCCGCGACGTATCGCTGCGCTTCGACGACAATCTGCACGACCTGTCGCTGCAGGGACCGACCGCGGTCGACTATCTCTCAAAGCATGTGCCGGGCATTCGCGACCTCAACTATTTCCATCATATGCAGACGCAGCTGTTCGGCTTTCCCGTCATGATCTCGCGCACCGGCTATACCGGCGAGCGCGGCTACGAGATATTCTGCCGCGGCCAGGACGCCGGCACGATCTGGGACAGGATCCTCGACGAGGGCAAGAGCGCCGGCATCATTCCGTGCCGCTTCACCACGCTCGATATGCTGCGCGTCGAAAGTTATTTGCTGTTTTATCCCTATGACAACTCGCAGAAATATCCGTTCGAGAACGAAGGCCCCGGCGACACGCTGTGGGAGCTCGGCCTCGACTTCACCGTCAGCCCCGGCAAGACCGGCTTTCGCGGCGCCGAAGAGCATTACCGCCTCAAGGGCAAGGAGCGCTTCAAGATCTACGGCGTGCTGCTCGACGGCAAGCAACCCGCGGATGAGGGCGCGCCGGTCTATCGCGACGGCAAAAAGGTGGGCGTGGTCACCTGCGCCATGTATTCGCCGCTGGTCGAGAAATCGATGGGCATCGCCCGCCTCGACGTCGACTGCGCGGTCAAGGACACCAAGCTCGAGATCCGCAACAAGAGCGGTTCGATCAGGGCGACGGCGCAGCCTCTGCCCTTCGACGATCCCAAAAAGACCAAGCGCACGGCGAAAGGCTGAGGCACAATCGACAGCGAGGGGTTTCGAGGTACGAAGTAGAGAATGGCAGCCAAAACGATCATCAGCCGGCCCATTTACGGAACCCTGTCCCCGCAGCCCGGCAAGCATCATCTTTTCGTGGCGGATGCGGAAGGCGCGCTGGCGATCGTCGATATGGCAAGGACGGCGCCCCCCGGCTTCTTCGACGGCGCCGAAATCGTCTTCATTCCCGGGGCCGACGGCAAGCACGTTGCCGCTCTTGAGGCACTGAAGTCCGCGCAATTTCATGTCGCGCCAACCTTCGCCAGCCTGCTGCCCCGGCTGAAGCAGACGCTTGCCAACGCGCATATGGGCCTGCGCCTCTATCTCGCCGGCACCGAAGGGCTGATCGGCCAGGCCATGCAGGTGGCGCTCGAAGCCGGCATCGATCATACCTCCATGCAGACCGAGCATCGCGGCTCATTGGCGCGGCGCATGCAGTGCGTGCATTGCAAAGGCATCACCGAAAATGTGACGACGCAGCCGGCCACCTGCGCGCATTGCGGCCTGCTGCTTCTGGTGCGCGATCATTATTCGCGACGGCTGGCAGCATTCCAGGGCGTCTGCATAAATGCCGAGGATCGCTCGGAGATCCCTCCCATAGAGGAGGTCTTCCCATGAGCACCGGCACCACCAAGCTCGATGTCGTCGTCAGCGACGTCGTCCCGGTCAACGAACTGGTGACGCGCTTCCATTTCCGCCGCCGTGACGGTGAGCTTTTGCCGACCTTTTCCGGCGGCGCCCATGTCGTGGTCGAGATGCGCGATGGCGACCGCACAAGGCTCAATCCCTATTCGCTGATGGGATCGCCGCTCGACACCCGCGAATACACCATCTCGGTGCGCCGCGACGATGTCGGCCGCGGCGGCTCGTTGTTCATGCACCGGAGCGTCAAGCCTGGCCTGGAGATGGTGGTCAGCTACCCCGTCAATCTGTTCTCGCTCGACCTCAGGGCAAAGAAGCATCTGATGCTTGCCGGCGGCATCGGGATCACGCCGTTCATGGCGCAGACCGCGCAGCTCGCCGGGTCCGGCGGCAATTTCGAGCTGCACTACACCTGCCGCACCGCCTCGCTCGGCACCTATGCCGATGTGCTGCAGGAGCGCTATGGCCGTCGCGTCCGGCTCTATCACGACGACCGCGACGAGCGCATCGAACTCGACCGTCTCTTGTCCTCGCAGCCGCTCGGCACCCATCTCTATGTCTGCGGCCCGGCCGGCATGATCAACTGGGTGCGCGAGCGCGCTGCGGCTCTCGGCTGGCCGGCGGAGACCGTGCACTACGAGCATTTCGCGGCACCCCAGCCCGGCCTGCCGTTCGACGTCACACTTGCCGTTAGCGGCAAGACCATCCGCGTCGGCGAGCAGCAGAGCCTGCTCGAAGCGATCGAGGCCGCCGGCGTCGATCCGCCCTATCTCTGCCGCGGCGGTGTCTGCGGCCAGTGCGAGACCAACGTCGTCTCGTATGACGGCAAGTTCATCCACAACGACCACTGGCTCAGCGAGGAAGACCATCGTTCCGGCTGCAAGATCATGCCGTGCGTGTCGCGCTTCGAAGGCAAGTCGCTGGTCCTGGAAAGATAGGAGGCCAGCTTGGGCATCACCTTTCGCAAGGAAACGTTTCGCGACGATTTCACCTTCAGGAACAGCCCGGAACACATCAGGCGGTTTCCGTTCCCGTTCCACGAAGACGCCTACATGTATGCGGTCAACATCGAGCCGCATGTGGTTGGCCCCAAGGGCAGCGTTCTGGAAAACCTGATCGACGTCGACGAGCACTATGTCGCCGAGATGCAGGACCGTGCACTGGTGCTGGCCGACGATCCGCTGCGCTGCCAGTCGCTGCCGCATATGACGCTGGCCGGCTGGGACCTGCTCGAACTTTTGATGGAGCAACAGGCACTTGGCTATCCCGAGCATTTCACCCTGACCCGCGACGGCGACCGCTGGCGCTGGATCAACCGGCCGCTCGGCATCGACGACACCTTCACCTTCGGCGACACCTCGACACTGCCTTACGGGCCGATGGAGTACATCACCCGCCAGAGCCAGGGTGATTTCTGCATTCTCGATCAGCGCGACGGCAATCTTTGGATGGACGCCGGCATGGTCACCACTCAGGCCGACTGGTCGCTCGATTTCGACATCGGCATGAATTTCTTCGAATGGCACGCGCCGGTGCCGCTGGCGCATGAGAAGGGGATTTTCGTCAGGGCGCTGAAGTTCCTCACCAACATCCAGCAGGGCAAGCCGGCGCGGCGTCTCAACTGGACGATGACCATCAACCCGCGCCTCGACACCAGTCCGGAGAATTACCACAAATGGGGCCCGGACCGCGCGACGGTGACGCCCGAAAATGTC
Organism: Mesorhizobium sp. M0862; assembly: GCF_040319795.1. Classification (NCBI taxonomy): domain Bacteria; kingdom Pseudomonadati; phylum Pseudomonadota; class Alphaproteobacteria; order Hyphomicrobiales; family Phyllobacteriaceae; genus Mesorhizobium; species Mesorhizobium sp. M0862. The sequence goes on from NZ_JAMYOJ010000021.1 coordinate 34,377, forward strand.
GGCGACAAGGTGCATCTGCGCGTCGAACTGCAAAGCTTCTGGCGCCTGCCGCGCTCGAACGGCATCGTCTTCCCGATCCGCTGCTATCTGATCAAGATGGACGAACTGGTGACACAGCCGAAATGGGCAAGGCGACTGCACCGGGTGATCCGGGATTTGCCGGAAGAGCTGGCCACCTACAAGGGCCTGACGCGGTATCGGCCGACATTGGTGGAATGGCTGTCGAAGCTGGATGATGGCAGTGCGACGTCACCGGGGTTCGGGCCGGACTAAAGGCCCCCTCATCCGGCCGCTGCGCGGCCACCTTCTCCCCGAGCGGAGAAGAGATCGCCAGCGCTGACGCCAGACTCCTCTCCCCTCGGGGCAATCCGGGTGAGCGGGCTGCGGCGGTCCGACTACCCCGCGCTCTGCGGATAGCAAATAATCGACAGATACCGCATCGGAAGTTTCGTCAGTTGCTCCGGCCCGTGCGGCGCGTCGGCGTCGAAGAACAGGCTGTCGCCCGGCTTCATCGGATAGAGGTTGCTGCCGTGCCGGTACACCACCTCGCCCTCCAGCATATAGAGGAATTCCATGCCCTCATGCTGGAAGGTCGGGAACACATCCGAATCCTCGGTCAGCGTAATCAGATAGGGCTCGACGACGACGCCGCTGGTGTTGGAGCCGATATGGCCGAGCAGATTGTATTGATGGCCGGCGCGGGTGCCGCGGCGTTCGACATCTAGCCCTTCGCCGGCCTTGACGAAGACGGCGCTGCGCTCTTCCTCGAATCGGCGGAAGAAGGCGGTGACGGGAACGCCGAGCGCCCTCGACAGCGCCTGCAGTGTGGTCAGCGACGGCGAGGTGATGCCGTTCTCGATCTTCGACAGCATGCCCAGCGAAATATCGGTGGCGACGGCGAGATCGGCGACGGTGATGCCGAGCTTCTTGCGGAAGGCGCGCACCTCGCGCCCGATCGCCACCTCCAGCACTTTTTCGCGCGTGTCGCGAATGGCGTGCGGATTCTGCGTCAGCGGCGCGCGGATGGTTTTTCCGTCCACGGAGGCCTTTGCCGGTGGCTTTGCCCTTGTCGAAGCAGTCTTGGAATCGGAACTTGTCTTCGCCATCTCGCCTCCGAATCCCCATGATTATTTCACTCCAGGTGAACATATTCGGTGCCGATACAGAAACGCAACCGCGCAGCAAGCCCCTTAAGTCGAATGGTGTCCGAACAGGATTTACGCCGTCATCCGTTTTTCCGGAAATCCGCTGGGGCGAAACGCGGTTTCTCCACAAGGCCTGTTGACAGCATCCAAGAGGCAATTACTGTCCTGTGAGTGAAATTTGTTTCGTAAGAGCAATTCCAAAAATCGAATGACACCGGGAGGCCTGCCATGAAAACGCGCGTTGCCGTCATTGGAGCGGGGCCATCCGGTCTGGCCCAGCTCAGGGCCTTCAAGTCGGCTGCCGACAAGGGCGCCGAGATCCCCGAAATCGTCTGCTTCGAAAAGCAGTCGGACTGGGGCGGCCTGTGGAACTACACCTGGCGCACCGGCCTCGACGAGCATGGCGACCCCGTCCACGGCTCGATGTACCGCTACCTCTGGTCGAACGGACCGAAGGAATGCCTGGAATTCGCCGACTATACGTTCGAGGAGCATTTCGGCCGCCCGATCGGATCCTACCCGCCGCGCGCCGTTTTGTGGGATTACATCAAGGGTCGCGTCGAGAAATCAGGCCTGCGCAAATGGGTGCGCTTCAACAGCCCGGTGCGCATGGTCACCTTCTCGGACGAGAGCAGGAAATTCACTGTCACCGCGCATGACCGCACCAACGACGTCACCTACTCCGAAGAGTTCGACAATGTCGTCGTCGCTTCCGGGCATTTCTCGGTTCCCAACGTTCCCTATTTCGAAGGCTTTTCGACCTTCAACGGCCGTATCCTGCACAGCCATGATTTTCGCGACGCCATGGAGTTCAAGGGCAAGGACATACTGATCATCGGCCGCTCCTATTCTGCCGAGGACATCGGCTCGCAATGCTACAAATACGGCGCCAGATCGATCACCTCCAGCTACCGCTCCAAGCCGATGGGGTTCAAATGGCCGGAGAACTGGAAGGAAGTGCCGCTGCTGCAGAAGGTCGTCGGCAAGACGGCGCACTTCAAGGACGGCACCACAAAAGATGTCGACGCCATCATCCTGTGCACCGGCTATCTGCATTCCTTCCCGTTCCTCACGGAAGAGCTGAAGCTGAAGACCGCCAACCGCATGTGGCCGGACGGGCTCTATGAGGGCGTCGTGTGGGAGAAGAACCCGAAACTGTCCTATATCGGCATGCAGGACCAGTTCTACACTTTCAACATGTTCGACGCCCAGGCCTGGTTCGCCCGTGACGTCATCATGGGCCGCATCAAGCTGCCGTCGGGACAGGCGATGGCCGAGCACGGCGCCAAGTGGCGGGCACGCGAAGAGACGCTGGAAGACGCCGAGCAGATGATCTGGTTCCAGGGCGACTACACCAAGGAACTGATGGACCAGACCGACTATCCCGGCTTCGACGTCGAGGCGGTCAACCAGACCTTCATGGAATGGGAGCACCACAAGGCGGAAGACATTATGAGCTTTCGCGACCACGCCTACCGCTCGCTGATGACCGGCACCATGGCGCCATTGCACCATACGCCCTGGCTGCAGGCGCTGGACGACTCGATGGAAAGCTATCTCCAGGTGAAGGGCGTGGCGGCGGAATAGGTCGGCGTGATGCAAAACAATGCGCCGGCACCGGCCCAGTTTCAATTCAGAGGGTAGTCGGGAGCCGCATCGGTCTCCGTCACCTTGACCCACACCAATTCGCTATAATAGGCACCCTCCGGGCCGGTGCCGTACATAGACAGCCTGTCAGCCATCAGCAGATGTGTCATGTCGTTGAGTGCCCGGCCGGTCGGCTCCTCGGGCCAGGCGAAGACGCCGTCGGTTTTGGCGCCGAACCTCACATCGGTGCATCCGAAATCGATCTCGACCTTCCACGACAGCAACGGCCTGATATCGCTGAGCGGCGGGCGCGGCGGATCGGGCTGCTCGAAGTGATGGTCGACCGAGACTCTCGTCGGCACTGCCGGCGTGATGCCTTTGGCTTTGAAGGAGGCGATGGCGTCGTCGCCAAATCGTGCGAGCAGGCCAGCGTGCCATAACCGGTAGGTCGCGCGGAAAAAGCCGCTGACCCGGATAGATTTGCCATCGTTGTTGAAGACGTTCACAGCGGCGTAGAAACGGCGCAGTCGTGGCGCCAGCGCCCGCCAGTCGCATTCGGCCGGTGTCCCCGGCGTCGCGATGAAATCGTCAAGCAGATCGCTGCCGCGCACATTGGCGTTCAGCACCGTGCAATCCTCACCATGGATATGCCAGTGCCGCCGGAGCTCGGCTGCTGCGATGCCGGGCTTGCGCAGCTCTTCCACCGAGGCGCGAACCCGAGCAATCGCGTAGGACGTAGCCGCATCCAACGTCTCAAACCCCGAAACCACATGCTCGCCGGTCTTGGCCATGTCGAAGACGACGACAGTAAAAGGCGGTTCGCGCTGATCGGGCATTCGGCAGCAAGCTCAGGCTGGTCGAGGATGAAGCAGCTTTCCGCGCGAAAATGCGTCAAAGTCAAGAGCTGGAGCGCGGCCTGCCATTTCCAGAAGAGGCGAACTCCAGAAGAGGCGAAACCGTCTATCCGAGCCGTGCTTGAGCTTTCGCGGCTCAGGGGTCGAAGACCGACCGCGATGATGTCGATGGCAGGTTGTTGCCAGCCCGCGACAATGCCGCGACTTTGGACAGTGCGACCAACACTTCCTGGCCGAGATCGCGTGTGCCGGCCACGGGGCAGGTGATGATCATCACTTCAATCCAGCGGATAGTCGGGAGGCGCCTCCGTCTCGGTCACCTTGGCGGTTAGTATCTCGCAGTCGTTGGCCAAGTCGGGGCCATCGCCGCGCATGGCCATCATGTCGGCCATCAGCAGGAACTGCATGGTTCTGAGCGCCCAGTCGGTGGGCTCTTGCGGCCAGGCGAAGATTCCGGCGGCGTCGCCGCCGAACTTCACGTCATGGCAGACGAAACCGACCTCGACCTTCCAGGATCGCAGCGTCACGCCTGGCGGCGGGTAGGGCGGGTCGGGAAGCTCGAAGTAATTGGCGACCATGAGCTTCGTCGGCTCCGCCGGCTCGATCCCCTTGGCCTTGAAGGCGGCAATGGCGTCGTCGCCAAAGCGCTCGAGGAGGCCGTCTCGCGTCAGCCTGTAGGTCGAGCGAAAGAAGCCGCCCGCCCAGACGGATTCGTTGTTGCCGTTGGAGATCAGCAGCGAGGCGCGGAAGCGGCGCAGCCTTGGCGCGAGAACTTGCCAGTTGCATTCGGCCGGCATCGACGGCGTCGCAATGAAATCGTCGAGTAGATCGCTGCCGCGCACTCCGGCGTTCAGCACCGAACAGTCTTCGCCATAGAGGTGCCAGAGCTGGCGAAGCTCTGCAGTGGCGATGCCGGGCTCGCGCAACTCCTCCACCGAGGCGCGAACCCGCGCAATGGCGTAGGACGTCGCCGCCTCCAGCGTCTCAAACCCCGAAACTACGTGCTCCCCGTCCGGCTCGCCGGTCTTGGCCATGTCGAAGACGAGTACGGCAAAAGGCGGTTCGCCGGGATTGGACATTCAACAATTATCCTAGTCTTGCCCGCGCCTTCGCCGTCCAGGCATTGAACAGCCGGTCTGCGACGATGCCGATGAAAGCGATGGCGAGACCCGCGACAATGCCGCGTCCGGAATCGGCCTTGGACAGCGCGATGAAGACCTCCTGGCCGAGGTCGCGTGTGCCGACCATTGCGCAGATGATGATCATCGCCAGCGCCATCAGGATCGTCTGGTTGACGCCCAGCATGATTTCGGGAAGCGCCAGTGGCAATTGTACCCGAAAGAAGGTCTGGCGCGGCGTGCAGCCGGAAACCTTCGCCGCCTCGATCAGCGCCGGCGGCACTTGCCGGATGCCGTGATTGGTGTAGCGGATCGCCGGCACCACGGCGAAGGCGACCGTGGCGATCATGGCGGTGACGTCGCCGACCCGGAACAGCATCACCACGGGAATGATGAAGCAGAAGGACGGCAGCACCTGCAGCGTGTCGATGATGGGCGTGACGATCTTTTCGAAGCGGTCGCTGCGCGCGGCCATCAGACCGATCGGGATGCCGATCAGGCAGGCGATGAAGGCCGAGATGCCGCAGAGATAAACCGTCGCCATGGTCTTTTCCCAAAGGCCGGTGACGGCGCAGAAGGCGGTCAGCGCGGCGACGAGGGCGGCGAGACGCAGGCCACCGAACTGGTAGCCGGCGAGGCCGAGCAGGGCCACCGCGCCGAGCCACGGAAAGCCTTCGCAGAAGGCGCGCAGCGGGTTCAGTACATTGAGGATGAGCGCCACGCGAAACGCTTCGATCACGTCGAAGAAGTTGATCGTCACCCAGCTGACCGCCGCCTTCCACAGTGGCGCGGTGGTCAAGGTGATCGCCTTCGGCACCGCTGCGAATGCCGGTACGAACAGGCCGAGCAGCGTCGTCACGACCAGGATGGCGATGGCCAGCGACAGATTGGGATAGCGCCGCCAAAAGCTCTGGTTCGCCTGCCGTTGAACGTGGCCCTTCGCCTGTTTGTGGGCGATGGCTTGGCTCAACCGGTCGAGCCCGATGGCGAGTGCCACAATGGCGAGCCCGGCTTCCATCGCTTCGCCGACCTTCAGCGCACGCAGCGCCAGCAGCACGTCGTAGCCGAGGCCGCCGGCGCCGATCATCGAGGCGATGATGACCATGTTGAGCGCCAGCATGATCACCTGGTTGACGCCGACCATCAGCGTCGGCCGCGCCGATGGCAGCAGCACGCGCCACAATTTCTGCCGCGCCGTGCAGCCGGCCATCTCTGAGAAATCATCGATCTCTGACGGCACCCGCGACAGACCCAGCATCGTTGCCCGCACCATCGGCGGCGTGGCGAAGATGGCGGTGGCGATCATCGCCGAGACCGGGCTGTTGCCGAACAAAAGCAGCATCGGGATGAGATAGGCGAAGGTCGGGATGGTCTGCATCAAATCGAGGGCAGGGGAGATGATCAGCCGCTCGGCCCATGGCTTGCGCCACGCCCAGATGCCGGCGAACAGGCCGGTGACGATGCAGAAGGGCACGGCGATGGAAATCAGTGCCAGTGTCAGCATGGCGCTGGTCCATTGGCCGAACAGCGCGGTGTAGAGGAAGCAGCCGCCGACCAGCATGCCGAGTTTTCTACCGCCCACCGCGTGCCCGGCGATGAAGGCGGCTACGCAGACGCCGATCCAGGACAGGCGCGGCAGGACATAGGCATCGGCACCGTGACCGATCTTGAAATTCTTGGCCAGCAGGTCGAGCGCGAAATCGAGGGGAACGCCGAGCACCGCAGTGATCGAGCGGGTCAGCCAGGACAAGTTCGACTTGATCCAGCGCATCAGCGCACTGACCCAGTCGGCGACGGGAACGACCGCATCGGCCGGATAGTCGACCGCCCATGGCAGCCTCTCCTGCAGCAGGAATACCACCAGCACGGCGGCCAGCGCCAGCGCCCAGATCAGCAGCCAGCGCTGAACCGGTGGCCTCGTTTGGCTGGCGCTTGCAGTCACCGTCATGCGCCGGCTCTTTGCTTGTCGATGCCGGCCAGCAGTCCGATCACGGCTTGCGGCGTCACCTCGCCGATCGACTTGCCGCTGCCGTTGACCACCGCGAACGGTTTTCCCGAAGCGACGATGCTGGCCGAGAAGCTGGCGATCCTGGCGTCGGGCGAAACCGTGCCGCCATGCTCGGAGCCATCCAGGGCACGCATCAGGCTGCGCGCCGAAATCACCTTGGCGCGGTCGACATCCCGGGTGAATTCGGCGACATAGTCGGTCGCCGGATTGACCACCAGTTGCTCCGGTGTGCCGATCTGGATGACCTCGCCGTCCTTCATGATGGCGATGCGGTCGGCCAGCCTGATCGCCTCGTCGAAATCATGGGTGATGAAAACGATGGTCTTGTGCAGCATGGTCTGCAGCCGCATCAGCTCGTCCTGCATCTCGCGGCGGATCAATGGGTCAAGCGCCGAGAACGGCTCGTCGAGGAACCAGATCTCCGGCTTGGTCGCGAGGCTGCGGGCGATGCCGACGCGCTGCTGCTGGCCGCCGGAGAGTTCGCGCGGATAGAAATGCTCGCGGCCGCGTAAGCCCACGAGATCGATCACCTCCCGCGCTCTCGCTTCGCGCGTCGGCCGGTCCTGGCCCTGGATACTCAGCGGGAAGGCAATGTTCTCCAGCACGTTCAGATGCGGCAGCAGCGCGAAATTCTGGAACACCATGCCCATGCGATGGCGCCGCAGTTCGATCAGCGCCGAATCGGAAATCTTGAGCAGATCGTTGCCTTCGAATTCGACCTTGCCGTGGGTCGGCTCGACCAGCCGCGACATGCAGCGCACCAGCGTCGACTTGCCGGAGCCGGACAGCCCCATAATGATGAAAATCTCGCCCTGGCGGATTTCGAGATCGACGGCGCGCACCGCGCCGACCAGTCCGGCCGCGGCGATGTCGGCCATGCTGGCCTTGCCGTCACGCTCGCGGATGAAGCTGGCCGCGTTCGACCCGAACAATTTCCAGACATTGCGGCAGGCAAGCTTTATCGGCCGCACATCCTTGGGCGTGCCAGTTGCCTGCGGTTCAGTCGCTTCCGTCATCCAATGGTCCTTCTGGAAAATGGAGATAAGACCCGGCCGCTAGGGCCGGGTCTGGCTTCCAGTCAGGCGATCACTGCGCCCAGGCTTTCCAGTCGGCTTCGTGGGCGGCGATCCAGGCGGCGGCGACATCTTCGGGCGTCTTGCCGCCGAGGTCGATCTCGCCGCTCATCTTGTTGAGCTCATCGGTATCGATCGTGTACGCCTTGGCCACCTTGTAGGCGACCGGCCATTTGTCCTTCATGCCGGACCAGGAGTATTTCCAGATTTCGCCATGCGGTTTGCCGCAATCATATTTGGCATCCGGGTTGGTGCCCCATTTCGGGTCGGTGTAGCACTCGGGCGTATACTCCGGGAATTCGACCCACTCGCCCTTGTACTTGGCCGGCGCCCAATGCGGCGAATAGATCCACAGCATGATCGGCGCCTTGCGCTGATAGGCCGAGTCCAACTCGGCGAACATCGCCGCGTCGGTGCCGGCATGGATGACGGTGAAGGGCAGCTTCAGCGCCTCGACGCGCTCGTCGTCAAAGCCTTCCCAGGTTACCGGGCCGCCGAGATAGCGGCCCTTCGGCGCCGTCTCCGCCGTCGAGAACGCCTCGGCGCATTTCGGGTCCTTCAGCGCCTCCCAATTGGGCAGGCCCGGGCATTTCTCCTTCATATATTCGGGAAACCACCACTCTTCCTTGGCCTTCGGCCCGAGCTTGCCCAGCCGCTCGGTCTGGCCGGTGGCGTCGGAGGCCTTCATCGCCTCGCCGGCCGTCGTGTCCCAGAACTCCAGGCCGACATCGAGGTCGCCATTGGTGAGACCGGTGGTCAGGCTGGAGAGGTAGTCGGCTGTCGGATATTCGACGGTATAGCCGAGCTTTTCGAGGATACCGCCAAGGATCTTGGCGTTGAGATTGACGCTGGTCCAGTCGAACAGCGCGATCTTGATCGGGTCGTTGGATTCGGGTGCTGCTGCCTGGACCGGCGATGTAAGCGAACTTGCGGTGGCAAGCGCAAAGGCTCCCATTGATAGGTTCGAAATCACACTGCGAAATGACATGCTTGTTCTCCTGTCAAACCATGTGGAAATTTCTTGATCGTTCCCTTCTTGCGTCTTTTCTTGATTGTGTTGGAAAGGCGGGTCGTTACGCAAGCTCGTTCGCACCAAGCCAGTGCCGCAGCCGCAACTTGCGCAGGCGAAATGGTTGCTCGACTTGGCGTTTATGTGATGCCGGGCGGGCCCGCGTCATGGCATCGGATGGATTGCTGCGTGAGCAATCGTCAACAGATCGATCGCCGCTCCAGCGGCGCTCTCAGACGTGCGAGCCATCAAGGTCCCATGGTCTCGGCCGGCGAGCCCCATCCCCGCCAAGGCCGTTTCATGAGATGAAATTATATATACCAACGTTCATGCGGCGCAACGGCTGATGCCCTGTGCACTGCGGAATTTCAGACTGGTCGATTGCCAACCGCCAGAGCTGACGTTCACGACATGATCAGGCCGCCATCGACATTGATGGTTTGGCCGGTGATGTAGGTGGCGTCGTCGCTGGCGAGAAAGCTGACCAGGCCGGACACGTCCTCGCCGCTGCCGGCGCGTCCCATCGGGATGTTCTTCACCCATTCGGCCATCAGCTCGCCGGGCTTGTAGTCACCCATCAGCTTGCCCCAGGCGGCGTCGTTGTAAGCCCACATGTCAGTGTCGATAATGCCGGGGCAAATCGCGTTGACGGTGATCTTTTCCTTGGCTACTTCCTTGGCCAGGCTCTGGGTGATGCCGACGACGCCGAACTTCGACGCCGCATAGTGCGGCGTGTAGATGAAACCCTGCCGCGCCTGGCCCGATGCCGTGTTGATCAGCCGGCCGCCATCGCCATGCTTGCGGATGCGCGCGATCGCTTCCTGGCAGCACAGGAACACGCCCTTGGTGTTCACTGCCAACACCTTGTCCCACTCGGCTTCGGTCATTGCCTCGATCCGGGCGATGGTGATGACGCCGGCATTCTGCACCGAAATGTCGACGCGGCCGAATTCCTTCTCGGCGAGGTCGTACAGCGCGGTGACCTCGTCCTTGTTGGTCACGTCCATGCGCATCGACGCGACCTGGGCGCCAGCCGCTTTGAGGCCGGCGGCGACCTCTTCGACGCGGGCATCGATCGCGCTGACCACGACCGCGGCACCTTCCTCGGCGAAGCGCTTCGCCATCGCCGCGCCGATGCCACCGCTCGCGCCGGTGATGACCGCAGTCTTGCCTTCAAAACGCTTCTGCATCTTTTCTCCTTACCAGCAGACAAAACCGCCATCGACGATCAGGTCGATGCCGGTGACGTAACTCGCGGCGCGGCTGGCCAGGAACACGGTCGGGCCGACCATCTCTTCCGGCGTCGCCATGCGGCCCATTGGTGTGTCGCGCTCGAATATCTTGATCTGTTCCGCGACCTCAGGCCGTTTGTTCATCGGCGTCAGCGTGTAGCCGGGGCTCACCACATTGACGCGCAGGCCGCGATCGGCCCATTCCATGGCGAGGCTCTTCGACATGTGGATGACGGCCGCCTTCGACGAATTGTAATGCGCCTGGGTCAGGCCGCGATTGACGATCGAGCCCGAGATCGAGGCGATGTTGATGATCGAGCCCTTGCGCCGCGTCAGCATGGCGCGCGCCTCGGCCTGGCAGGACAGGAACACGCCGCTGACATTCACGTCGTAGATACTCTGCCATTTTTCCAGCGGCAGCGTCTCGGCCGGCTCGGCCCCGGCGATGCCGGCATTGTTGACGGCGATGGTCAACGCGCCGAGTTCGTTCTCGGTGCGCTCGATCGCTGACGCGAGATCGGCCTCCGACGTCACCGTTCCGGTCAGCACCAGCGCCTTGCGGCCAAGTGCCGAAATCTTGTGCGCCGTCTCGTCCAGCCCGCCCTTGGAGGAGTGGCCGAAACAGGCTATGTCGGCGCCGGCTTCGGCGAGCCCGATGGCAATGGCCTGGCCAATGCCGCTGCCGGCGCCTGTTACCAGCGCTACGTCGCCGCTGAGATCGAATAGTTTCATGTTGTTCCCCCTCCTGAAATGAAGGGGCGCCAGTCTTTGCTGGCGCCCCGCGCGGTCCGGTCCTTGGGAGGATACCACCTGCTGTGCTTTGTTCCGACTCCTGTCCTCAGCTCGTGGCGAGTTCCATCACCGCGACATTGCTCGCCTCGCTGCGGTCGAGAATGCCGCGCTGGCGGCCGCGGCTCAGCACCAGCACCCGGTGCGACAGCCCCAGCACCTCCTCGAGGTCGGAGCTGACCACCACCACCGCCATGCCGGAGCGGGCGAGGTCGGCGATCACGTCGTAGATAGCCGCACGCGCGCCGACATCGATGCCGCGCGTCGGTTCATCGAGGATGAACACTTTTGGCGGTCGCGACACCCATTTGGCAATGATCACCTTCTGCTGGTTGCCGCCGGAAAGCTTGCTGACCGCCTGGCCAGGTTTGCCCTTGACCCCGAGCCTTGCGATGCCGGCTTCGGCGAATTTCTGCACCGCTTTCGGAAACACCCAGCCCTTCGGCGCGACATGGTCGAAATTGCCGAACGCCAGATTCTCGCCGATGGTCTGGTCGAGCACCACGCCTTGCGCCTTACGGTCTTCCGGCACCAGCACGACGCCGGCCTTGATCGCTGCCGCCGGCCCGCTGAGATGCACCGATTTGCCGGCAACGCGCACCGAGCCCGACGAGATCGGATCGGCGCCGGCGATCGCCCGCACCAGTTCGGTGCGGCCGGCGCCGATCAACCCGGCAATGCCGAGGATCTCGCCTGCTTTGACCGAGAAGGAAACGTTGTTGAAGCTCTTCTCCGGCGAGGACAGGTTGTCGACCTCGAGCAGCGTCTCCTCGCGCGGCGGCGTCAAGTGTGGGAACATCCGCTCGACCGAGCGGCCGACCATCTGCTCCACTACTGTGCGCACGGGAATATCGGCGCGTTCGTGGCGGGCGACGATGCGTCCGTCGCGCATCACAACCACGCGGTCGGCAATCTGCGCGATCTCGTCGAGACGATGGCTGATGTAGATGAAGGACATGCCCTCCGCCTTGAGCTTGCGGATCTGCTGGAACAAAAGCTCCGTTTCCTCGCCGCCAAGCGCTGCGGTCGGTTCGTCGAAGATCAGCAATTCGGCATTGAGCGTCAACGCCTTGGCGATCTCGACCTGTTGCTGGGCGGCGATGCGCAGCGTGCCCACCTTGCGCTCGGGCGAGACGTCGAGGCCAAGCCGCTTCAACTGCGCCGAGGCCTTGGCGTTCATCGCTGCGCGGTCGATGCGGCCGCCGCGCATCGGCAGGCGCCCGACATAGACGTTCTCCGCCACCGACAGATCCGGCAGCAGCTTCAGTTCCTGATGGATCATGCCCACACCGGCATCGATGGCGGCGGCGGGCGAGGCGGGGGAATAGGGCTTCCCCCGCCAGATGATGGTGCCCGCGTCGGGCCGGGTCGAGCCGGCGATGATATTGGACACCGTCGACTTGCCGGCGCCGTTTTCGCCGAGCAGCGCCACAACCTCGCCCGGCCGCACCTCGAAGCTCGCATCGGCCAGAACCTGGACCGGTCCGTAGCTCTTGCAGAGGCCGTTGACGAAAAGCCCGTTGTGCGGGCTTTCGCTGTGGCGAGGATCAGGAGACATCGTGGCGCTCTCTCTAAGCGGTGCGGGTTATTACGGGTGCTTGGCGATGAACTGTTCGACATTGTCCTTGGTGGTCAGCGTCGCATCCTGCAGCTGCTCGGCCGGAACGCTTTCGCCGGCCACCAGCTTGATCGCCGCATCGACGGCGAGCCGGCCCATGCCTTGCGTCTGCTGCGTCGCGGTGACGTCGAACACGCCGTCCTTCAGCGCCTTGAGTGCGGCCACGTCGCCATCGAAGCCGGCGACCCAGACCTTGTGGCCGGGATTGGCGACCTTGACCGCCTGTGCCGCGCCCAGCGCCAGCGCATCGGCCTGGCCGATGACGATGGAGACATCGGGATGCGACTGCAGCAGGTCCTGCGTCAGCTTGAAGCCTTCGTCCTGGTGCCAGCCTTCGCTCCACAATTCGCCGACCACCTTGATATCGGGATAGGCCTTGAGCGCTTCGCCGCAGCCCTTCGAGCGATCCACTTCCGGCGTGGTGCCCTTCTGGCCGTGGATGATGATCAGTTCGCCTTTGCCGCCGGCCTGCTTGGCGATGTAGTCGCACACCGCCTGCGCCGAGGCGACGCTGTTGGTGGCGATGAAGGTGTCGCCGGGCGCGCCGTCGGCGTTGCGGTCGACATTGACGACCGGGATGCCGGCAGCCTTGGCGGTCTTGGTCGGCACGGTGGCGGCTGTGGCGCCGGCCGGAATGTAGATCAGCGCGTCGATGTTCTGCGTGATCAAATCCTGTACCTGGCTGACCTGCGTTGCCGAATCGCCCTTGGCGTCGACGGTGACGATCTCGATGCCCTTTTCCTTGCCGTAGGCTTCGACCGACTGCTTGATCTGGTTGAAGAAGTCGGCCTGCAAATTGGCCACGGCGAGGCCAAGCTTCTTGGCCTCCTTGGCCGAGGCCATGTCGGTCAGCCCGAGCAGCGGAATGATGGCGGCCGCGGCAAGCAGCAATGAACGTTTGGTCAGCATGTGTTTCCTCCGTTGATAGTCAAACTGTCCCGCCAGCGCATCGCGCCCCTTGGAACATCCCAGTTTCGGATCGACCGATCCGTCTATCGCCCGGACGTTCCGGGCGAATTCTCAATTGTGCCCCGCTCTCTATCGCGCCCTGCGCCGCCAGGTGTCGCTGGCGACGGCCAGCGCGATCACCACGCCGATCACCACCTGCTGGATGAAGGGCGAGACGCCGAGCAGATTGAGGCCGTTGCGCAGCACGCCGATGATGAGCACGCCGACCGCTGTGCCGCCGATCGAACCGACGCCGCCCGAGAGGCTGGCGCCGCCGATCACCACCGCCGCGATGGTGTCGAGTTCATAGCCCAGGCCGGAACTCGGCTGCACCGAATCCAGCCGCGCGGCGAGCACAATGCCTGCAAGACCCGCAAGCACGCCGCAGATGGCATAGACCCAGTTGGTCAGCGACTTCACCGGAATGCCGGAGAGCCGCGCCACCTCGGCGCTGCCGCCGATGGCGTAAAGGCTGCGGCCGGTGGCGCGGTAGTTGAGGAAGATGGCGAAGACGATCGCCAGCACCATCATCACCCCGACTGTGACCGACAGGAAGCCGAAATGGCGGATGATTGACAGGCTGGTGAACCAGTCGGGAAAGCCGACGATCTGCGAGCCGTCGGTGATCATGTTGGCAAGGCCGCGCGCCACCGACATCATCGCCAGCGTCGCGATGAACGGCGGCAGCCGGGTAACGGTCACCAGCAGGCCGGACACCAGTCCGCAAAGGCCGGCGACGACCAGTGCTGCAACGACGCCGGCCGCAAGGCCGAGATTGAGATAGTCGGGATGGGAGACAAAGCCCATCACCATGGCGGCCAGCGCCAGCACCGAGCCGACCGAGAGATCGATGCCGCCGATCAGGATCACCAGCGTCATGCCGATTGCCATGATGCCGAGCACGGTGATCTGGTCGAGCACGTTGAGGATGTTGCGCACGGTGAGGAACGTGTCGGTGGTCAGCGTCAGCGCCAGGCAGAGCAGCAGCAGTCCGATCAGCGGTCCCATGGTTCCGGCAAACAGTGCCGAAAGCTTCGCGGCCGTCACACCTTGAGCGCCGGGCGCGGCTTTCAACTCGCCAGCCTTCGACTCGCTTGCATCATTACTCACGGCCACTTCGTCTCCTCCGTCAGCGAAACGGCGATGGCCTGCCGTCCACTCTTGTTCACCAGGCACCTCCCTGTGAACAATTTATCTTTGATATGCAATTTTGTTCAGCTAAACTGTTCATTAGAAAATTGTCAAGAGCCGTTGCGCCATTCGGCGAAGGTTTGCGCCACCGGGCGGTTTGTCCTAGGGAAGCCAGAGGCGGCGCTTTGCGGAAAAGATTTCCGAAATCTGGCCGCGGGAGGCAAAAGATGGCGACCGTCGAAAATGAGAAGGCCTCGCGCTTCCCCGATGCCGAGCTGAAGGCCCGCGCTGCCTGGCATTACTATGTCGAAGGTCTGACGCAAGAGCGCATTTCCGAGATCCTCGGCGTCGGCCGCATCAAGGTGCACCGCATTCTCTCCGCTGCGCGAGAGGAGGGCATCGTGCAGTTCCGCATTCGCGACAGTGTCGTCGAATGCGTGCAGCTCGAGGAGAGCCTGAAGCAGCGTTTCGGGCTCAGCCAGGCGGTCGTGGTGCCGTCGGCCGCTGATCGCAGCAACGCGCCGCTGATGATCGGCCACGCGGCTGCCGCCTATCTCGCCGACAATGTGAATGCCGGCGACGTCATTGCGCTGGGCTGGGGTCGCACCCTGAAATTCGCCATCAACGAACTGCCGAGGCGGCCGATCGCCAGGACGACGGTTGTCTCGATGCTCGGCGGCCTTACCCACGCGCAGCCGCTCAACCCGACCGAAAGCGCCTGGGAGTTCGCCGAAAAGATCGGCGCTGAATGTTTCTTGCTGCCGGTGCCGGTCTATGCCGACAAGCCGGAACAGCGCGATGCCTTCATGAGCCAGCGCAGCGTTCAGGATGTCGTCTTCCGCGCGCGCCGCGCCAACATCGCCGTGCTCAGCGTCGGCTCGTTTTCCAAGGACAGCCCGATCGCCAATTACGGCTTCATCAAACCGAGCGAACTCGAGGAATTGCAGGCGGCCGGCGCGGTCGGCGACCTCTTGTGCCATTTCATCGACGCCGAGGGCCACCCTGTCGACCATGAGGTCAACCGTCGCGTCTGCGCCTATCCGCTGCAGGATCTGTCCGATATTCCGAGCATCATCCTGGTGTCAGGCGGTCAGGAGAAGGTCGCCGTCATGCGCGCCGCGCTCGCCAATACTAGGATTTCGGTGCTGATCACCGATGAGGACGCGGCCAAGGGATTGCTCAACCGCTGAAGCACGCGGGGCTTGTCAGAATTCGCAGGGCTCCGGACGACTGTCGTCCGACCAGTCGGCCAGCGCGACCGGCACGAATTTTCCCGCGACCGGTTTGCCGTCGTCCAGGTCCTTTGAGGCAATGCCTCTGCCGGTGAGAAAATTGATGTCGCAGCCGCCCAGCGTCGTCTCGACCGAGCCGTCGGCTTTCTGCACATTCCAGTCCCAGTCGCGACTGTAGCCGGCGACAAGGAATTTACCGCCGCGCCAGACGATGGTCAGCGTCGCATCCCATGATTTGTTGGCGCCGCAGCCGAAGCACGAGGTGACGGCAAGCGATCCCTTGCCCTTGCTTTCGAGCCCGAGAATACGGTCCTGCGTCAGCGCCTTTTTGACAAAGTCAGGCTTGCGCGAAGGATCGAGCTTTCCTTCGCCGGCAGCCAGATAGATCGAGAGATCCGCCAGCCCGCTGTCGGGATCCGCCGCGATCGCGGCCCGATCCATCCTGCCGTCATTGTCCATGTCGAGCGTGACCTCGAAGGGCGGCTCGTCCTGCGCACGCGCCGTCATTGGAGCTGCCGCAAGCGCGACAATCCAGGGCAGGGCGGCAAGGTGAAATACTGCTTTCATGAGCCCGATGAGTCTAGCATTGGCCGGGCAGGACGCAAAATCGGCAAGCTGGGCAGGTTGGGCATGGGAGCCTCACGCAGGCAAACTGCGCTTGAACTCAGATCGCACCGAGCCGCGCGTGGATGTCGCGTGTCGCGTGATAGAGGTCGCGGTAGATCGCCTTGCGCGCCCGGTAAGCCGGCACCAGCGTCATATCCGGATCGACACGCCTGGCCGGCGCCGCCGCCATTGCCTTGGCGGCGTCTTCCGCCGAGGCGAACCAGCCGATCGCCGAAGCCGCCAGCATGGCCGCGCCAAGGGCCGCCGCCTCGTTGACCGGCGACACGAACAGCGGCCGCTCCAGCACGCTGGCCATGATCTTCATCAGCAGCGCCGAATTGGTGCCGCCGCCGGCGGCAATCATCTCTCCCGGCTTGCCGCCGCGTTCGGCCTCCATCGCCTCGCTGGCGATGGCCTGCTCCAAAGCGATGCCTTCCAGCGTGGCGCGGAAGAGATGCCTGGGCTCATGGTCGAGCGACAGGCCAACAACGGCGCCGCGCGCCGCGCCATCCCAATAGGGGCTCATGACGCCGGCCCAATAGGGCATGACCAAAAGACCGTCGCCGCCGGCCGCAACATCGACCGCACCCTTCTCCAGTTCTGCCGCGGAAGACGCGCCGGTGGTGCGCACGATCCAGTCGACCAGTTGCATGCCCGAGCGCAGCACGGTTTCCAGCATGAAGCCGGAGCCGGTCGGCGAGACCAGCGTGCGAAACGCGTCCGATGTGGTGACCGTGCCGGAATAGCAGCCGCTGACGACGCCGGAGCCGAGCGAGAGATAGCTCCTGCCGGCACCATAGACGCCCATGCCGAGACCCATGGCCTGGCCATCGCCGGCGCCGGCGACAATTGGCGTGCCCGCTTTGAGGCCAGTCAGCTGGGCAATGCTTTCGGCAAGGCCGCCGCAGATTTCGCCTGGGCCGATCAGCGCCGGCAACTGCCGTGGCTGCAGCCCTGCAGCCGCGACAAGCTCAGGGTGCCATTCGCCTGTCGCGACATCGAGCAAGCCGAGCGGGTCGGCACTTGCCGTGCTGGTAACCAGCCGTGCGGTCAGCCGGTGAACGAAGAAGCCATGAACATCGACCAGGGCGGCGGCGTTGGCCAGCACCTGCGGCTGGTGTTCGGCCAGCCAGGCGATGGCATAGAGCGCCGGCGTCGGATCCGGCGGCTTGCCGCTCCAGTCGCGGATCGTCTCGCGGCCAAGCTCGGCCGACAGCCTGGCGACTTGAGGCCGGGCGCGCTCGTCAAGCCACAGGATCGCCGGGATGAGCGGCGTGCCGGCCTGATCGATCAGGGTGAAGGTCTCGCGCTGATGGGCCATGGCAATTGCCGCCACGCGCGCGGCGCCGACCTTGTCGGCAACCTGCTTCAGCGCACTGATAAGGGCTGCCCACCAATGTTCGGCATCCTGCTCGAAATGGCCGGGCTTAGGATTGGCCAGCGGATAGGCCTCGCGCGCCTGGAACAGCTCCGCGCCGTCGCCGGTGAAGGCGATCGCCTTCACCGCCGTCGTCGAGGCATCGATCCCGATAACGACATCGTCCATCACAGGGAGATCCCGAAGGTTCAGGCGGCGTTGGTCACAAACTGTCCATCCGACTGGTCTAGACGGCGGCGGATCTGCGTTATCACCATCGAATCGTCGGGTACACAATTTTCATAGGTAAGGAAGTCGCCGGTCTTGACCGGCTTGACCACCTTGGCGCGTTCGGCAATCCCGAGCGGCAGCGCGCCCTTGGCGCGGGCGTCCTCCCAGGTCATGGCGAAGCCGCGATAGTCGTTCTCGCCGATCATGCCGAGCGATTGGCCCGCGCCGAGATCGCTCTTGGCCACCGCCACCGCTTCGGCGACCGGATGGTCGAGGGGCTCCATGTCGGCGCGTTTGTAGACAACGGCGCGCGCCGCCGACAGTGGCACTTCAAGGCTTGTCAGGTGATAGGGACGGTAGATCGTGAAATAGGGGCCCTTGCCGACCTTGAGGTCGACCATGCGCTCCAGCACGCGCGGATGCCTCGTTTCGATGATGCAGAACACGCCGGGCGCCACGCCCTTGCCGATAGAATAGTCCACCACGCCCTTGCGGTGCAGCACGCCGCCATCCTCGCGCGGGCAAAGCACGCTGGCCAGTTCCTCCAGCGTCGCCGTCGGGCCGTGCATGCCCGGCACGTCGGGCACCAGCCCGGTGGCGTTGGCGATAGCCACCATCTCGATCGCCGTCTTGGAACCGTCGACGAACTCGACCAGCATGCGCGCATTCATGTTGCGCTCGGCCGCTTCCTTCTCGTAGTCGGCGGGCATGGCGTCGATCTTGAGCGGGTTGTTTTTGCCCTTGCCGGCGGCGATGATGTTGAAGCCGAGGCTCTTGGCGAAGCCGATGATCTCCAGCGTGCAGGCGGGTTCGTCGCCGGCCGCACCGGTGTAGACCACGCCGGCCTTGCGCGCTTCCTCCTTGAGGAAGCGGCCGATCGTAATGTCCGCCTCGACATTGAGCATAACGATGTGCTTGCCGTTCTTCATCACTTCGAGCGCAAACAGCGTGCCGATGTTGGGATTGCCTGTCGCGTCGATGATGACATCAATGCGGCCGGCCGCGGCCAGCGCATGCAGATCTTCGGTGACAGCGATCTTGCCGGCCTCGATGGCGCGGTCGATGGCAGAGGCGTTCGCAGCCTGGACGATGTCGGAGCGGTCATGGCCGGCGAGCAGTGCGGCATCGATCGCCGCTTGCGGCCGCACCTCGGAAATGGCACCGATCCGCATGCCCGGCATCAGCGCCACCTGGACGACGATGTCGGTGCCCATCTGCCCGGCGCCGGCGAGTCCGATGGTGATGGGCCCTTGGGCTTCAGCGCGCTGCAGAAGTTCCGCTGCAAATTGCGGATGGGCCATATCGCTTCCTCCAGTCATGACGCGCCGCAGCGTCAAATCATCATTTTGAACATTCCTATTTCCATTTGAAAAATATTTCAACCCGCAAATCGGAGAATGGCTGCAGGACCAAATCTCCCACGGAGGATTCGTGGGGTGACAGGTTCATGCTGCGCTTGATCTCAGCCGATCTCTAGGAAAGGCTTGCCGAGCAGGTCGGGCACGACATCGATGCCGAGGCCGGGCCCGTCGGGAATGCCCATGTGGCTGCCGGTGACCGGTGGGGCGTTGGAGGCCGTGCGCACCGTCACCCACTCATGGAAGGCGATGGCGTGCAGCCGGCGTTCTTCCGGCGTCGACAGCGACAGATGCGCCATCGCCGCCGTGTCGATCTCGGCGCCGCCCGTATCCTCGACGGTGATCATGAAACCGAGATCGACGGCGACGTCGCGGATTTGCCTTGTCCTGGTTACGCCGCCAAGCCGCGAGATCTTCAGCGTCAGCCCGTCGGCGGCGCCCAGGCGGTGGATTTCCACCATCGCCTCGAGCGAGATGACGCTCTCGTCCAGCACCATCGGCTTGTCGAGCATGCGGCGCACCGACATGTTCTCCTCGATCGTCGTGCAGGGCTGCTCGAACGTGTAATCGATGCCGCGCGTGGCATCGGCGAACTGCCGCGCCTGGTAGGGTGTCCAGCCGGCATTGGCGTCGCAGAAAATCACCGTGCCTTTCGGCACGGCCGAAGCGACTGCGCTCACCCTGTCGATGTCGTCATGCACATTGCCGCCGACCTTGACCTGCAGCCGCCGGCAGCCTTCCGCGATGATCCTTTTGGCCAGTGCCGCCATCTGGTCGAGCGTGCCGTGGGTGACGACGCGGTAGGTCTCCGCCATGTCGCTCTCGCGGCCGCCAAGCATGGTCACCAGCGGCACGTCGGCGGCCCGGGCCGCCAGATCCCAGCAGGCCATGTCGAGCGCCGACTTGATGTAGGGATGGCCCTTGAACACCGTATCCATCAATCGGCCGATGCCGGCGAGGCCACGCGGGTCCTGGCCGATCAGGTGCGGCGCGATCTCGACCACGCCCGCACGCGTTCCCGCCGGAAAGGCGGCCGAATAGAAATTGCCGAGCGGCGCCATCTCGCCCCAGCCGGTTACGCCGCTGTCGGAGGTGATGGCGACGATCACCGCATCGAAGCAGTCTGCAACCCGCCCCTTGGACATGCGGTAGGGCCCGTCCACGAAGGGCTGCACGACGCGATAGGCCTTGATGGTTTTGATCTGCACTTGTCTGTCCGTTGTCTCTAGGCGTTGAGGAGGGTCAGCCCTTCGATGTTCCGCTGCTCGAGGCCACGCGCATAGGCAAGCAGCTCTTCGAAATCGAGGTCGATATGCTCGCGCGCATGGCGCTGGGCAGCGCGCATGTCGGCGCCCTTCAAGAGCCGCACATAGGTTTCGTGGAGATCTTCGGCCGGCACCGGCTCGTTGCGGGCCCGCTGGTGCAGGGCAAAGTACATTTGCAGCCGGCTGGTCAGCCGCTGCCAGGTTTCCAGCAGCACCGAATTGTCGGCCCATTCATAGATCAGCCCGTGCAATTGCAGTGCGGTCTCGATCTGGCGGGTGGTGTCGCGCGCGCGCGTTGCCTGCTTCACCGCTTCGTGCCGGCGGTCGAGTTCATCGAAGAAGCGCTGGTCGCGCAGCTTCCATGTCCGCTCGATGGCGAATTCATCGAGCACCTTGTTCAGCGAATAGGCGTCGTCGATATCTTTGGCGGTGACATCGATGACGAAGGTGCCGGCATAGGGAATGCTGGTCAGGATGCCTTCCTGCACCAGCTCGCGCATCGCCTCGCGCAACGGCGCACGGCTGACCCGCATCTGCTCAGCGATCCTCAGCTCGTTCAGCTTTTGGCCGGGTTCCAGCTGGCCGGTCAGGATCGCCCGCCGCAACAGCGCAACGATCTCGGCTCGGCGTGTCGTATCCGCGATCGGATTGAAGTCCAGCTTGGCCATTCCGTCACTCCAGTGAGAGCCGGAAACAGACAAGCAGATTGTCGACAATCCTACAATATGTCTGTTCCGGATTCTTGTGCCTTGCGGTTACTCCAAAAACGGCGTGCGGCGCTCCATAAAAAACGGCGCCCTCGGCGTGGAAGCCGAAGGCGCCGCAGGACCGGGGCTGATGGGGGTTATCAGCTGGCCGGTTTCTCCTGGGGCAACGGCGAGATCGGCATTCCTGGTCCGATCTTCTGCAGATTGCCGGTTATCACCTGGTCGCCTTCGGCAACGCCGCTGAGCACCGCCACAAGGTCGCCGCTGGTCGCGCCGAGCGAGACGATGCGCTGGTCGACCGTGTTGCCCTTGCCGACGACATAGACATATTTGCCGAGCTGGCTCGAACCCAGCGCCACCTGCGGCACCATCAGCGCGTCGGGCAGCTGCTTGATGTGCAGCCGCACGCGGACATACTGGCCCGGCAGCAGCGAGAACTTCGCATTGCCGATGGTGGCGCGCGCCGTAATCGTGCCGGTCGAGTGGTCGACCGTGTTGTCGATGAAGGTGAGTTCGCCCTTCTGGCTGGCTTCGGTCTCGCCGGGCAGCAGCACCTCGACCTCGATCGGGCCGGCGGCCCGGGCCTGTTCGATTTCGGCCAGATCCGTCTCGCTCGGATTGAAGGTGACGTAGATCGGGTCGAGCTGCACCAGCGTGTTCAGCACCGTGCCGGCGACGCTGACCAGCGTGCCGACCGAAGCCTGGTTGCGGCCGACGCGGCCGGCAAACGGAGCGTGGATTTCGGCGTAGCTCAAATTAAGCTCGGCCGTCCGCACCGCCGCCTGGTTGACGGCAAGCGACGCTTCGGCCTGACGCAAGGTGCTCGTGCGCTGGTCGAACCCATCCTTGGCCAGATAACCGCTCTTGGCGAGTTCGGAGCCGCGGCCGAGATTGGAGCGCGCATAGTCGAGGCTCGCCTGGTCGCGCTGCACTTCGGCCTTGGCCTGGTCGAGAGCCGCCTTGAAGTCGTCAGGCGAGATCTTGTAGAGCAGATCACCCTGGCGCACATCCGCGCCGTCCTTAGCCGTCTGCTCCTGCAGATAGCCGGGCACGCGGGCCTGCAAGGTGACGCTGCGGATAGCCTCGATGCGGGCGGCGTAGTCAAGGTAGATCGGGATCGTCTTCTTGACCACGCTCGTCACCGGCACCGGCATGACGAATGCCGCAGGTGCTGCCGTCGCTGCCGCCGTGCCGGCATTGAGGCTGAGATTGCCCATGTCGAGGAAGTGGACGCTTGCCACCGAGATCGCTCCCAGGGCGACGGCCGTTCCCAAAGCTATTTTCCATTTACGCATTTTGGTCTCCAATTCTATTCGGCTGCTTCGGCCAGGCGCATCGGCGCTGGTTCGGCAGTCGGTTCATTATTGTCCTGGTCATGAGCAGCGTTGGGTTCGCTGCGCACGCGGCGTTCGCGCAGCTGTTCGATGACCGCGTAGAAGACTGGCACGAACACCAGCGACAGGATGGTCGCCGCGACCATGCCGCCAAACACGGTGGTGCCGATCGACTGCCGGCTTGCCGCACCCGCACCCGTCGCAAACATCAGCGGCAGCACGCCGAGGATGAAGGCGAAGGCCGTCATCAGGATCGGCCGCAGCCTCAGCCGCGCAGCTTCCATTGCCGCGTCGACAATGCTCAGTCCCTCCTCGCGCCGCCGCCTTGCAAACTCGACGATCAGGATCGCGTTCTTGGCGGCGAGGCCGATCAGCATGACGAAGCCGATCTGCGAGTAGACGTCGATCTGCATGCCGCGCAAGAACAGGGCTGCGAAGGCGCCGAACAGGGCCAGTGGCACCGCCAGCAGCACCATGAACGGCATCGCCCAGCTCTCATACTGCATCGCCAGGATCAGGAAGACGAAGACGATGGCGAGGCCGAAGACGACCGACGCGATCGATCCTGCCTTGAGCTCCTGGAAGGTGATGCCGGTCCATTCGAAACCGAAATCCCTGGGCAAAGCGGTGGCGGCGGCCCGTTCCATCGCGGCAACCGCCTGGCCCGACGAGAAGCCGGGGGCTGCGCCGCCATTGATCGTGGCCGAGGCGTTGTTGTTGTAGTGCGGCACGGTTTCCGGGCCGACGAACGGCACCAGTTTGCCCAGTGTGCTCAGCGGCACCATGCCGCCGGAGGCGTTGCGCACATAGAGCCGCGAAAGGTCGCCTGCGTCGGCACGTGCATCCTTGTCGGCCTGGATGGTCACCCGGAAGGTGCGGCCGAACAGGTTGAAGTCGTTGACGTAGAGCGAGCCGAGATAGATCTGCAGCGTGTTGAAGACGTCGGGCAGGTTGAGGCCGAGCAGTTTGGCCTTGCTGCGGTCGAGGTCGTAGTTGAACTGCGGCGTCGAGGTCGAGAACGGCGAGAACAGCTGCTGCGGGTTGATTTCCGGCTGCTTGCGCGCCTCGGCGATCACGGCTTGCGTCGCGTCGTTGAGGGCTGAACTGCCGCGCCCGGTGAGATCCTCGACGACGAATTCGAAGCCGCCCGTGGTGCCGATACCCGGGATCGAAGGCGGATCGAAGGACAGCGCGAAGGCTTCCGGAATCTGCATCAGCTTCCCGCGCACGTCGGCGACGAGCTTCGACGCGCTCTGGTCGGGGCCGCGCTCTTCCCACGGCTTCAGGATGGCGAACTCGACAGCCGAGTTCGACTGCGCGGCACTGGTCAGGAAGTTCAGGCCGCTGATCGAGCCGACAATCTCGACGCCGGGCGTAGCTTGGAGGATGTCGCGCGCCTTCTGGGCCACGGCGTCAGTGCGTTCCAGCGAGGCGCCGTCAGGCAGCTGGATGACGACGAAGAAGTAACCCTGGTCCTCGACCGGAAGGAAGGTCGAGGGCAGCTTTTGCCAGACGAAGTAGGTGGCGACCAGGCCGGCCGCGAACAGACCGAGCATGATCCAGCGCAGCCGGATGAGGATGCGTACGCCATGGGCATAGGCATGCGACAGCCTGTCGAAACCCGTGTTGAACCAGCGGAACGGGGCGAACTGCGTCTCCCCGCGATGGCGCAGGAAGGCGGCACTCAGCGCCGGGCTGAGCGTCAGCGAGTTGAAGGCGGATATGCCGACCGAAATCGCCACCGTCAGCGCGAACTGATTGTAGAGCTTGCCGGAGACGCCAGGAATGAAGGCAACGGGCACGAAGACGGCCATCAGCACCGCGGTGGTGGCGATGATCGGTCCGGTGACCTCGGCCATCGCGGCCTTGGTCGCCGCCAGCGGTTTGAGGCCCGCCTCCAATTGTCGCTCGACATTTTCGACCACCACGATGGCGTCGTCGACGACGAGGCCGATGGCCAGCACCATGCCGAGCAGGGAGAGCATGTTGAGCGAGAAGCCCATCATTTCCATGACGACCATCGTCGCCACCAGCGACACCGGAATGGCGATGGTCGGGATGATCGTCGTGCGCCAGCTCTGCAGGAAGATGAACACCACGGCCACGACCAGCACCAGCGCTTCGCCAAGCGTGATCAGCACGTCATGCATCGATGCCGACACGAAGCGCGTGGTGTCGTAGTGCATGGCGTAGGAGACGCCCTTGGGGAAACGGGCCGACAGTTCCTGCATCTTGTCCTTGACGTGCTGCTGCAGATCGAGCGCGTTGGAACCGGGCATCTGGTAGACGGCCAGCACCACCGTGGGGTCCTTGCCAAAGAAGGCCGACGACGAATATTGCAGCGCGCCGAGCTCGATGCGGGCGACGTCGCGCAGCCGCACCAGCGAGCCGGTGCCGGTGTTGGCGCGCACGACGATGTCGCCGAACTCCTTGGGGTCGCTCAGGCGGCCGACGGCGTTGACCTGCATCTCGAAGGCGGTGCCGGCGGGCGCCGGCGACTGGCCGATCTTGCCGGCCGCCACCTGGACGTTCTGTTCCGAGATGGCGTTCTGGACGTCGACAGCGGTGATGCCGAGATTGGCGAGCTTGTCCGGATCGAGCCAGACGCGCATCGAATAGCGGCGTTCGCCGAAGATCTGCACGTCGCCGACGCCGGGCAGCCGCTTCAAAGGATCGACAACCTGCAGATAGGCGAGGTTGCTCAGCGCCACCGGATCGACCGAACTGTCGGGCGAGGTCAGATTGACGATGAGGACGAAATTCGGGTTCTGCTTCTTGATCGTCACGCCACCCTGGTTGACGATCGCCGGCAGCGACGAGGCGGCTTGCGAGACGCGGTTCTGGACGTCGACGGCCGCGGTGCTCAAGGAATAGCCGACATCGAAGGTGATGGTGATGGTCGAGGAGCCGTCATTGGAGCTCGACGACGACATGTAGGTCATGCCTTCGACGCCGTTGATCTGCTGCTCCAGCGGCGTCGTCACCGTATCGGCGACCACTTGCGCGCTGGCGCCCGGATAATGCGCACTGACCACGACCTGCGGCGGCGTGATGTCGGGAAACTGCGAAACCGGCAAAAGGAAATAACAAATCGTCCCGGCGAGCACCATGATGATGGCGATGGCCGAGGCGAAGATCGGACGATGGATGAAAAAGTTTACCACGACACGCAAACCTCTTTAGAAGAACCGGCCTCTTTAAAAGAATTGGCAGACCGGGACAGCCGCCGGCCGCGCACCGAACCCGGGTCCTGCAAAAAATACGAAGACGGCGCCGCACCGCTGAGGCCCTGCTCATCGGCAACGGTCCTCAGCATCGCTTCGAAGGCGCGCGGATTGACGCGGTCCGCTTTCATCACCAGCCGGATCATCGGATCCCGGATGGCTTCATCGATGGTCAAATCCTTGCGCTGCGACATTGGAGCGTCTCCATTCCAGCGGCCCGCATCGGACGATCGCGAACCGGTTTTCATCTCTTCACCGGCCGGAGCCGCATGACCTGCAATTTTCACCCTTTGTGATCTGGCAGGACCAGTTCACGGCCTTGTTATTGACGGAAGGCCACATAGGTGTTACCAGTAAGTAACATTCGGATAGTTACAGACCGGTAACACCCTAGTCAAGAGGTGAACCGAATTTTTAGGGAGACAAGGAGACTGCGATGGCAGACGGCATTACCGATCGCGTGCGCCCCCGAGACCGAATCCTGGAGACGG
This sequence comes from Mesorhizobium sp. M0862, assembly GCF_040319795.1. Taxonomy (NCBI): domain Bacteria; kingdom Pseudomonadati; phylum Pseudomonadota; class Alphaproteobacteria; order Hyphomicrobiales; family Phyllobacteriaceae; genus Mesorhizobium; species Mesorhizobium sp. M0862. The sequence goes on from NZ_JAMYOJ010000021.1 coordinate 60,694, forward strand.
CGCAGGACATGTTTCACAAGCATGGCATCAAGGGCGTCGGTGTCGACGCCATCACGGAAGCCGCCGGCACCAACAAGATGACGCTCTACCGTCATTTTGAGTCGAAGGACGAACTGATCGTCCAATGCCTGCGCGCGTCGGCGGCTAAAGGCGCCGCGATGTGGGACCAATTCGAGGCTGAGCATCCCGGCGACAAGCTCGCCCAGTTGCATGCCTGGATTCGCATGGCCGCTGCTTGCCTGGCGGCTGACGGTCGCGGCTGCGACATGGCCAATGCCGCCGCCGAATTGACCGAGCCGGACCATCCCGCCAGGAGCGTGATCAAGGAGCTCAAGAGCGCTCAGCGCGATCGCCTCGTTGCGCTGTGCCGGGATGCGGGCATCGGTCAGGCCGAGCTTCTGGCCGATACGCTGTCGCTGCTGTTCGAAGGGGCGCGCGTCAGCGTGCAGACCATGGGCTGCCAGGGCCCCAGCACGCAGTTCGTGCGCATGGCTGAAGGCCTGATCAGCTCTTTCAGGGCGCGCTGAATTCCAGCTTTCGGAGTTGAGGAGTCCCCATCATCCGGCGGGGCTTTTGGCTATTCTCCGAACTTGCCCGTCAACTCTAATTTAGATTCATTTGAGAATGAAAAAAGCCCGCTGCCGGGAGGAGGTGGCAGCGGGCTCGATTTCGAACGAGATGCGGGAGGAGGTGCACCGCGCTCAGCGTCGGCATCGCATCTGGGAGGAGTAGATGGCCGACACCCAGATGAGTACGGGTTGCCCAATGATTCGGCAACAATGAAAGTTGCATGGCTGCTGTGCAGATTTGCGGCATCTACCCCGACTTGTCGTACAAATCGAAGAAACCGCCACGGCGCGACTTCACTGCACCGGCACGTTTTCCTTGAAGATCAGCCGTGGCTCGATGAACTTCTTCGTCAGGTATGGCGCGGCGGATGCGATCGAGCCAAGCAGGCGGATCACAGATTGCTCCGCGATCAGCCGCGCATTCTGGTCGATGACGACATCGGCGAGGTCGTCGACGAGATAGCCGCGCGTTTCCTTGGTCAGGTCGTGGCAGATGAAGACCGGCTTCTTCTTTGGCTTGGCCTCGAGCAGCGCTCTCGCCACACCTGAGCGCCCGGCGCCGACGCAATAGATGCCGAGCAGTTCCGGCTCGTTGTGCAGCGCCTGCATCGTTGCGGTGTAGCTGCCCTCCGGTTCGTCATTGATCTCGACCGCACTCGAGACCGTGAGATTGGGGAATTCCTCTGTCAGCACCGACCGAAAGCCCATTTCTCGCTCCTCGTGCCCGCGATAGGAACGCGAGCCGACGACCATCGCCAGATGACCCTGGCGGCCATTGAGGAAGCGCCCCATCAACAGCGCCGCCGTGCGTCCGGCAACCCGGTTGTCGATGCCGACATAGGCCGAACGCGGGGCGGCTGGAACGTCGGAGACCAGCGTGACAAGGCGGATGCCTGCCTCGACCACATCGCGCAATATGTTGCGCGTTCGCGGATGATCGACGGCAATGACGCCGACGCCATTGGCCTTCAGCGACAGATTTTCAACCGCCGCCTGCAGCGCTGCCGGCGAGATGCCGCCGAGATTGTGGATCCGGCACGAGGCGACCAGCGGCAGGCGCCCCGCATAGTCCTCGATGTGCCCGGCGAGGTCGATCATGAAACCGTTGGCGCCGATCGGCAGGAAGAATTCAAGATGCGCCGGCCGCGACGGCAGCGTCACCTGATCGACCACCGGCAAATAGCCGAGCTGCTTGGCCGCCTCCATCACCCGTTGGCGGTTGGCGGCGCTCGCGCCGGCCCGGTTGTTCAGAACCCGGTCGACGGTCGCGGTCGACAGGCCGCAGCTCCTGGCTATGTCGGCAACGGTGGCTTTCATGGCTGTAGTCATAGAGCATGATCCCGAAAAGTGGGAACCGGTTTTCTCGGACAAACGGGAACCGTTTTGTCAAAAGGTCATGCTCTACAACGAGTTAGAGCGGATGCGTTTCCGTGCCAGACGGCGCGAAGACGGTTCAGCCGTGCGATGGCCCGCCTTCGATGATGGCGTCGCGGATCTCCTTGTCGGACATCCCGGTGATGATGCGTTCGACCTCGGCCACGCTGGTCTTCTTCGGGTCGATGTCGTCGGCCACCACCTTGCCCCGGCGCATGACGACGATGCGGTCAACCACCTGGAAGACATGGTGGATGTTGTGGGCGATGAAGATGCAGGAATGCCCGGAATCGCGCGCGTTGCGCACGAAGCTCAGCACGCCTTGCGTCTCGGCGACGCCGAGATTGTTGGTCGGCTCGTCGAGGATGATCAGGTCGCTGTCGAAGTGCATGGCGCGCGCGATGGCGACGGCCTGCCGCTCGCCGCCGGACAGGGAGCCGATCGGCGTCGTCGGCGGGATGTTCTTGGAGATGCCGACCTGTTTCAACAGGTCGCGGGCGACATTGTTCATCGCCTCCTGGTCCATGCGGTTCAAAAAGCGCGGCGGTTTGATCGGCTCGCGGCCGAGGAACAGGTTGCGCGCGATCGACAGCTGCGTCACCAGTGCCGAATCCTGGTAGATCGTCTCGATGCCGTGCGCGATGGCGTCGCTGGTGCTGCGCAGATTGACCTTCTTGCCGCGGATGAAAATGTCGCCGCTGGTCAGCGGCACCGCCCCCGACAACACCTTGATCAGCGTCGATTTGCCGGCGCCATTGTCGCCGAGCAGGCCGACGATCTCCCTTTCGTTGACATGAAAATTGGCGTCTTCGAGCGCCTGCACGCGCCCGTAGGACTTTTTGATGTTGGACATGCGGATGAGCGGTTCAGCCATGGTTCTAGGTCCCTGCCTGATGCCGGCGTTCCAGCCATGAGTGCAGCGCCATCATGCCGAGGATGATGGCGCCGATGAAGATGTTGTAGGCCAGCCCGGGCACGCCGATCAGCACGATGCCGTTGCGCATGACGCGCAGGATGAGGATGCCGAGCACCGTGCCGATGATGGTGCCGCGCCCACCGGTCAGCGCCGTGCCGCCGATCACCACCATGGCGATGACTTCGAGCTCGTAGCCGGTGCCGCTGTTGGGGTTGGCGGCCGACGTGCGCAGCGACGAGATGACGCCGGCAAGCGAAGCCATCACCGACGACAGCACGAACAGGCCGATCTTGACGCCGCTGACGTTGACGCCGCGCGCCCTTGCGGCGCCTGGATTGCCGCCGGCTGCCTGGATCCAGTTGCCGGTCCGGCTTTGCGTCAGCACGTAGCCCAGTGCGATGGCCGCCGCGATGAACCAGAAGAGCGACATGTAGATGCGGAACGGGCCGATGAAGAAATCACCGACCAGCGCTTCGGCCAGCCAGCTGCCCTCGGCGCTCCACGTCCGCTGCGGAAAGCCGTCGGTGACGAACAGCGCGGTGCCGCGCACCACCAGCAGCATGCCGAGCGTCACCAGGAAGGATGGGATTTTCAGCTGCGTGACGAACCAGCCATTGACCAGGCCGATGAAGGCCGCGATCAGCAGCGCGGCGAGGAAGCCGACCTCCAGCGAGGTCAGGCCGCTGTTGAACAGCGTCCACATCAGCACCGGCGAAAAGCCGAACAGCGAGCCGACCGACAGATCGAATTCACCCGACGTCATCAACAGCGTCATCGCCAGCGCGATCAGCCCGAGCTCGACGGTGAAGGCCAGCGTGTTGGAGATGTTCTGCGGCGACAGGAAATCGTGGTTGATGCTCCAGAACACCGCGATTTCGACGATGAGCAGAACGAAGGGCCCGAATTCCGGCCTCGCGATCAGGCGTTGGATGAGCGAACGGTTTTCCACTGATAACCTGCGACAGGAAGGGGAAGGCTGAGCCCAGCGCGCAACGCGAAGGGCTCGGCGAAAAGACAGTCGCGACCGCGGCTGCGGCCGCGACTGTTGAAGGTCTGGGTTATTTACCGGACAGGATGTCGTCGTAGACCTGCGCGGTGTCCTTTTCATAGAGCGCGCCGGTGATGACGTTGAAGCCCGGGGGAATGCCTGACGCCGCCATGTTGGCCAGCGACAGAGCGACATAGCTGGTCGCCTGCGGGTCCTGCCACTGGCCGGCATTGACGTAGCCGGTCAGCACTTCCTGGGTGGTGTCGAGCGAGTTGCCCCAGCCGACGACCGGGATTTCGCCCGGCTTGATGCCGGCCTGGTCGAACACCCGCTTGATCGAGCCGGTGACCAGATCGCCGAGGCCGATGATTGCCTTGACCTTGGCCTTGTTGGCGGTGAGATAGTCGACCATGCGGTTGATGGCTTCGGCCTGGTCGAGGGTCGCTTCGGTGATCTCATAGGTGATCCCCAGCGGTTCGAAGACGCTCTTGATGCCTTCCTCTTCCTGGACGCCGTAGGTGGCGCCGGGGATTTCGACCGGCATCCAGACGAAGTCGCCCTTCTTCACCAGGCCCTTGTCGACCAGATATTGCGCCCAGTGCTTGCCGAAGGTGACGTTGTCGCCGCCGACATAGGCGTCGAAGCTTGCCTTGGGATCGGGCGTGTTGAAGTTGATGATCGGGATCTTGGCCGTGTTGGCTTCCTTGGCGATTTCGATCAGGCTGCCCGGATCGGGGCTGGTGGTGACGATGCCGTCGGCCTTTGCCGAGATCGCGGCGCGCACGGCCTCCTGCTGCGAGGCAACGTCGCCATTGTGGAACGAGGTGTTGACGGTGTTGCCGGTGTCCTTCGCCCATTGCTTGGCGCCGGCCAGGAAGTAGGTCCAGACCGGGTCGGCCGGGCCGCCATGCGAAATCCAGTAGAACGTCTTGGCCTGTGCCGCCGCCGGAACGGCCAGCGCCACAATCAAGCCAAGCACGAGTAATCGTAGCCTCGTCAGCATTTGCTTTCCTCCCATGTTGAAAAACGACCTCCACGTCCGGCGATGATCCGGGCGATGCCCTTGATCCTCTCTCCTGCCAGCGCCGACCCGGATGCGCAGAGCATCTTCTTTTGCGGCCGATGGCAAGCCTCTATCCGCCCAATGGATGGTGGCGCGATGCAACGCGCCATCAGCGATCCCATCAGATCGCATCAGTTAGAGGGCAATTCCAGGAAAAGTGTGAAACGGTTTTCCGCCCGGAATTGCGTCAAACCAAGAGATAGAGATATTCCCCGGCAAGCAGGCGGGGCTTAAACTCAGGCGCGCGGATTTTCCTGAAAGCGCTCGGCCTGGCGGTTGCGCAGCACCTTGGCCAGCCGGTCGAGCGCGAGCGCCAGCACCATCACCGCGCCGATCACGAACGGGCTCCATGCGGCGTCGATGCCGAACAGGGTCACGCCGCTCAAGATGACCTGGACGATCAGCATGCCGATCACCGCACCGAAGACGGTGCCGCGCCCGCCGGAAAGCGAGGTGCCGCCGATGATCGCCGCGGCAATCGCCATCAGCACGAAACCGCCGCCTTGGTCGACGTCGGTAACGGGAGAGCCAAGCCACAGCGCGCCCGCCAGCCCCGAGATGACGCCCATCAGCACCAGCGTCTGCAGCCGCACAGCACCTGTCGGGATGCCGGCATAGAGCGCCGCCTGCGGATTGCTGCCGACGGCCTGGATCCGGTAGCCGAAGCGGCTGCGGTGAAGCACGAGGTGCATCACCACCGCCATTGCGACGAAGACAAAGACAGCCGTCGGCACAAGGCCGAACAGCTTGCCGTGAACGATCTCAAAGAAGTCGCCGCCTGGGCTGGCCGGAGCTGTCGCTTGCATCTTGACGGCCACCGCCGCCACGCCCCGGAACATTGCAAAGGTGCCCAGCGTAACGACGATGGCCGGCAGTCGCAGCGCCACCACCAGCAGGCCGTTGACGAGGCCGAGCCCGGCGCCGAGCAGCACGCCGGCAAGGGCGGCAAGCCACGGGTCGATGCCGGCGGCCAGAAGGAATGCGGTGAGAAGGGCCGCGAGATGGAATATCCAGCCGACGGAAAGGTCGATCTCGCGGAGTGCGAGCACGAACACCATGCCGATCGCCAGCATGCCGGGATACGCAGCGGTTTCCAGCAACGACAGCACATTGGCCTCATCGAGGAAATCCGGCCGGGCAAAGCCTGTAATCGCCACCAGGACAACGAGCCCGATGAGCGGCCTGAGTTCGAGGGGCAGGCGAAGGCTGCGCTTCGGGTGGGCAGCCGAACCGGCAAGCTGTAGCATGGGATCCAATCGTGTCATGCCATGGCTCCCACGAGTTTCTTTTTCGGCCGCTCCGCCTCCGGCATCTCGCCGGTGGTGGTCAGTTGCAGCACTGTCCTTCGCTTCATCTCGACGCCGGACAGCTCGCCGGCGACCTGGCCGCGGTGGAAGACAAGGACGCGGTTGCTGAGGTTGGTCAGTTCGGACGGCTCGACCGAACGCAGCAAAACGATACAGCCATTGGCCGCCATCTGCCGGATCAGCGCATAGATCTTGCGCTTGGCAGCCGCCTCGATACCGCCAGCCGGATTGTCTAGGAGCAGCACTTGCGGCGCCGTCTCCAGCCATTTGGCGATTACGATCTTCTGCTGATCGCCGGCCAGCAGCGAATTCACCGGCGCGTCCGGCAGGCCCTTGATGCGCAGCGCATCGATCTGCCTTGCGGCGGCGGCGATCGCGGCCTTGGGCGAGTAGCGGCGAGACCCCCAGTTGCGGGCGCCTGTAGCGATGTTGCCTATGTTGAAGGCCAGCGACCGGTCGGGCATCAGGCCGTTGCACAGGCGGTTGGCCGGCACCAGGCCGATGCCGCGCCGCGCCGCTTCGGTCGGATTTCCAGGCAAGCCGTAGCCGTCGGGGAGCCGCACCCTGCCGCTTTGCGCCTCGCGCAGGCCAAACAGCATCTCGAACAGGTCTTCAACGCCCGACCCCTCAAGCCCGGCCAAGCCGAGGATCTCGCCGGAGCGGGCGGTGAAGCTGACGCCGGAAATCCGGCCGCCGCTCAGACCCTCCACCGTGATCCGCGGCCTTATCGTGCTGGCATTGGCCGGCAGTGCAGGCGGGAACAGGCTGCCGCGCTGCTGGCCGATCATGGCGTCGATCACATCGGCTTCGCTCAACGCCGAGCGCTCACTTGTCAGCACGTCACGGCCGTTGCGCATCACGGTGACCTGGTCTGCGATCGCAAACACGTCCTCCAGCCGGTGCGAGACATAGAGCACGCTCGTGCCCTTGGCCTTGAGGTCACTTAGTACGGTGAACAGGTGCTCGGTCTGGCGCCGGTCGAGCGCAGAATTCGGTTCATCGAGGATCAGCAGCCTCGGGCCTTCCAGAATTGCGCGGCCGAGTTCGACATAATGCCGTTCGCCCATGCCGAGTTGTCCCACAGGAGCGTGGACATCGACGTCGAGCTTGAGTTGCCGAAGCAAGGTGCGGCTGCGTGCCTCCATTTCGCGCCTGGAGACGAAGCCATTGCGCAACGGCTCGCGATTGACGAACAGATTGGCCAGCACCGAGCGGTCGGCAAACAGGCCGAGCCCCTGGTGGACGACGCCGAAGCTGTGCTTGCGTGCAGCGATCGGGCTGTCGACGGTGACGATCTGGTCGCCGACGCGGATGGTGCCGCTGTTGGGCCGGAGCACGCCGGCAAGCACCTTCACCAGCGTCGACTTTCCGGCGCCGCTTTCACCGACGACAGCATGGATGGTCCCCTGTCCGACAGACAGGTTCATATCCCTGAGCGCGACAACGCCGCCATAACGCATGGCGAGATTGCGCACCGATATCATCGGCAAACCGAGCATGCGATTCGGCCCCCACAGACCGCGCCCCGATCCTGGAGCGAATTTCCGATACAGTCACCCGGATTCCGCTAACAAACGGCTTACAGGGACCGGATGCGAACGTTTATCGGCTATCCGTTCGTCCCGCTGCTCCGAAATCAGATCAGGTCGGCCTTGGCGAGGTCCCGCATGAGATGGCTGGCGCCGTAGGTCCAGTGCGGGCAATCGGGCGACAGAAGCACGCGGTTCACCAGCGCGCCGAATTTCTCCGACGAGATGGTGACGATGTCGCCGATCTTGTGGGTGAATCCCTTGCCCTTCTCGCCGCGATCCTTCGACGGCACGAACATGGTGCCGAGATAAAGCGCCAAGCCGTCGGGATACTGGTGGTGCGGCCCCATGGCGGCCGCGACCAGCTCTTCGGGCGAACGGCTGATCTCGGCCATCGAGCTCGCGCCCTCCAGCGAAAACCCGTCCTCGCCCTCGACCTTCAGCCCCACCGTGGCGCGCTTGACATCGTCGATGGAAAAGCTTGCGTCGAACAACCGGATGAAGGGCCCAAGCGAGGCCGAGGCATTGTTGTCCTTGGCCTTGCCGAGCAGCAGCGCCGAGCGTCCCTCGACGTCGCGCAGATTGACGTCGTTGCCGATGGTCGCGCCGACGATCTTGCCGGTGCTGGCGGCGATCATGGCGATCTCCGGCTCGGGGTTGTTCCAGGTGGAGACAGGATGCAGCCCGACATCGGCGCCGAAGCCGACGGACGCCATCGGCTGGCATTTGGTAAAGATCTCGGCGTCGGGGCCGATGCCGACTTCCAGATATTGCGACCAGGCGCCGCGCTGGATGAGCTTGGCCTTGATCTCCATCGCTTCGGGTGAGCCGGGCTTCAGCTTCGACAGATCGTGGCCGATCAGCCCGGCAATGTCGGCGCGGATGGCGTCGGCCTTTTCCGCCGAACCGCGCGCCTGCTCCTCGATGACGCGTTCGAGCAGGCTGACCACGAAGGTCACGCCCGACGCCTTCACCGCCTGCAGGTCGACAGGCGAGAGCAGATAGGGTTTTGCCGGATCGCGGGTGGCCTGAAAACTGTTGGCGGCGATCGCGTCGAGCGAGCCGACCGGTTCGCCCTTGGCAGAGCGCACGTGTCCGGCCGGATCGGCCATCTCGCAGATGTCGCGCACTGTGGGTGCGGTGGTCGAGGTGACGTCGAAAACGATCCCGTCGCGCACGGTGACCACCAGCGGATGCGAGGCATCGCTTGCCCTGGCTCGGCCGATGAAGAGCCCGTCGGCGGGAAGCTGCATTGGGTTCGTCATGGCTTACGGTCCTTTGATGATCGAGATGGCAGCTGGGCCGCGGCACTTTCACCGGATTCACGCCAAAGGTCTATCCCGTGGCGCAGGCAATTGTCGGTTCTGACATGAGGCCCGCTCTTTCAAAAAAATGAAACTGGCACTAGAATTTTCATTTTCCGCATACTCCAGGTGAAGCCTTGCCCGCACCGTTTTCCGTTCCGATCTGGCAGAAGCCGCAGACCGCATCCGCCTTCCAGTTGCTCGTCACTGCGCCGGTCGACGTTGCCATCGTCGGCGGCGGCTTCATGGGCCTGTCGACCGCCTTGCACGCAGCCCGGCTCGGTCTCGGTGTACAGGTGCTGGAGGCCGGCGAGATCGGCCAGGGCGCCTCGGGCCTCAATGGCGGCCAGGTCATTCCCGGCCTGAAATATGATCCCGAATGGCTGCTCGAGCATTTCGGCCCCGAGCGTGGCCGGGCGCTGGTCGATTTCGCCGCCTCGGCGGCGGATACGGTGTTCGATCTCATCCGCGACGAAAAGCTGGCGGTGCCGCTCACCCGCAAGGGCTGGATCCAGGCCGCGCATACCGAAACCGCATTGAAAGCGGCGGCGAACAGGGATGGTCAATGGCGGGCGCGTGGCGCCGATGTCCGGCTTCTGAATGAAAGCGAGATCGCCGATATGACCGGCGCGCAAGGCTATCTCGGCGGCTGGCTCGACCGCCGCGCCGGCATCATCGATCCGCTCACCTATACAGTGGAACTGGCGCGCATCGCCGCCGCCGCCGGCGCCAGCATTGCCGAGCGGCAGAAGGTGGTGAAACTCCGCAAGGAGGCCGGCCTTTGGCGTGTCTCAACCGAAAGCGGCGCCGAGGTGCGGGCGAAAGCGGTTGTCCTGGCGACGAACGCCTATACCGATGGACTGCTTCCGGGCCTCGCGGAAACGATCGTGCCGCTGCATTCCTTCCAGGTCGCGACCGCGCCGCTGTCATCCAACCTTGCGGCGACGATCCTGCCGGAAGGGCAGGCGGTGTCCGACTCCAGGCGCATTCTCGTCTACTACCGCAAAACAGCCGACGGCCATCTGGTGCTTGGCGGCCGCGGCCGCATGGCGCGGCCGAGGAGCGAGGCCGACTGGGCGCATCTGCAGCACGCGCTGGTGCGGCTCTATCCGGCGCTCTCCGATGTCGTCATCGAGAAGCGCTGGTTCGGCCGCGTGGCGATGACACCGGATCACCTGCCGCACATCCATGAGCCGGAAAAGGGCCTGCTCGCCGTGGTTGGTTGCCAGGGCAGGGGCGTCGGCCTGATGACCGCGCTGGGAAAACGCATGGCGGGCTACCTCGCGGGCGGCGATGTCAATCAATTGCCGTTCCCGCTGTCGCCGGTCCGGCCGATCCCGTTCCACGCCTTCCGCCAGGTCGGCGTCGCCGCGACCATCGCCTGGTACCGGATGCTCGACGCCTTCGAGCGCTGATTGGGTGCCGGTCGCCTAGGCCTCGTGGATTCAGCTTGACAGTTTCACAAATATGAAAAAAGCTAAGCCGATTTCATATTTCCGTTGAGCAGTCCGATGTCGAGCATCGTTGCAACAGAAGCGCCGGCAGGGTCGTCCCGAGGCTTCCGCTTCGCCATGTTGCTGCCGGGCGGGCTGGTCACCTTGTTCCTGATCCTGTTTGCCCTTGGCCTTGTGCTCTTCCTCTCACTTCGCGGCAATGACGGTTCGCTGCTCGGCGCCGGCTTCACGGCAGGCAACTTCATCACCGTGGTCTCCGATCCGCTCTACTGGACGGTGACGCTGCGCTCGCTGGTGATCGCCGGCCTGGTGACGCTGGCGACCGTCGTCACCGCCTATCCCGTCGCCTACTATCTCGCTTTCTATGCCGGCCGCCGCCGCAGCCTGCTTTTGTTTCTGGTGACCCTGCCGTTCTGGACCAGCTATCTCCTGCGCGTCTTCGCCTGGAAGATCGTGCTCGCCTACAACGGCGTCTTGAACTCGGCGCTGATCGAAAGCGGCATCTGGTCGGAGCCGACGCTGGCCTTCCTCAACACGCCGGCGGCGGTGGTCGTCACGCTGGCGCATGCCTATGCGCCCTTCGCCATCCTGCCGATCTATGTGGCGCTGGACACCATCCCGAAATCACTGCTCGAAGCCGCCTCCGATCTCGGCGCCAGACCGTTCACGGCGTTTCGCCGCGTCGTCTTGCCCAATTCGATGCCGGGCGTTCTGGCGGCCGCCCTCGTCGTCTTTGTGCCGACGGTCGGCGACTATGTCACCCCGGCCATGGTCGGCGGTCCCGCCAGCACCATGATCGGCACATTGATCCAGTCGCAGTTCGGCAAGGCCAATGACTGGCCGTTCGGGGCGGCACTTTCAGTCTGCGTGATGCTGGTCATCCTCTGCGTGGTGCTGGTCGCACGCGGCGCCGACCGCAAATTCGGCAGCCGCACATGAGCGCGGCGCGGAGAGATGATGGCCGCGGCTGGCTCGGCGTCTATGTGCTTGCCTATCTCGTCTTCCTCTATCTGCCGGTGCTGTTGATCCCGCTGTTTTCCTTCAACAACTCCATCCAGGCCGCGTTTCCGCTGCAGGGCTTCACGCTCGAATGGTATGCCACGCTCTATGGCAATCCGGCGCTGTCCGGCGCGCTTTTGAACAGTCTCGTCATTGGCGTCGTGGCCGCCGCCGGCGCCACGCTCTGCGGCATCACCGTCTCCTATATGGACCTCTACGGTCGTTCGCCGCTCGCCGCCACCATCAGCGCCATCTCCAGGCTGCCGATCCTGATCCCCGGCGTCATCGTCGGCATATCGTTGCTGATCCTCGTCAATCTCATCGGCCTCGGCCCGTCGCGCATCGCCATCGTTCTCGGCCACATACTGGTGGCGCTGCCGACCACCGTGGTGATCATGCGCAGCCGGTTTGCCGCAATTCCGAAAACCATTCGCGAGGCCGCACTCGATCTCGGCGCTTCCGACTGGACGACCTTCCGGCGGGTGATGTTGCCGCTCTCGCTGCCGGCCATCGTCTCGGCCTTCATGCTGGCCTTTCTGATTTCCTTCGACGAGTTCATCGTCGTCTTCTTCCTCGCCGGCACCGAGCCGACGCTGCCGCTCTACATCTGGAGCCAACTGCGTTTTCCTCGCTCGCTGCCGACCGTGATGGCGCTGGGGACAGCTATCCTTGCTGTGTCCGTCATCATCGCCGGCATCGCCGAAATCCTGCGCCATCGCGGGCTGAGCACAGCCCGTCGGACGGCGCCCACCAGTCCAGCCTGACCCATAACAAAAGAGGAGAACCGAAATGGCATTCGACCCGAAATCAATTACTGGGCTGAAATCGATCACTGGCCCGAAATCGATCACTGCAAAGACAGCCCGCACCGGGCTTGCCGCGCTTGCAATCGTCCTGTCGTCGACTGTCGCCTTCGCCGCCGACAAGCTGCAATATTTCACCTGGTCCGGCTATGAACTGCCAGACTTCAACAAGAGCTTCCTGACGGCCCATCCCGATGGCGTCGAGGCCTCGATCTTCGGCGACGACGACGATGCCTTCACCAAGGTCAAGGCCGGCTTCCGCCCCGATATCGCCCATCCCTGCTACGACAAGGTGGCGCGCTGGAACAAGGAAGGCCTGCTGCAGCCGATCGATACCAAGCGCATCAAGAACTGGGATTCGATCTTCCCGGTGTTCAAGAACCTGCCCGACATCCAGGCCGGCGACGGCAAGGTCTGGATGGTGCCGTGGGATTGGGGCAACACCTCGATCCTCTACCGCACCGATCTGGTGAAGAACCCGGAAGCGAGCTGGAACCTTCTGTGGGACAAGCAATATGCCGGCCGCATGGCGACCATCGATGCCGTGCATGACACGCCGATCGTTGCAGCACTTCTGGCCGGCGTAAACCCCTTCGATATGACGCCGGAGCAGATGGACAAGGTGGCGGAAAAATTGCGCGAGCAGCGTCCGCTGCTCTCCAACTACACCACCGACATGACCTCGGTCGAACAGGCGCTGGCCAGCGGCCAGCTGGTCGCCGCCATGACCTGGAACGCGTCGGCAACCTCGCTGAAGAAGCAGGGCGTGCCGGTCGAGTTCATGAAGCCGAAGGAGGGCATGCTGACCTGGGCCTGCGGCTTCGTCATGCTCAAGGACGCCAAAAACGTCGACCTCGCCTATGACTTCATCAACAGCCGGCTCGACGCCGACTCGGGTAAGTACCTGATCCAGGCCTACGGCTATGGCAGCTCGCTGAGCACCGCCTTCGCCGGCGTGGCGAAGGACGAACTGGACAAGCTGCAATTGCCGGCGGACCCGGAGGTGATGCTGAAGACCACCATCTTCACCGGCCCGATGAAGCAGAACGACGATGTGGCGAAGATGTTCGAGAAAGTGAAGGCGGGCGGCTGAGGGATCCATCGCCGACGGTTGCGCTGCCCCTCACCTGCCTGCCGGCATCCTCTCCCCGTATAGTGACGGGGAGAGGGGCGCTGTCACCAGCGATTTCGCAAATCGCAAACGTTGCAGAAATGGCGCCGAGTTTGCGACCAGCCGCTTTCTCCCCGTCACTATACGGGGAGAAATGTCCGGCAGGACAATGAGGGGGCAGCGCCGACGGCAGGTAATTGTGACTAATCTCCTGAAGCCCGCGGGTCTTGCCGCCGCGCCAAAGACTGCAACAAGGACCAACTGATGGACATGCTTGAAGCGAAACCAAAGGCCGACGCCGACATTCGCGTCGGCCGGCGCGTGCGGGCGCTGCGGCTGGAGCGCAATTTGTCGCTGGCCGAGCTTGCGGCAAAAGCCGGCGTGTCGATTGGGGCGCTGAGCCAGATCGAGCGCGGCCTGTCTTCGCTGCGCGTCAAGGTGATCTGGCCGCTGGCCGCCGCTCTCGACATCGAGCCTTCGGCGCTGATCACCGACGGCAACGAAGCCGCCAACGATCTCTATTGCGTGCGCGCCGACAAAAGGCGGCAGCTCCCGGTCAAGTCGGAAGGCATCGCCAAGGCGCTGCTGTCACCGCCGGGCGCGGCGCTGACCGGCCTCTTGGTGACGGTGGAAGCCGATGGCGGCACGGCGGAAGCCTATGCGCATATCGGCCACGAATTCGGCTATGTCCTCTCGGGCGAGGTCGAACTGGTGGTGGACTCGACAAAATACGTGCTGAAGAGCGGCGACTCCTTTGCCTTCAAGAGCACGCTCCTTCATGCCTTCCGCAATCCCGGCACCGAACCTTGCCAGATCCTCTGGGTCAACACCACCAAACCCTCGGAGGTGCGCGATGGCGCCTGACGCACTGGTGCGGCTGGACAAGGTCTCGAAGGTTTTCCCCGGCGGCATTGTTGGGCTCGACGCCGTCGATCTCGATATTATCAGCGGTGAGTTCATCACCCTGCTCGGGCCCTCGGGCTGCGGCAAGACCACCAGCCTGCGCGTCATTGCCGGTTTCGAAAGCCCGTCGAGCGGCAAGGTGCTGCTCGATGGTCGCGACATCACCGCGCTCAGGCCGTTCGACCGTCCCGTCAACACCGTGTTCCAGGATTATGCGCTGTTCCCGCATATGAACGTCGCCGAGAATGTCGGCTTCGGCCTGTCGCTGCGCAAACTGTCCGGCGCCGAGCAGGCAAAGCGCGTCCGCGAAGCCCTCGACATGGTCGGCCTCGCCGACAAGCTCGGCGCCCGCGTTTCCGAACTGTCGGGTGGCCAGCGCCAGCGCGTCGCGCTCGCCCGAGCCATAGTCTGCGAGCCGCGCGTTCTGTTGCTCGATGAACCGCTGTCGGCGCTCGATGCGCATCTGCGCGAACAGATGCAGGTCGAACTGAAGCGGCTGCAGTCGCGGCTCGGCACCACCTTCGTCATGGTCACCCACGACCAGACCGAAGCGCTGTCGATCTCCGACCGCATCGTCGTCATGAACAAGGGCCGCATCGAGCAGATCGCGCCGCCGGCTACGCTTTACGACCGGCCGGCGACGAAATTCGTCGCAAGCTTCATCGGCACCATGAACCTCTTGCAATCGCGCTTCATCGGCCGCGACGGCGACCGCCTGCGCTTCGCCGCTGGCGGGCTTTCGCTGGAAGCAACATCTGAAACCGGCGACACACCCGGCGAAGGCACTGAGCGCACCATCGGCGTTCGCCCCGAGGACTTGCTGGCCACCACCGATGCCGCCGCCGGCACCGCGCCGGCGCGCGTCAACTCCATCGTCTTCCACGGCCGCACGCTGCGGCTGCATGCTGAGCTGGGGCAGGGATTGCCGGTGGTGATCGATGCGCCGCGCCAGGCCGAGGGCTTTCAATTCAGCGTCGGCGACGTGGCGCATATCAGCCTGCGCCGTGGTGCCAACTGCCCTATGCTGCCAAGCTGATCCAACCCAATCCCTTCATCGACGGTTGGATTTAACCTGCTGTGAAGATCGCCAAGGTGGAATTAAGTGTGAATTGACTCGCAAAGGAACATATTCCTACTTTGCGGGATGCCCGAACTAAGCACCCGACCGCGCCGAAATGTGCAAACCCTCTGCTTGGCGCATGAAGTCGGGCAGCTAATTCGTGTTCGATGTCGGAACTGCAACATCACTCGACACTATCTGCCTGGCGATCTCGCAAAGCTGGTTGGTGATATCCCCTTTTGGGATGTGGAGCGGCACATGCGGTGCGAGCGCTGCAAAGGTCGTGAGCTCGATGCAGGCATCATTCTGCCAAGCGCTGCTGAACGCCTTAAAATTCGCGTCAGACGTCTTGTCGAAATCCGCATGGTTCGCCGGGTAATCTGGCGAGACGACGATTGAGGAGAGCCGATTTCGGGCTAAAACAGAGACCCTTGGGCCGGCGCCTCTGGTGGGAACTTGATCTGTGTGGCTGGCTTCTCAACGATCACCAACGCGTCGTTGGGCGCCGTCCGCTGCAAATGCCGTGCTTCCGACCATGGCGCCGTCAGCCAAGCCTCGGTTTCCTCCGGCGTGGTGAGGATCACGGGCATAGCCTTCTCATGGATCGGCGCAATGAGAGCATTAGGCTTGGTGGTCATGAAGGCGTATAGCTCGAAGTCGCCGGGACCGTCCTTGACCTTTCGCACGCCCTGCCAAGACGTCCAGAAACCAGCGAAGAAGAACAGCGGCCGGCTCTCGCCACGGGCAAACCAGTAATTTCGCTGGATTCCTGTTTCCGGGTCTTTATCGTTCGCCGCAGGGCTGGGCTCGGCAAAGCTGGTCACCGGCACGACACATCTGTGCTCGACGCCCACATATTGCTGCCAGTGCGAATATTGCGGATTGCGAACGTTGGTGGTGCCGTAGTCGGCCTTACCTTTCATGCGCTCGGGCGGCGTTGGCAAACCCCAAAGCAGTTTCGCCAGTTCACGCTCCCCATCCGTCCTGTTGCGAACGACAAGCCCAGGTTGATTGGGATAGACATCAAGCGAAGGTTCGAGGTTGCCGCTGATATCGCGCAATGTGCGGGTCCATTGGCGGACCGCCTCTTGCGTCGTCGTGATGTTGTAGAGGTTGCACATGCACCCAGCATTGCGGAATTGGCTTTTGTCTGCAACCGAAGTCGCTGTCCGACGCCGCCGCAATCGTCGTCACACAGCCGCGCTATATAATCGTCCTGACACACCTTGTCAGCTGTCGTGCGGGTAAAGGTGGCGGGCCGGCAAGCGCTTCCCTACTTCAAACCAGTCTGAACAGGAGGAACACACATGACCATCGCGGATGTTGCCAAGGATTTCACTGAAATGCTCCAGCAGGGGGATCACCTGGGTGCTGGTGAAAAGTACAATGCCGATGATATCGTCAGCCTCGAAGCCATGGAGGGGCCGATGGCCATCGCCCGTGGCAAGGAGGCTCTCAGGCAAAAGGGCGAATGGTGGCAAGAGAACCACGAAGTCCATGGCGGCTCTGTCGAAGGCCCCTATGTCAACGGCGACCAGTTCGCGGTGCGCTTCAAGTTCGACATAACGCCCAAGGCCACCGGCGAACGGGTCACCATGGACGAGGTTGGCCTGTACACGGTCAAGAACGGCAAGATCACCGAAGAGCGCTTCTACTACTGAGCCCGGGTGCCGTAGGGTTCCGGCGCACTTCGCTGCACGACCCAAAAACCAGGCGGCCGGGACAAAGTCCTGGCCACAGTGGGAAAAGCTCAAATGGTCTTCACATACTGCGCCAACTGATCGGCCACCGTGCCCCAGCCGTCGAAGAACCCCATCTCTTCATGATTGTTGCGGGTAGCCTCGTCGCGATGGATGGCCGTTGCCGTGTAGCGCGTGCCCTTGTCATCCGACTGAAGCGAAATGACTGCGGTGATGAAGGGCTCGCCGGAGGGCCGATAGCCCGGCAGCAGCGCATCGGTCCACACCAGCCGCTCGTTCGGCACGATCTCGAGATAGCAGCAATGGCGGTCGTTGACCTCCTTGCCGTCGGGCGATTGCATGCGCGTCCGGAACAGTCCGCCCGGACGAAGGTCGATCTCGCAATCGGTGATCAGCCAGGGCTTGGGCGTGAACCATTGCTTGACATGCTCCGGCACCGTCATCGCGCTCCACAAGAGTTCGCGCGGCGCGTCGAGCTTGCGCTCCAGAGTCAGGTCCAGTCTGGGGTCGGGCTTGAAGGGATAGCTCACTTTTCTTGCTCCTTGAGGCTCATCACATAGGCGTCGAATTGATCGAGTCGGCGCTCCCACAGCGTGCGCTGTTCGGCCAGCCAGTTTTCGGCGAGCTGCAGCGGTTCGGGCGCCAGCTGATAGATCCTGGTGCGGCCGATTTTTTCCGATCGCACCAGTCCGCAGCCTTCCAGCACTTTCAGATGCTCGATGAAGGAAGGCAGCGCCATCTCGAAAGGCTGCGCCAACTCGCTGACCGAGGCCGGACTGCGGTTCAACCGCTCGACCACGCGCCGCCGCGTCGGGTCAGCCAGCGCGCGGAAGATGCCGTCGATCGGCGGGAGACTTGTAGTTGGGGCGTGGAGGCTTGGCATGGGCGATCCTGAGGTCCGTCGACGGGTATGGAAAGATACTTAGGAAAATTCCTTAGTATTGGCAAGCCCTAAAAATGGGCTGATGTGACCGGGGTGCTGGCAAAGCGGGAAGGACGGTTTTAGGCTGTCCGGCGGATTCGACCACCAGCCCAAGGGAAGTGCGTTTTGACGATCACCATGTACGGCATCACCACCTGCGACACGATCAGGAAGGCGCGCACCTGGCTGGAGGGCCACGATGTGCCTTACCGTTTTCACGACTACCGGGCCGAGGGGATAGAGGTGGGCAGACTGGATGGATGGATCGGCAAGGTTGGCTGGGAAAAGCTGCTCAACAAGGGCAGCACGACCTTCCGCGAACTGCCCGACAAGCACAAGCAAGGGCTCGACGAGAAGAAGGCCAGGAAGCTGATGCTGGCCAACCCGACGATGATCAAGCGCCCGGTGCTCGAGGTCGGGGATGAGATTTTGGTGGGGTTCAAGCCGGAGGCTTATGAAGGGGTGGTGAAGTAGCGTAGCCTTGCCTCGTCAGCCTATGGCGTAGCAAGGAGCGAAGCGACGCAGCGCAGACCCAAGGATGACGAACGCGTGGAGGGCGATCGCTAATTGTGCAGGCTTTCGCTTGCGGCGTATGCAGCGGTTCGCTGTCTCTCAACCCGTCCAGCGCAAATACCCCGCCAACGCCACCGCATTGTTATGCGCCTCGTCATGTGCGCTATAAAGCAGCGTCACCTTGGCCTTGCCGAGCAAGCCACGCAGTTTCGCCACCGCTTCTCTATTCCCATCCAGCTCGACCGAATACCGCACCTGAAACTCCGCCCATCGCGCCGGCTCATGTCCGAACCACCTCCGCAATTCATCGCTCGGCGCGATCTCCTTCAGCCACAGCGTCAGCGCGGCATCCTCCTTGCTGATGCCGCGCGGCCAGATGCGATCAACCAGCACCCGCTGCCCGTCATCGGGCGCGGGTGCTTCGTAAATTCGCTTGACCGTCAGGTCGAAACCCATCCGCCCTCCGCGAGCTTACGCCCACTCACCCTTGCGCATCACCGGCACCTTGCGGCCATCCTTGTGCACGCCGTCTATGTCGATCTTGTCGGAGCCGATCATCCAGTCGATGTGGATAAAACTCTTGTTGCCGCCGCGCTGGGCGATTTCGTCCTGGGTGAGCGAGGCGCCGTCGACGAAGCATTTTGAATAGCACTGCCCGAGCGCGATGTGGCAGGCGGCGTTCTCGTCGAACAGCGTGTTGAAGAACAGCAGGCCGCTGGCCGAGATCGGCGAGGAATGCGGCACCAGCGCCACCTCGCCGAGCCGGCGCGAACCCTCGTCGGTGTCGAGCACTTTCTTCAGCACGTCCTCGCCCTTCGAAGCCTTGGCCTCGACGATCCTGCCCTCTTCGAAACGCACCGAGATATCGTCGATCAGCGTGCCCTGGTAGGACAGCGGCTTGGTCGAGGATACACGGCCGGAGACGCGCCGTGCATGCGGCGTGGTGAAGACCTCCTCGGTCGGGATGTTCGGATTGCAGGTGACGCCGTTCTTGGCAGTCGAGGCGCCGCCCATCCATTCATGGCCATCGGCCAGCCCGACGGTGAGGTCGGTGCCCGGGCCGCTGAAATGCAGATCATGGAAATTGTGCTCGTTCAGCCACTTTGTGCGGCCGCGCAGCGCTGCATTGTGCGCCGTCCAGTTTGCGATCGGGTCTTCCACATCGACCCGTGATGCCGAAAAGATCGCATCGGCGAGCTTCACCACGGCGACATCGTCGGCATCGCCGGGGAAGACCTGTTTTGCCCAGGCGAGATCCGGGTAGGCGACGATGTTCCAGTTGATGTCGAAGCCGGTGATCTTTTCCAGCGCCGGCTGGTAGGCCATCGAGTTCGCCTTGTTGGCGCGCGCCACTTTCGCCGGGTCCTGCGCCGACAACAGCGACGGGTCCTCGCCGCGCACGGCAAGCCGCGCCGCATTGTTGGAAAAGGCCTTCGCCATGCCTTCATACATCCAGCCGGCGGCGCGGTCGAAGCCGGCATCCGCGCCGTAGCGGAAGCGCGCCAGCGTGATCTCGTCATCGTTGAAGATCGGCGTTACCAGCCCGGCGCCCGCCTTGTAAGCGTGCTCGACGATGCGCCTGGTCAGCGGCAGTGCGGCGATCGACGAGGTCAGCACCAGATCCTGCCCCGGCTGCAATTGCAGCCCGACCTTGATGGCGACTTCCGCCAGCCTGTCGAGCTTCACCGGGTCGATCGTTGCGGAAACGCCGCGCGAATGTGTGGTCATGATCCTGCCTGCCTTGGTCCGGGAGTGAGAGTTCCAACATAGGCCGGCGCGGCTGTCCTTTCCAGCACCGTCGCGACGGACAGCCCTAGGCAGCGCTTTCCAGCGCGCTAAACTGCGCCACGGTCGCCGCGATTTCCTCGCGGATCCAGATCTTGAAATCGCGCACCTTGCGGCTTTCGGTCTTGGTCGCCGAGGTCACCAGCCAGTAGCCGAGGCCGCTCTGCGCCCGCACGCCGAAAGGCGCGACGAGGCGGCCGTCGGCCAGCGCATCGGCGGCCAGCAATTGCCAGCCGAGCATGACGCCATGGCCGGCGATCGCCGATTCCAGGCACAGCATCGGGTCGGTGAAGCGCGCGCCCTTGCGGAAGCTGACCGGCTCGGCCCCGGCAGCCTTGAACCAGCTCTCCCAGTTGATCATCGCCCGTTCGTCGGTGATGGCGCAGGTCTGCGCCAGGTCTTCGATCGACTTCAGTTTCTTGGCGATCACCGGCGCGCAGACCGGAAAGACTTCCTGCGCCAACAAAAGTTCCGCCCGGCCGCCCGGCCATTTGCCGTCGCCAAGCCGGATGGCGATGTCGATGTCGGAGCGCTCGAGATCGGCCAGCCGCACCGAGGCGTCGATGCGCAGCAGCACGTTGGGATGGCGGTCGAAATGCCGCGACAATCGCGGCAGCAGCCATTTCGAAGCGAAGGCCGGCGCCACCGAAACCACCAGCGTGCACTGGCTTGCCTCGTCGGCCAGCGCCACCGCTTGCGCCAGCTCGCGAAAACCGGCGCCAAGCCGGGCGGAAAAAACCGTGCCGAACTCGGTCAGCACCAGCCCGCTCGCCGTTCGTTCGAACAGCGCCTGTCCAAGCTGCTTTTCGGTGCGGTTGATCTGCTGGCTGACGGCGCTGACGGAGACGTTGAGCTCGCCGGCAGCGGCCGCCAGCGAGCCGAGGCGGGCGACGGTTTCGACGGCGCGCAGGCCGTTGAGATGGACGCGGTTCAGCATAGCCATTTCAGTTTTTCTAAACCGGCGCGGCTGAAATCTCAATTGAAAGACAGCCCGACAAGGCAGATTTTAGTGGGACAGTCAGACCGAGGAGGCGAGGATGACGATCGTATCATTGTTCAAGATCTTAGCCGCTGCCGGCCTCCGGCCGGACCGCTATGATGGGATGCACGGCGGCGATGTCATCGACTGGGTTACCGACCCATTGTCGCATCCGGTGCTGGACACCATGTCGGAACGCGAACTCGGAGATATCCCGTTCCGGCTGACGGCGCGCCGCACCGCCTACGAGACCGGGGCGGTCGGCTGCGGCTGAGATGCGGGGGCGTTAGTCGCGCCCGCTGGCCCAACACAAAGCGGATTGTTTCATCGGTCGCCAATTCTATGGTGCGCTGCAATGAACGCCGCTCCATCACCCTTGCGCCTTGCTCTCGCTGGCATGATCGCCATGGCCGTCGCCATGGGCATTGGCCGTTTCGTCTACACGCCGATCCTGCCCGGCATGATGGAGGAGCTGCATCTGTCGCCGGCTGATGCCGGCTGGATCGCGTCGGCCAACTACCTCGGCTACCTCGTCGGCGCGCTTGCGGCGGCCGGCGGCTGGGCGCATGGGCGCGAGCGCCTGCTGATGTTTGGCGGCCTTGCCGCCAGTGCTGCGCTCGCCGCCCTGATGGGGCTGAGCGAGACGATGACCGCCTTTGTCGTCCTCCGCTTCCTTGCCGGTCTCGCCAGCGCCTTCGTCATGGTGTTCATGGCCTCGATCGTCTTCGGTCACCTGGCAGCCGCCAACAGAAGCGACCTGCAGGCGCTGCATTTCGGCGGCGTCGGCCTCGGCATCGCGGCATCCTCAGCGCTGATGGCGGTTCTGGTCACCGAACATGCCGGCTGGGCTTCGGGCTGGCTGTGGTCGGCAGCGATTTCCGCCGGCGGCCTTGCGATGGTCGCCTTGCTCGCCGGCGGCACCGCACCTGGCCGCGGCGTGGCCGACCGCGAACCGGCACTGCCGAGGGACCGGTCGTTGGCAAAAGTCATCGTTGCCTACGGCCTGTTCGGCTTCGGCTATGTGGTGACGGCGACCTTCCTGGTCGCCATCGTGCGCCAGGGCGGCGGCGGCCGCGTCTTCGAGGCAAGCGTCTGGATGGTCACCGGCCTTGCCGGCTTTCCCTCGGTCTGGCTGTGGCAGAAGGTAGCGGCACGGATCGGGCTTTATACCGCCTATGCCTTGGGCTGCCTGGTCGAGGTGGTCGGCGTCACCGCCAGCGTCGCCATCGGCGGCACCGCCGGGCCGCTGCTGGCGGGCGTCCTGCTCGGCGGCACCTTCATCGCCATCACCGCGCTCGGCCTGCAGACGGCAAGGCAGCTCGTGCCGGAGGCGCCGCGCCGGATTTTTGCGCTGATGACCGCTTCCTTCGGCATCGGCCAGATCGTCGGCCCGATCGTCGCCGGACTGCTGGCGCAAGCCTCGGGCAACTTCTTCCTGGCCTCGATCGTCGCTGCTGGCGTATTGCTGGTATCTGCTGGGATCACCTGGTCGGCCGCGCCAAAATCGCCATGATTGTGGTCTTGCTCGATGCCGGGCATCGGGTACGGGCATTTGCTTTCCACCTAATGTGTGACTTTATGCCCGCCGAACCCCGCTGATTTGCGCACCGACCGAGGATTTCACCACAGTGTTCGTATCCTTCTTCCCGCAGCCGAAGCTGTTTTTCATCTCGGCCGTCGTCTGGACTGCGGTTCTCGTGGCAGCCTGGTTCCTCGGTGCTGACCAGCTTGGCGCGTTTCTCGGCTTGCCTCCGGCTCTTGCCGACGCGCCGCCCATCATAGGCGTCTCGGTGTTCTGGTCGCCTCCGTTCCTCTGGTTCTACATCTACTATGCGCTTGGCGTTTTGATATTCTATGGCTTCTGGCACTGGTATTCTCCGCACCCGTGGGACCAATGGTCTATCCTCGGCAGTTCGCTGCTCCTGTTCACGACCTACTTTCAGGTGCAGGTAAGCGTGGCGATCAACGCATGGTATGGACCATTCTGGGACCTCATTCAGGGCATCGTTAGCAAAACGGTCAAGGCAACCGAGGCTGATCTTTACGCTCAAATAATCACTTTCCTCGGTATCGCTCTTGTCGCGGTTACCGTGTTCGTTTTGACAAACTTCTTCGTCAGCCACTGGGTGTTTCGCTGGCGCACTGCGATGAACAATTACTACATGTCCTATTGGCCGAAGCTGCGCCATATTGAGGGCGCTGCACAGCGTGTGCAGGAAGACACGATGCGGTTTTCCAAGATAATGGAAGACCTTGGCACTAGCTTCGTCGATTCCATCATGACGCTTATCGCTTTCATGCCGATCCTGCTCAGTTATTCTAAGCATGTCACAGAGTTGCCATTGATCGGTCATGTTCCTCAGCCGCTGGTTTTGGCTGCGATCTTCTGGGCAGTCTTCGGTACAGTCATCATTGCGACCGCAGGCATCAAGCTTCCTGGCTTGCAGTTTCGTAACCAGCGCGTCGAGGCAGCATATCGCAAGGAACTCGTCTACGGTGAGGACGATCCGGCCCGGGCGCAGCCGCCGACCGTCGCGGAGCTGTTTGCGAGTGTGCGGCAAAACTACTTTCGCCTGTATTTCCACTATGTGTATTTCAACGTGGTCCGCTATCTTTATCTTCAGACCAACAACGTCTTCTCCTACTTCCTGATGGTGCCTTCCATGATCGCTGGAACGCTGACGCTGGGTCTCATCAACCAGGTCAGTTCAGCCTTCAGTCAGGTAACCAACTCATTCCAGTATCTCGTCAATTCTTGGTCGACGATTGTCGAGCTTCTGTCAGTTCACAAGCGCCTTCGCGCCTTCGAGGCGACGATTCGCGGCGAGCCGCTGCCCGACATTGACCGCCACTTCATGGAGCGTCAGGAACAGGCAAAGGAACCCGACCCGGCTTGATCCTATTTGCACAGACGGTTGGCGGCTCAGCCGCCCACCGCCGCCTGCCTCTCGCTACCACGTTGCCGCTGCACATAATCGCGAAAACTGATGCATTCGACGTCGGCTTTCACGCACGTCTCGTCGGCAAAGCGCTCCAGCGCGTTCCAGTAGGCGCCGTCATTCATCAGCGTGAAATGGAAGCTCAGCACCAGCGGGATGCGCTTGCCCTGATATTGCTTGTCGAAGGCGGCGCGGAACGCCTGGTAGGTCCGATCGCTGAACTCGGCTGCCTGGCTCGGCCGCTCGAAACCGCCGGAGTGGCGGACATAAAGATTGTAGTCCATGGCGATCACCGGCCTGCCGCTCCGGCCTTCCGGGATCTGCGGCAGCGAAAAGCGAGTGAGGCCGCCGCTGGTCGGCGGCTCGACCGGGCCGTTCGAAACGCCGCTGGCGTCATAGTCGTAGCCTGCTTCAGCCAGGGCCTTGTAGAGCCCTTTGCCGGTCGAGAGGTAGGGTGCGCGAAAGCCGACCACGGCATGGGCAATAGCGCGCCAGCCTGCGGGCTCGGGCGCAATGCCGTTGATTGCATAGGCGTTCTCCAGAATGCGCTCGAACGATGCGAATTCCTTCAGCCAGTCGGCCTTGCTCCAGTCCTTGCCGTCGAAATGGCCGCAGCCATGGCTGGCGATGTCATGGCCTTCCGAAGCGGCGAGCCCGATCTGATCGAGCCGATCGGCGACGTCCTGCTTCGAAGCGGCAAAGCCGATGTTGGATTTGCCCGCGGACTTGGCCGGAGTTGTGTAGTCGGCCCGCGTCTGCGGCGACAGCAGGAAGACGCAGGACAAAAAGTAGGTGAAATGCGCGCCGGTGCGCTTGGCCAGCGCCCGGCTGCGGTGCCATTGCGAGATCTCCCGGGCGCTATCGAACGAGATGATGACGATTTGCTTCGGCTTTGCCGGGGCAGGCGGCGCCGGCGGGTCGGCGAAAGCCGCACCAGCCATGGCAAGCACGGCTGAGGAAAACGCAACAACGCGGGACAAACGTGGCATCGGCAATCTGGGCTTGATCTGGAGGCAGTCCAAGCCGGCTATCGGCAAAATGTGGCGTGGGTGCGATCAACGTCGGCAGCTATGCGCCCGGCGATTAGCCGATTTTCCTGCCGAGCCCCTTCCATGCCCGCGAAATTTCGCTAAAACGCGGGCTCAAGAAGCGCCCCTGTTAGGGCAGCAATGGTTTTGATTGATGTCCGACGACAGTTTTATCCGCGAAGTCAACGACGAGATCCGTCGCGAGCAGGCGCAGGCGCTATGGGACCGCTTTGGTCCGGCGATCCTTGGCCTCGCCATCCTGGTGGTGCTTGGCACCGCCGCCTTCGTCGGCTACCGCTATTGGGACGAGACCCGCGCCAACCGCTCCGGCGATGCCTTCTCGCAGGCGCTGAAGCTTGCCAATGACGGCAAGAGCGACGAGGCGCTGACCGCCCTCGAACAGCTGGAAAAGGACGGCTACGGCGCCTATCCGCTGCTCGCCCGCATGCGCGCGGCAACCGTCAAGGCCGACAAGGGCGACTTTGCCGCCGCCGTCGCCGATTTCGATGGCGTCGCCGCCGACAACGCCATTCCCCAGGGCATTCGCGACATGGCGCGCCTGCGGGCCGCCCTGCTGCTCGTCGATCACGGCTCCTTCGCCGACGTCTCCAGCCGCGTCGAGGCGCTGACCGCCGACAACAACACGCTGCGCCACACAGCGCGCGAAGCGCTCGGCCTTGCCGCCTGGAAGGAAGGCAAGACCCAGGATGCGCTGAAACTGTTCGACCAGATCGCTGCCGATGACGGCGCCCCGCGCAACGCGCGCCAGCGGGCGACGCTGATGTCGGAATTGATCCGCGGCTCGGGCGCGTCATGATACGCATCGCCCAAAGCCTGCCCTCGGGCCTGACCCAAGGGCGCGCTGCGGTTTGGGCGATGATATGGATAGCCGGATGAGCTTCAAAGTCGCCATTATCGGCCGGCCCAATGTCGGCAAATCGACGCTTTTCAACCGATTGGTGGGACGGAAGCTGGCGCTTGTCGACGACACGCCGGGCGTCACCCGCGACCGTCGCGTCCACGCGGCCAAACTCTACGATCTGCATTTCGATGTCATCGACACCGCCGGCTTCGAGGACGCCGCCGCCTCGACGCTGCCCGGCCGCATGCGCGCGCAGACCGAGATCGCGATCCGCGAAGCCGACCTGATCTTCTTCACCATCGACGCCAAGTCCGGGCTTTTGCCCGACGACCGCACCTTTGCCGAGATCGTGCGCAAGTCCGGCAAGCCGGTCGTGCTGGTCGCCAACAAGGCCGAGGCCAAGGGCGCCCAGGGCGGCATGCTGGAAGCCTGGGAACTGGGCTTGGGCGAGCCGATCCCGGTCTCGGCCGAGCACGGCCAGGGCATGCCCGATCTGCGCGACGCGGTGATCGAGGCGCTGGGCAAAGACCGCGCCTTCGGCGAGGAAGAAGACGAGGCCGAGGACGTCGCCGCCAGCGAGGTGCTGATCGGCGAGGACATCACCGATCCCGACGCCGAACCCGCCTATGACGACACCAAGCCGATGCGCATCGCCGTCGTCGGCCGGCCCAATGCCGGCAAGTCGACGCTGATCAACGCGCTGATCGGCGAGGAGCGGCTGTTGACCGGCCCGGAAGCCGGCATCACCCGCGATTCCATCTCCGTCGACTGGGACTGGCATGGCCGCCGGCTAAAACTGTTCGACACTGCCGGCATGCGCCGCAAGGCCAGGATCCACGAGAAGCTGGAAGTGATGTCGGTGCAGGACGGCTTGCGCGCCATCCGCTTTGCCGAGATCGTCATCATCGTGCTCGACGCCACCATCCCGTTCGAGAAGCAGGATCTGCAGATCGCCGACCTGATCATCCGCGAAGGCAGGGCGCCGGTCATCGCCTTCAACAAATGGGACCTGATCGACAATCCGCAGGAACTGCTGACGGAACTGCGCGAAAAGACCACACGGCTTTTGCCGCAGGTGCGCGGCATCCAGGCGGTGACGGTTTCGGCCGAGACCGGCCGCAGCCTCGACAAGCTGATGGATGCCGTCATCAAGACGCACAAGGTGTGGAACAGCCGCGTTTCCACCGGCAAGCTCAACCGTTGGCTGGAAAGCATTCTGGCGCATCACCCGCCACCCGCCGTCGCCGGCCGCCGGCTCAAGGTCAAATATGTCACCCAGGCCAAGACCCGGCCGCCGGGTTTCGTCGTCCAGTGCTCGCGGCCCGACGCGATGCCGCAATCCTACGTGCGCTACCTCTCCAACAGCCTGCGCGAAGCCTTCGACATGCCCGGCGTGCCGATCCGGATAGCGCTGCGGACTTCGGACAACCCGTTCGCGGGGAGAGCGAACAAGCGCAAGTGAGCGATGACGGTTGCGGAATTCTCCGCAAGATTGGCGGGACAGCACCCCCCTCTGCCCTGCCGGGCATCTCCCCCGCAAGGGGGGAGATCAGTCGTTTCGTCTTTGGAGCCTCTCTTGCAACGTTGAAAATTGGCGAAAGCATTCGCGAGATCCAATCTCCCCCCTTGCGGGGGAGATGTCCGGCAGGACAGAGGGGGGTGTGACGGAACGCTACGCTGGACAGCCGCTTCCGTCTAAGCGACCTCTCTCAACCGCTCGTCCTGCGGCAGCGCCGCCACCGCCGCGTGCCACAATATATCCGCCAGCCGCGCCGCCACCGGGTCCAGTTCGGCGTCTTTCTGGTGCAGCACCAGCGCCATGGTCGGCAGCGCGGGTAAGCCCAGCGTTTGCGGCGCCATCGCCCTGACATTGGCCGGCAGGCCGATATCGGTGCGGATCGTCAGGCCGAGGCCGGCGGCGACCGCCGCCCAGATGCCGCCAAGGCTGGGGCTGGAGAAGGCCATCCGCCATGGCAGGCCGGCGCGGTCGAGCGTTTCCGTCGTCACTGTGCGCAGCAGGCATGGCGCTTCCAGCGCCACCAGCGGCAGTGCCTCGCCCTCGCGCAGCCTGGTCTCGATCAGCTTTGCCGGCCCGATCCAGCGCAATTGCGCGTCGCCGACATGCCGGCTGTAAGGCAGCGCCTGGCCGCTGTCCCAGGCCAGCGCAATGTCGAGATTGCCTGATGTGATCCGCTCGGCGAGTTCATAGCTGCGCCCGATCCGCGCCTCGATCTTGACCTTGGGGTGCGCGCGGGCGAAGCGTCCGAGCACCTCCGGCAGCACCGCCTCGCCGAAATCCTCCTGCAGGCCGAGCCTGACCCAGCCTTCCAGTTCCACGTCGTGGATGGCCGAGGCCGCCTCGTCGTTCAACTCGAGCAGCCGCCTGGCATAGCCGAGCATGGTTTCGCCGGCTTCGGTCAACGCCAGTCCGCGGCCCGACTTGCGGAAGATCGGCGTCGCCGCCTGGTCCTCCAGCTTCTTCAGTTGCGCGCTCACCGCCGAGGTCGAGCGTCCAAGCCGGTCGGCGGCCTTGGCGAAGCTGCCGAGTTCCATGCCGGTGACGAAGCTTCGGAGGACATCGAGGTCGAAGGTTACGCGGCGCATCTCAACGATCCTGTTTTTCGGGAACGATTGTCAAAAAATTCCCGATATTCGGGATGAAGTTATGGCGGTAAAGACGAGGCGTCAAGGTCCCGAGAGGGCATCAACAGGAGTCCCGCCATGTCGATTGCCGACGCAAATTGTGAGCCAGGCCGGGTTGGCCGAGCCGCCGCCGTCACGTCGAAGGCTGAACGATTTCGCGCCAATCATCGCTGGAAGGTGCTTGGCATCGGCGTTGCCGCCAATGCCAGTTTCTCCGCCACCTTCGCCGGCATACCGGCGGCGGCGGTGTTTCTGCGGTCGGGCTATCACTTGAGCAATGGCAATCTCGGTCTGGTCCTCGGCCTTCTCGGACTGGGCGTCGCCTTGAGCGAACTGCCCTGGGGTCTGCTCACCGACCGCTGGGGAGATCGCGGCGTGCTGTTGACCGGCCTTGGTGCGACCGCGGCGTGGCTCGCCCTGATGGCGTTGTTCATCGTGCCCTCAGTGACCTATGTGCCTGGCGTCGCAATGCTGGCCGCATGCCTTCTGGTCGCCGGCCTGCTCGGCGGCAGCGTCAACGGTTCCAGCGGCCGCGCCATCATGGCCTGGTTCCACGAAGGCGAACGTGGCTTTGCCATGAGCATCAGGCAGACCGCGGTGCCGCTCGGCGGCGGGCTCGGCGCGCTGGTCCTGCCGTCGCTGGCATCGGTGCACGGTTTCGCGGCGGTCTTCGGGCTGCTGGCCGCCATGAACGCCGTCTCTGCGCTGTTTGCCTGGCGATGGCTGCACCAGCCGCCGGAACTGGACAATGCCGGCAGCATGGCCATGGCAAAGTCGGGCGGTCCGGCGCCGCTGCGCAATGTCGAGGTCTGGCGCATCGCCACCGCCATCGGCCTGCTCTGCTTTCCGCAAGTGGCGGTGCTCACCTTCGCCTCCGTCTTCCTGCACGATTTCGCCGGCATGGCCACGCTCACGATCAGCGCCAGCCTTGCCGCGGTGCAGACCGGCGCGATGGTGATGCGCGTCTGGAGCGGCCGCTACACCGACCGCCACGGCAACCGCCGCTCATTCCTGCGGCTCTGCAGCGTGACGAGCGCGTTTGGCTTCGCGGCCGTCGGCCTGCTGGTCCTGGCGGCAGGAGCCACGCCAGACGCCCATGCCGCGTTGATCCCGGCGATTGCCGTGCTGCTGGTCGTCGCCGGCATTTCGGTCTCCGCCTGGCATGGCGTGGCCTACACCGAACTCGCCACGCTTGCCGGTGCCAGCCGCGCCGGAACCGCGCTCGGTCTTGCCAACAGCTTCGTCTTCATCGCCTTCTTCGTGGTGCCGACCGCCATTCCGGCTTTGCTGCTCATCTGGTCGTGGCCTGGCGTCTGGCTGGTGGGCGCGCTCTGCGCCATGATTGCATGGCCAATTTTCCTGCGGCCGAACTGACGGGCTGCCGGCCGGCAAACGGCGTCCCATTTCGGGCCGCTTCGGAACAACACGATCGACCGCGTTAACCCCGCATCAAGGTTAATGCTTCACTTTGGCTCTCCAGTGGCTCAGTTGCGTTTCTGGAGAGTTCCCCGTGCATCGACGTGTCCTGAAGCGGCTGGCCGCCGCCGCCGGTGAGAAAAAACGTTCCTTCGTATCGCCATTGGTCATCGGGCTCGGCATCTGGATCGGCTTTCCAACCGTCGTCGCCTACCAGGACATGGGCAGCCTGATTTCCGGCCTCGAAGCTTCGGGCACCCGCTGGAACTCTTATGTCGAGCGATCCGTCGCCGGCTCGGTTCATGCCGCCGAAATGCCTTTCATCGATTCCGTCACCACCGGTTCGCTCTCGGGCTCGGGCGTACGCCTGCCCGGCGTCGGCAAGGTCTCGTTTCGCGGCAAGGGCAATGTCGCCGGCGTCACGCCCGACGAAGACCGCGTGATGCGCGCCGACAAGAAGGGCCGCATCATCCAGGTCTCGCCGGTGGCGCCGCCGAAGAACTTCAATGCCGGCTCGATCTTTCAGCGCACGTCCTCGCTGCTGCGGCCGAGCATGGACAGCGGCCTGAAGCTCGCCTTCGCCAAGCCCGGCATCAAGGGCAAGGAAATCCAGATCGCCCAGGCCTTCCATACCAACCTGGACAAGAAGCCCGATCCCGGCGTGCCGGCCATGCTTGCCGCGTTGGTCAACAATGACAGACCGGACGTGCTGGCCACCGCCTATGCCCAGGCCGAACCCGATTACGCCAAGGCCTCACCCTTCGAGGCGCTGCTGCAGGACGAGGAGCCGAGCAGCGGGCGCTTCATTCCGCCGATGGCCAAGGGTGACCACTCGTGGATTCAGAACCCGCTGCCGGCCAGTGTCTTCTCCACGAAGGAGCAGGCCTGCCTCGCCAACGGCATCTATTTCGAGGCGCGCGGCGAATCCGTGCGCGGCCAGGCCGCCGTCGCGCAGGTCATTCTCAACCGAGTCCGCAATCCGGCCTATCCGAACTCGATTTGCGGCGTCGTCTACCAGAACGACAACTGGCTGAACCGCTGCCAGTTCTCCTTCGCCTGCGACGGCCGCAAGAAGCGCATCGAGAGCCCCGCCCACTACAAGACCGCCCAGGACGTCGCGATGGCGGTCACCGCCGGCAAGATATTCATTCCCGAAGTCGGCTCATCCACCCACTACTACGCCAACTACGTCCATCCGGGCTGGGCGCGCACGATGCAGAAGATGACCAAGATCGGCCTGCATATCTTCTACCGCACCTATGGCGGCGGCTGGAGCTGAGCCCTTCGGTTTGCCTGTCGCAAACGAACCGCAAAGGCCCTGGAAGCCGAAATCGGACAGCGGTCGCCGGACGGATTCGGGGCATGTGCCGACCCGATAGTGCCGGGCACGATGTCGCACCTCGCCAAGTGATTGATTCCAATAGAAAAAATACATGGCTTTGAAGTCCCGCCCGTGGCTTGACGGGCGCAAACCCTCTAACTATGTTGCCGGCGACTTTAGAAGCGGACGGACGGTGACGGTCTGACCGGGCAGGGGGGTTACGATGGCCGACAAGAACGGGCCAGACGGAACCGGAGAAACCGGCCGCGGCAGCAAGCACGAGGCCGACATCCGCGACGAAGATCTCGAACGCCGCCGGCGTGAGCTTGGAGCATCGCTTGCGACAAGACGGCCGGATCAGCTCGAGGGGAATGACGGCGCGAAAGCGACGGCCGGATATGGCCAGGCGCTCAAGCTGTCCAGCGAGTTCATCGCCGGGATAGTGGTGGGTGTGGGCCTTGGCTGGTTTCTGGATCGCGTGGCGGGAACCTCGCCATGGGGTCTGGTCGTCGGCTTGTTGCTGGGCTTTGGCGCCGGCGTGCTCAATGTCCTGCGTTCGTCAGGTGTTGTGGCGGAATTCGGAAAAAGCGAGAAGTCGCACGATCCGAAAGAATGAAATGGCGCGCCGCCAATGGCGCACAAGGACACTTAAGGCCGCTCGCGGTTTTGACGGGGATGTAAATGGCTGCTGACAAGGTCGATCCGATCCACCAGTTCCATATCGTCAAGCTGATTCCGATCAATATCGGAGGCTATGACCTGTCCTTCACCAATTCGTCCCTGTTCATGGTCGCGACCGTGCTCGTCGCATCGGCGTTTCTGTACCTCTCGACCGCAAGCCGCAGCCTTGTTCCCGGGCGCCTGCAGTCGGTTTCGGAAATGGGCTACGAGTTCGTCTCCAACATGCTGCGCGACGCCGCCGGAACGCAGGGCATGAAGTTCTTCCCCTTCGTGTTCTCGCTGTTCATGTTCGTGCTGGTCGCCAACCTGCTTGGCCTTTTCCCCTACTTCTTCACCGTCACCAGCCACATCATCGTCACCTTCGGCCTCGCAGCCCTGGTGATCGGAACCGTCGTTGTCTACGGCTTCACGAAGCACGGTCTGGGCTTCCTCAAGCTCTTCGTGCCGCACGGCGTTCCGGTGTTCCTGTTACCGCTGGTGGTGCTGATCGAGGTGATCTCCTTCGTGTCGCGCCCGGTCAGCCTCTCGGTTCGTCTGTTCGCCAACATGCTGGCCGGCCACATCACCCTGAAGGTGTTTTCGGGCTTCGTCGTCAGCCTGAGCGCGCTCGGCGCCGTCGGCGTTGCCGGTTCGGTGTTGCCGCTGGCCATGGCAGTCGCGCTGACCGCGCTGGAATTGCTGGTCGCTTTCCTGCAGGCCTACGTTTTTGCGGTGCTGACCTGCATGTATCTGAACGACGCCCTGCATCCCGGGCACTGACCTTAGAATTTCCGGCATCTTTCGCCGGATGGAATTGCAACGGAATTACAGATCCAAAGGAGTTTAAAATGGACGCAGAAGCAGCAAAGTACATCGGCGCCGGTATCGCTTGCCTGGGCATGGGCGGCGCGGGCATTGGCCTCGGCAACATCTTCGGCAGCTACCTGGCGGGCGCCCTGCGCAATCCGTCGGCCGCCGATGGCCAGTTCGGCCGCCTGATTTTCGGCTTCGCCGTGACCGAAGCTCTGGGCATTTTCTCGCTTCTCATCGCGCTTCTCGCCCTGTTCGGCTGAGCCCCTGTTCGGCCAATTATCGGTCGGACGAGCATTGGGAAGAATTGGCTGGCCGCATTCCTGCGGCCATGCCTGATATCAGGGGATAGTCCATGTTCGTGACATCTGCGTTTGCGCAAGAGTCCGCACCCGCCGCTGAAGGCGCCCACACCGGTACGGAAGGCGACACGCATTCCGGCACCGGCGTGCCTGCCGAGGCGCACGGCACGTTCCCGCCATTCGATCCGGCGACGTTTCCGTCCCAGCTTCTGTGGCTGGCGATCACGTTCGGGCTGTTCTATTTGTTCCTGAAGAAGGTGGTGATGCCGCGCCTTGGCGGCATCATCGACGTCCGCAGCGATCGCATCACGCAGGACCTCGACCAGGCCGCCAAGCTGAAGGGCGAGGCCGACGCCGCCGTTGCCGCTTACGAGCAGGAACTGGCGGAAGCCAAGGCCAAGGCCAACGCGATCGGCCAGCAGGCCAACGACGCTGCCAAGGCTGAAGCCGAGGCTGCCCGCAAGAAGGTCGAGGCCGCCCTCGACAAGAAGCTCGGCGAGGCCGAGGCCAGCATTGCTTCCATCAAGGCCAACGCCATGAAGGAAGTCGGCACGATTGCCGAGGACACCGCTTCAGCCATCGTCGATGCGCTTGTCGGCGGCAAGACGAGCAAGGCCGAGATCTCGGCTGCGGTCAAATCCGTGGCCCGGTGAGGAGCACATCATGGACGCCACATCTCTCGCAACGCTTTGGGCAACGGTTGCCCTCGTCATTTTCCTCGGCGTTGCCGTTTACATCAAGGTGCCAGGCCTGATCGCCAAGTCGCTCGACGCCCGTGCGACCAAGATCAGCGACGAGCTTGCGGAAGCCCGCCGGCTGCGCGAAGAGGCCCAGCAACTGCTCGGCCAATACCAGAAGAAGCGCAAGGAAGCCGAGCAGGAGGCCGCAGCCATCGTCGCTGCCGCCAAGCGCGAGGCCGACATGCTTGCCGCCGAGGCGCACAAGAAGACCGAAGACTATGTCACCCGTCGCACTGCGCTTGCCGAGCAGAAGATCGGCCAGGCAGAGCGCGAAGCCGTCGCCGAAGTGCGCGCCAGCGCCGTCGACATCGCCGTCGAGGCGGCCCGCACGCTGCTCGCCGGCAAGATCGACGCCAAGGCCGGCGCCGACCTGTTCAAGTCCGCGCTGCAGGACGTGAAGGCCAGGCTGAACTGAGCGGCGTTAACTCGCTGACATCAAGCCGCCCGGGCAACTTGGCGGCTTTTTTGTTGAGCGCGGACAATCTGCCCCCTTGAGGGGGAGATGTCGCCAAAGGCGACAGAGGGGGTCGGTGCGACCGGGCGCGACGCTCTTTCTGCGGCCAGTAAGGGCTAGCGCTTCACGCGCGGCGACCCCCTCTGGCCTGCCGGCCATCTCCCCCTCAAGGGGGGAGATTACCATTACTCCAACCCGGCGAAGCTCTCTTCCTCAACCACCTCAACTCCACCCAGCCTGAACGGCGCGAATGACGCCCGGTGCAGCCTTGCCACCGGACCATGCGCTTCGATCGCGGTGCGGTGCCGCACGGTGGCGTAGCCCATATGGACTTCGAACCCGTAGCGTTCGTGGTGGCTGCCGCAGCCGCACATCATGCGGTCGCGCATCACCTTGGCGACAATCGAGGCGGCGGCGATCGATTGCGAGCGCTGGTCGCCCTTGATCAGCGCGCGGCCTTCGCAGAGGAGGCCCGGCGGCACATCGCGGCCATCGGCCAGCGCCAGCTTCGCCTGGATCGGCAGGCCGGCAAGGGCGCGGCGCATGGCTTCCAGGCTGGCCTTGAGGATGTTGCTGCCGTCAATGCCTTCGGCGCTGACCGAGGCCATCGACACGCCGAGCGCTGACCCCAGGATTTTCAGGAACAGCGCCTCGCGCTGCAAATGGTTGAGCCGTTTGGAATCGTCGAGCCCGTCGGGAATGTTGGCGGGATCGAGGATCACGGCCGCCGCCACCACCGGCCCCGCCAGCGGACCGCGGCCGGCCTCGTCCATGCCTGCCACCGGCCACAGGCCTTCGGCCATCGCCTTCGTCTCGAAGGAGAAATCGGGCTTTTCGACGATTTCGAAAAGAAGCGGAGAATCGGAACGTGCGCGAGCCATGTTGCGGCGAGGTTCGCATCGGCTCCGATTCTCCGCAAGTCCCTCCAGGGTCGAGTGGGGCAAGACCGGGAGGGCACCGTCTGCAGGCCAGGGGACAGGCCGGACGGGATTCTTGGGTCGCCTGACAGCCACGAGGGCAGGGCAGGCGCTACTCTCAGAGCAGCATCAGCTGCTCGGTCGCCTTGGCGGCGGCGACAAACTGGTCGGTTCGGAGCGTGCGCCGCTCGGCGTTGAGGCCGAGCCGCTTGGCCGTGATCTCGAAGCGCCGGCCGATCTGCCAGGCATAGGGGCCAGCGCCTTTCATCCGCTTGCCCCATTCCGAATCATAGTCCTTGCCGTCGCGCATCGAACGGATCAGCGACATCACGTGCCGGTAGCGGTCGGGATAGTGGCGCAGCAGCCAGTCCTTGAAGATCGGCGCCACCTCGAGCGGCAGGCGCAGGATCACATAGCCGGCCTCGCGGGCGCCTGCGGCGCGTGCCGAATCGAGGATGCGCTCCATCTCCTGGTCGGTCAGGCCGGGAATGATCGGCGCCACCATGACAGAGGCCGGGATGCCGGCATCGGAAAGCTGCCGGATCGCCTCAAGCCGCTTGGTCGGCGTCGACGCGCGTGGCTCCATGGTGCGCGCCAGCATGCGGTCCATCGTTGTCACCGACAGCGCCACCTTGGCCAAGCCCCGTTCGGCCATGCGCGACAAGATGTCGATGTCGCGCGTCACCAGATGGGATTTGGTGACGATGCCGACCGGATGGCCGCGCGCCTCCAGCACTTCGAGGATCTCGCGCATAATCCGGTATTGTTTCTCGATCGGCTGGTAGGGATCGGTGTTGGTGCCGATCGCGATGGTGCGCGGCTGATAGCCATCCTTCGACAGTTCCTTGTCGAGCAGCCGCGCCGCATCCGGCTTGGCAAACAGCTTCGCTTCGAAATCCAGCCCCGGCGACAGGCCCATGAAGGAATGCGTCGGCCGGGCGAAACAATAGACGCAGCCATGCTCGCAGCCGCGATAGGGGTTGATCGAGCGGTCGAAGGAAATGTCGGGCGATTCGTTGCGGGTGATGATGGTGCGCGGCTTCTCGACCTGCACTTCGGTCTTGAACGGCGGCAATTCCTCCAGCGAATTCCAGCCGTCGTCGAACACATGCCGGCTGACCGGCTCGAACCGGCCGGACGGGTTGATGCCCGCGGAACGGCCGCGGTTGCGATCCGGACGGACGCGCATGCCGCTCTGTTCGATCATCGCATTGGCCATCTCGGCTCGCCCTGCTCCGAAAGCAGCAATGTCCGCACGCACGATATGTTCCATTTTGGCCCTTTCCCAAGGACTGTCGGCTGGCTGTCGAATCGCTCTGTTCATGAAAATAATCCTATTTCGCTGATGAGAACAAAGCAAGAACTTTTTCGTTGGCCATGCACAACTGGCGCTGCGCCGGGCTTTCCGCTATTCGGCTAAAAATGCTCAGCGTTCTGATCGAAACCCGGGATGACGAAGAAGGCCTTGCCCGCACGCTCGCCTCGTTGATCGGCGGCGCGGTCGAGGGCGTGGTGCGCGATGTCATCGTGTGCGACACCGGCTCGACCGACCAGACGCATCGGGTTGCCGATCATGCCGGCTGCCACTTCGTGGCCGGCGGCATTGCCGCGGGAATCAGGCAGGCGAAGGGTGACTGGCTGCTGTTTCTGGAACCCGGCGCAAGGCTGGCGGAGGGCTGGATCGACGACGTTGTCGCTCACACGGCGCGGCAAACCATGCCGGCGCGCTTTTCCCGTGCGCGCGGCAGCCGCACGCCGTTCCTGTCACGGGTGTTTTCGGGCAACCGGGCGCTGGCCGAAGGGCTGGTCATCAGCAAGCGCCAGGCCGCTGCCCTGTCGAAGAACGCGCACAGCGCCGAAGCCCTTGCGCGCGGTCTCGCCACCAGGCGGCTCGACGCCGAAATCTGGC
Organism: Mesorhizobium sp. M0862; assembly: GCF_040319795.1. Lineage (NCBI taxonomy): Bacteria > Pseudomonadati > Pseudomonadota > Alphaproteobacteria > Hyphomicrobiales > Phyllobacteriaceae > Mesorhizobium > Mesorhizobium sp. M0862. The sequence continues at coordinate 97,974 of NZ_JAMYOJ010000021.1, forward strand.
TGGCGCCGAAGAAGTGATGTTTCTCCCTTTTCCCGTTCCCAGGGAGAAGGGTGCCCGAAGGGCGGATGAGGGGCAGCGTCGGCGTCTCATCCGCATTGGCACGGTCGCAGCACCATCCCTCTTTTTCGCCGCAAAAAGCTATTGTGCATTGCACAAAAGCTGACGCGGGATTAGCATTCCGTTGATGCGGGATATCGGGGTTTGGGTAGTGCCGGAGCGGTAAGCAAGCGCCGCGTCGTCGTTGCTGCCGTTCATATCTGAGGACCCCGATGAACCTTTCGTCCCCCGACAAATCCGGCGCCCCCAGTCTGGAAGCCATTGCCCGCAACGGCAGCCTGCTCCGCCGCATTGCGGTGCGTATCCCGACCTATCTGTCCGACCTGCGCGAAAATCCCGCATGGCTGCCGATGTTCGTGCTTGCCCGCACCATGCCGGCGCGCAAGCTGCACTGGCTTGGCGCCAAAGCCGCGCGCCCCGCGCAGAGTGCCGGAGCGACGATGTTCAGGGGCGTCGACCTCAAGTCGATCGTCGCGGCGCTGCGCACCGATGGCCTGTTCTCCGGACTGGTCCTGCCGCAGGCAATCCACCAAGAGATCGCCAGCTTCGCTCAGAGCACGCCGTGCTTCGGCAATTTCGACCGCCGGCTCGAATTCATGCCCGGAGAACACGCAGAAGCCGAGAAGCGGTTCGGCCGCTCTTTGCTCAGCGGACACTATTTCGAGCGCATCCTCGGCTGCAAGGCGGCACTCGCCATCCAGAACGACCCGCTGCTGCTCGACATCGCCGAGCACTATCTGGGCGGGCAGGCGAAGCTGATCACCACGCGTGTCTGGTGGAGCTTTCCGACAGGCGAGGCTTCCGACGCCGACAAGAACCTTGCCTCGCTAGGCAAATATCATTTCGATCTCGACGACTGGCGGATGCTGAAATTCTTCTTCTATCTCAAGCCCTGCGATGCCGGCACCGGCCCGCACGTCTATGTCAAAGGCAGCCACAACAGGCGCAGCCTCAAGCACCAGTTGACGCTGCTGGTCGGCCATCCGGCGCAAGACGTGCTCAAGGTCTATGGCGACGACAGCCCGGTCACGCTGACCGGCGAGGCCGGCCTCGGCTTCGTCGAGGACCCGTTCGGCTTCCACATGGGCACCGTGCCGTCCACCACGCCACGGCTGATGATGGAGGTCGGCTTCGGCGTCTCGCCGCCCTCGCGCCGCCGCTTCCACGGCGAGCCGGTCATCCGCTGACGCCGGAGCGGATCTCGACCGGCATCCAGCGCGCTTGCCGCCGGGCAATGCGACCCTCTTTGTTCTCGGCATCATAGTCCATTGGGACCGGCTCGCGGTTGAACCGCGGCCGGTCATCCAGCGCATTGACGATGACGATCGCTCTCGGTTCGCCGTCGGTGGTCACAGCAGCGACATAGACGCCGCAGTCCCGGCAGATGAGATAATCGGCGGTGCGCAATCCGAACCGGTATCGGTGCAGCCGCGCCTCGTCCTCGACCGAGACGATCAATCGGCCCTGCGGATCGGCAGCGGCGCGCGAACCATGCCGGACACAGAACGCGCACTGGCAGGCGCGGATCTCCACCTCGGCCGGCTCGATTCCCGTTTCGAACGTCAGGTGGATGTTGCCGCAATGGCAGCCGCCGCGGTGCGCGCTCATTGGATCTCTTCCGTCTTGACTTGGCGACAGACTATCCGCCCGACGACCCGGAGGAAATGACCTCTCGAAGGCGCAGCCGCCATTCTGCCTGACAAAGGCAGCACTTGGCCGGCTTTGCCTTGGTTTACGAGGCGGCCTTGCCGCGCCGCAAATGCTCGTCCAGGCGCGGCATGATCTCGACGAAGTTGCAGGGCATGTGGCGGTAGTCGAGCTGCGGTTTCAGGATGCCGTCCCAGGCGTCCCTGCAGGCGCCGGGCGAGCCCGGCAGCACGAAGACGAAGGTGGCGTTGACGACGCCGCCCGTCGCCCGACTCTGCACTGTCGAGGTGCCGATCTTGTCGTAGGAAATGCGGTGGAACACTTCGGAAAAGCCATCCATGCGCTTCTCGAAGATCGGCTCCAGCGCCTCCGGCGTCACGTCGCGGCCGGTAAAACCGGTGCCGCCGGTGGTGATGACGACATCGATGTCTTCGTCGCGCGACCAGCCCAGCACCTTGTCGCGGATTTTCTCCCGGTCGTCGGTGACGATGTCGCGCGCGGCCAGGACATGGCCGGCCTCGACGATGCGATCGGCCAGCGTCCGCCCTGATTTGTCGTCGGCAAGGCTGCGCGTATCGGACACCGTCAGCACCGCGATGCGCACCGGGATGAAGGGGCGGCTTTCGTCAATTTTGGTCATCGGCCCCCTCTGAAGCGATGCTTCGTGTCGCGGCGACAAACCACTCCGGTTCGCGGCTGCGGATCTCGGCGGCGGCGCGCTTGGCGACATTGCCGGTCTCGAACAGTCCGAAGCATGTCGCGCCGGAGCCCGACATGCGCGAGAATCCAGATCCGGCCCTGTTCAGCAGGGAAAGCGCTCGGCCGATGGGCGGCTGGATCGCCTGCGCCGCCGGTTCGAGATCGTTGCGGGTGATCTCCAGCCAGTTGCGGACACTGTGGAAGTCAAATGCACGCGGCAGCGGCGGCAATCCCTCATTGTCGCGTTTCTCAAGTGCGTTGAACACATCAGGCGTCGAGACGGCGACGCCGGGATTGACCAGCACCAAAGCGAGCGCCGGAAAATCCGGCACCAGCGACAGCTCGTCGCCGACGCCACGCGCAACCAGCGGTTTTGCCGCAAGACACATCGGCACGTCGGCGCCGAGCGTGAGACCGATCCGGCTCAGTTCGGCCTCGCCGATGTCGAGCCCCCAGGTCCGGACAAGACCCTGCAATACCGCCGCCGCGTCGCTTGAGCCGCCGCCGACGCCGGATGCGATCGGCAGGTTCTTTTCCAGCCGGATGGCAACCGGCGGCGTGCTCTGCTGGCCGGCCTGCCTGCGCAGCGCCTCGCGCGCCTTCACCACCAGATTGCTGTCGTCGATCGGCACGGAAGTCGCGTAACGGCCCGATACGGAGAACCGGTCGGCGTCGGCAGGCTCGATCTCGACCCTGTCGCCGAAGCGGGTGAAAACGACCAGGCTCTCGAGCAGATGGTAGCCGTCGGCGCGCTTGCCGGTGACGTGCAGCGCCAGATTTATCTTGGCGGGCGCAAGCCACGTCCGGGCTGCGGCATCCAAACTGTCGGCTGCTGACGGGATGATGATCAGTCCTTGGCCAGGCGGTACTCGCCGGTCTTGGGATCCTGGACCAGCGTGCCGTTGGTGCCGTTGGCTGCCTGCTTTTCGGTGCGCCGCACCTTGGCGGTCACACGTTCGGCCTCGCGGACGAAGGTGCGGTAGCCGAAATAAGCGGCTGCGCCGACAACTGCGAAGAAAATGATCTGTGGCATTTCAAAGCTCCTCCCTCGCAAGGCGGCAAGGCAGACTGTCAAGCCCTCATGCTAGACGCTTTCCCTGCTTTTTCAAAGCCCGAAGCGAGCCCACAATGCGCGCTCTTCCGCCGCATCGATCACGCCGCTTGCGGCGGCGGCGGCAATATCGGGCGCTGAAAAGTTCGAGCCGAACAGGCCGATGCGGCCAAACAGGCCACGCGGCGCGGTGACCAGCCTGAGCTGGGTTTTCGCGCCGAAGCGGGTTTTCAGTACCGTGCGCATGTCGCTCAACGCATCGACGAGGCCAAGCTCCAGCCCTTTCTTGCCGGTCCAGAACAGGCCGGTGAACAGGTCCGGATCGTCCTTCAGCTTGGTGCCACGGCGTTCCCTGACCAGGTCGATGAAGGTCTCGTGCACTTCCAGCTGCAGCGCCTTCAGGCGCTCGACGTCTTCCCTCTTCTCCGGCTTGAACGGGTCGAGCACCGCCTTGTTCTGGCCGGCGGTGTGGACACGGCGCTCGACACCGATCTTCTTCATCAACTCGGGAAAGCCGAACGAGGCCGAGACGACACCAATCGAACCGACGATGGAGGACGGATCGGCAAAGATCTCGTCGCCGGCGACCGCGATCATGTAGCCGCCCGAGGCCGCCACATCCTCGACAAAGACCAGCACCTTTTTGTTCTTCTCGACCGCGAGGTCGCGGATGCGCTTGAAGATCAGCCGCGACTGCACCGGCGAGCCGCCAGGCGAATTGATTGAAATGGCGACGGCGGGCGCATCGAACAGGAACGCCTTTTCGATGAGGGCGGCGGTGGACGCCAAGGACAGGCTCGGCCGGAACGGGCCGCCGCCGGCCATGATGGTGCCATGCAGCCTGATGACGGGAATGGTGACGACGCTGGATCGCCAGGATTTCGGCAGCAGGCGGTTGAAAAGGCGTTTCACGAGGTGGCTGTCTCCAAATGGCTTCAACGCATGTAGGGATTTGCCGGTCAACGGCAATGCTGCAATCCATCTCAGCCAACTGTGTGCCGGTTTTGCGGCAACGACACTGACGGGCCTAAATCAATCGCCAAACAGCGACGCCAGTCCGTTGTTGATCATCTCGGTTCGTTCCGACGGGCCGTCGCCCGTTTGCCCATGCAGCATCAAAGGCGGGCGGATCGACAGCTTGCCGCGCGCGCCGAGCGCTGCCCTGACCACAATGCGGATTGCGGCTGCTTCCGGGCGCGGATGCACGGCCAGCATCTCGGCGTCGCCGAAGCGGCCCGACAGCGCATCGAGGAGGTCGCCAAGCTGTTCCGGCCGCGCAATGACGGCCAGGCCCCCGCGCGGCTTGGCGACGGCAGCCGCACTCCGGATCCAGCTTTCGAACAGCCCGTCGTCCATGACATGCGCCTGCCGCCGCAGCGGATCTGGCGTGGCGCGGTCTTGCGCCGCGTTGAAGGGCGGGTTCATGATGACGAAATCGAAGGAATTGTCGGCGAGGCCGGCTTGCGTCCGCGCTCGGCCTGACAGCGTGACGTCGGCGGTCAGCACCGAGGCGCGATTGCCGAGATGCGCATTGCCGGGATGGGCGAGCGTGGTTGTGGCGAAGCCTGCCATCTCGGCCGACCGTTCGACGAGCACGACCTGCGCCTCTGGGCAGCGCGACAGCACGGCGAGACCCGCCGCACCGGCGCCGGCGCCGAAATCGGCGAGGCGTCCAGAAAAACCGGATGAAACTGCTGCCGCCAGCATCATGGCATCCATCCCGGCGCGATGCCCTGTCCTGGGCTGGACCAGCCAGAAGCGGCCGCGATGGAAGGCATCGACCGTATGGGCCGGCGTATCGCTGGTAAGCGCGCTCGCTTCAGCCATTATGTCTGGCGGATTTCGTTCTCGATGCCGGCGTCTTTCAAGATGCGCCGCGCCTGATCGGCCTGGTCGGCATCGACCATCACGCGCTTCTGCAAAAGACCGATCGACCCTTCGAGAATGCTCATGTTCTGGTCGGCGACGAAGCAGGCGATCCCGGCATCGCGCATCAGCGATTCGACGAAGGAGATGATCACGGCATCGTTGGTGCGCACGAGTTCTATCATCGGACGAAGTTCGCAGGTTGCAGCGTTGATGTAAACGCCGGAGCATGGCGCCGAAAAGTGTGGAGCGGTTTCCGGGCAACGGCATGCGGTCGCTAAGGTTGACACGCCGTCACCGCAGCCGCGCCAATTCGCCTCTTGCCGTGCCCGTATGTGCCGCCCTAGAGTCCCAGGCGGGACCAGGGTGCCGTCGCACGCGTGATCAAAGACGGGAGTGTTTGTTGGTGGGTGTCGTTCTCAACATCGAAAACGGGAAGCGGGAACCCGCCTCCATCAAGGATCTCATCGACCTGACAGCAGCCGATATGGGGCGCGTCAACAAACTGATCCTGTCCAAGGCCGGCTCCGACGTCGAGATGATCCCGGAGGTCGCCAACCATCTGATCTCGTCGGGCGGCAAGAGGCTGCGGCCGATGCTGACGCTCGCCGCGGCCCAGATGTTCGGCTATTCCGGCGAGGGCCACGTCAAGCTCGCCACCGCGGTCGAGTTCATGCACACCGCCACGCTGCTCCATGACGACGTGGTCGACGAGAGCGGCATGCGGCGCGGCAAAAAGACTGCCCGCATGATCTGGGGCAACCAGGCGAGCGTGCTGGTCGGCGATTTCCTGCTCGGCCAGGCTTTTCGCATGATGGTCGATGTCGGTTCGCTGGAAGCGCTCGATATCCTGTCCAGCGCCGCCTCGATCATCGCCGAGGGCGAGGTGATGCAGCTGGCGGCAGCCAAGAACCTGGATACCACCGAGGACGAGCATTTCGCCGTCATCAAGGCCAAGACCGCGGCGCTGTTCTCGGCTGCCGCCGAGGTCGGTCCGGTCATCGCATCGGCGACGCGCAACGATCGCGCCGCATTGCGCTCCTACGGCATGAATCTCGGCCTTGCCTTCCAGCTCATCGACGATGCGCTGGATTATGGCGGCTCCAGCCAGGAGCTGGGCAAGAATGTCGGCGACGATTTCCGCGAAGGCAAGGTTACGCTGCCGGTCATCCTCGCCTACCGGCGCGGCACCAAGGCCGAGCGCACCTTCTGGAAGCGCGCCATCGAGGACAATGTCACCGACGATGCCGGACTGGAAAAGGCCATCGGCCTGATGACCCGCCATGGCGCCATTGCCGACACCATCGGACGCGCCCGCCATTTCGGCGAGATCGCCCGCGACGCGCTGGCGCCGCTGGAGGCGACGCCGCAGAAATCGGCGCTGATCGACGTCATCGACTTCTGCATCAGCCGGGTGAACTGACCCGCGCCTGGCGCCAAAGCAAGTTTGCACGCAAAATCGGGCAATCACCGCTCGACAATCGGCAGCAGTGCAAATTATCTATAAAACATGGCAAAGACCGCAGACGACACCATCGCCGTGCGCATCAGCAAGGTGCTGGCGGATCGCATCATATCGGGTGCGATCGAACCCGGCGCCCGGCTGCGGCAGGATCACATCGCCGAGGAATTCCAGACCAGCCATGTCCCGGTGCGCGAGGCCTTTCGGCGCCTGGAGGCGCAAGGGCTGGCGGCCAGTGAGCCCAGGCGGGGCGTACGCGTCGCTGCTTTCGATCTCGGCGAGGTAAGGGAAGTCGCCGAAATGCGGGCAGCGCTCGAAGTGTTGGCGCTGCGCCATGCCGCGCCGCATCTGACGGCTTCCATTCTCAATCTTGCCGAAGAAGCCACAAAGGCCGGCGACAAATCCCGCGATGTCCGCTCTTGGGAGGAGGCCAACCGCACCTTCCACCGGCTGATCCTGGCGCCCTGCGGCATGCCGCGGCTCATCGCCACCATCGACGATTTGCACGCAGCAAGCGCCCGCTTCCTGTTCGCCGCCTGGCGCTCGGAATGGGAAATCCGCACCGACCAGGATCATCGCGCGATCCTCAGCGCGCTGCGGCAAGGCAACACCGAATCGGCCGCCGCCACGCTTGGCCGGCACGTGCAGTGGATCGGCCAGAAACCAGTCAAGACCGCGTCGGGCAAGATGCGCGAAGCGTTTGCCATCGTCGGGTAGGGACGAAGGGACAAGTCGTCGGATTCCGCGCGTAGCGATCCTTCACACCCCCTCTGTCCTGCCGGACATCTCCCCCGCAAGCGGGGAGATCAACAGCTTTGCCGTTGCGTTAGTCCTGCAACGTCGGCCATTGGCGAAAGCAAAGGCGACATCCGATCTCCCCACTTGCGGGGGAGATGGCCGGCAGGCCAGAGGGGGGTGCTGTCCCGCCAGCCTTTCCAAATGTCCTTTATTCGACACGCAAGCCCAAGCCTTTTTAGGGGTGAGGGTTGCCATTCCCGCGCAAATATGGATTCGATAATAGATCGAACAACAAAATTATCTATAATTTCAAACCAGCTAGGAAGCAACCATGACCGACATCGCCTTTTCGCCGTCCAAGCCGTCCTTCAGCCCGTTGCGCCCGCAAACCCGCTCGCATAGCTGGCAGGCCGCGGCCGTCGTCCTCGGTACGCTGTTTCTGGCGCTGTTGTCCCAGATCGAGGTGCCGATGGTGCCGGTGCCGGTCACCATGCAGACCTTCGCCGTGACGCTGGTTGGCGCACTTTATGGCTGGCGGCTTGGCGCCATGACCATCATCGCCTGGCTCGCCGAGGGCGCCGTGGGCTTTCCTGTCCTGTCCGGAGGGGCAGCGGGCGCGTCGTATTTCGTCGGGGCAACGGGCGGTTATCTCTTCGCCTTCCCTCTCGTCGGCGCGCTTGTCGGCTGGCTGGCCGAGCGCGGCTGGAACGGCAACCGCGTGCTGCTCGCCTTCGCCGGCATGGTCCTCGGCAACCTCGCCTGCCTGGTTCTCGGCACGGCCTGGCTCGCCGTCATGATCGGCCTCGAACAGGCCATCGCCTTCGGTTTCCTGCCGTTCCTCGTCGGCGGCCTGCTGAAATCGGCGCTCGGCGCCGCGACGCTCAAGCTGTTTTGGAGCAACAAGGCGGACCCGGCAGGAGCATGATCCCGAAAAGTGGAGTCCGGTTTTCGGAAGAGATCATGCTCAAACAAAAAAATGGAGCCCCATCCCGATACCATCGGGATGGAACAGGCTCCGCTGGCGCGTCCTGACCGATGACCGTCCGGCTGCGCTCCCACCATCTGCTTTGCCTGCTGACCTATATCGGCGAAGGGTACAGCGCAGCCTTCGTCGCCAACTATGACGTGATCGCGAAACGTCTGGGCCGGGGCGAGGATATTCTGATCGTCTCCGGCCCCGACGACATCTGCCGGCCGCTGCTCGGCGAGGCCGAGCCCCACTGCTTGCGCGAAAGCGCCGCAGGCCGGGACGAGCTGGCAGCACGCGATGTCGGCAAGCTGCTGGCCCGGCCCATCGAGGCGGGCGTCCGTCTCAGCCTCGACGCGGCAACGCTTGCCGCCTCGCGCGCGGCCTTTTCAGCCGGCGTGACGCGTGAGGCCTGCCAGGGTTGCGAGTGGGCCGGCCTGTGCAGCACGATAGCGGCAGGCGGATATCGCGATGTCAGGCTGTAGCTCCCAACCCCGATCTGCTATTGTCGGAACCGACAGTGTCTGCGTCGCCATGGTTTGTTAATCGGGTGACCCGATTGTGAATTCGGCCCGGATTGAAGCCTGACCCCAAAAAGGCCATGCTTTGTCAGGAAACATCGAGTCTATGGCTTCTCCGCGCCGACGCGGGATGGCGCTTGGCTGAAAGGGATACGATGCGGCAAGGACGTGCGCACTGGCTCGCAGGGCTGGCAATTGTGGCAGGGATGGCGATTTCTCCGCTGCCTGCCTACGCCAAGGAATCGACCGACCCGGTCAAGATCACCTCCTTCTCGGGCGCCTATCTCGCCGCCCGCATCGCCGAAGGCGACAACGACCTCGACAGTGCCATCGCTTATTACAAGCAGGCGCTCGCCTTCAATCCTGGCGACACCTCGCTGCAGCAAAGCCTGATGCTGTCGCTGATCGCGCAAGGCCGCTTCGAGGAATCGCTGGTCTATGCCGACAAGCTCAAGGCAGTTCCCGACGTCGAGCGCTTCTCGCGTCTGGCTCTGGCGGTCGATTCCTTCCACAAGAAGGATTTCACCAAGGCGCAGTACTGGCTCAAGCTGTCGCTCGAATCCGATCTCGACCGGCTGATTTCCGGCGTCATGTCCGGCTGGGCACAAGAGGGCGCCGGCGACCCCACCGGGGCGATGGCCTCGATCGACAAACTGCAGGGGCCTGACTGGTTCGGCCTGTTCAAGTCCTTCCACCGCGCGCTGATCGCCGATGCCGCAGGCCTATCGGACAAGGCCGACGCGCTTTATGACGCGACCCTGACCGACGTCACGGCCGGCGGTGCCGCGCCCGAGACATGGATGCGCAACGCCCAGGCCTACGCGTCTTTCCTGGCGCGCAAGGGAAACAAGAACAAGGCGCTCTACGTGCTCGACAAGGCCGAGGCGTTCGCGCCCGGCAAGCTCGACATCCAGGCGCTTCGCGACAGGATCAGCAAGGGCGACAAGATCGAGCCCTTCCTCGCCAGTCCCTCCGAAGGCGCCGCTGAAATCCTGCTCGACCTCGCCATCGCGCTCAATCGCGGCGGCGGCGAGCCGTTCGTGCGCCTCTATCTGCAATATGCGCTCGCGCTCAAGCCCGACAGCGACGCCGCTTTGGTGCAGCTTGCCGCCGTTGCGGAGCAGCTGAAGGACGGCGAAGGCGCCATTGCGCTCTATAGCCGCATTCCAGCCTCCTCGCCGCTGAAGGAGCTTTCCGACCTGCAGCTCGGCCTCAACCTTGCCGATCTCAACCGTCACGACGAGGCTATCGCCCATCTCAAGGCATTCGTCGAAGCTCACCCCGATGACATGCGCGCCTATCTGGCGCTGGGCGGGGTCTATGCCTCGAAGGAAGATTTCCGCTCCGCCGCCACTCTCTACGACAAGGCGGTCGCGGTGCTGAAGACGCCGACCAATGCCAACTGGAACATCTACTATCAGCGCGGCATCGCCTATGAGCGGCTGAAGGAATGGCCCAAGGCCGAACCGAACTTCCTCAAGGCGCTGGAACTGTTCCCCGACCAGCCGCAGGTACTGAACTATCTCGGCTATTCCTGGGTCGACATGAACATGAACCTCAAGGAAGGCCTGGCGATGATCCAGAAGGCCGTCGACCTCAGGCCGAGCGACGGCTACATCGTCGATTCGCTGGGCTGGGCCTATTTCCGCATGGGCCGGTTCGACGACGCCGTGCGCGAAATGGAGCGCGCCGTGTCGCTCAAGCCGGAAGATCCGGTGCTCAACGACCATCTCGGCGATGCCTATTGGCGCGTCGGCCGCAAGCTCGAAGCCACTTTCCAGTGGAATCAGGCGCGCGACCTGAAGCCGGATCCCGATGTGCTTGCCATTTTGCAGCAGAAGCTGATGAAGGGCCTGCCGCCGATCGAATCCAACACGGCGCAGGAAACCCCGAAGGTCAAGCCGGCCACCCCGCCAGCGCCGAAGGGGTGATCGGGCCATACTTCTGATGAAACGGGGCTCGCTGAGCCCCGTTTTTTCGGCTTGGCATCTTAGAGCAATTCCAGGAAAGTGTGCGCGGTTTTCCGTTCGGAATTGCGACAGAAACAAAGAGATAGAGACGCCCTATCGCGATCGTCATTCTGTGGCGGAGCAAGGAGCAAGGAGCGAAGCGACGCGGCGCAGACCATAGAAGCCATGCCGTGACCTTAAGGCGTTGCGAGGGTGCAGAATTCTGCTCCGCTTCGTTCTTCGATCAAGGTCACGGAATGGATTCCAGGTCTGCGCGACGCCGCTTGGCGGCTGCTTCGCCCTGGAATGACGAAGTCGGGAAGGCTTTCAGCCAATCTCCAGCGTTGGCGCTCATTCTAGAGCGCGTCGCGCTGAAACGGATTCATACGACGCGCTTTAAGTCTTTGTTTTGATGCATGTCGTTGTCCCAGAGCCGCGGCACACTTCTGGGCGACATGCATTAGAACAGCTTTCGGTAGACGACGAACCCCGAGAGATCGCCGATCTTGTTATAGAGCTTCATCGCCGTGTGGTTGGTTTCGTGTGTCAGCCAGTAGACGCGGCTGGAGCCTGCGGTTTGCGCCCTGGTATAGACGTCTTCGATCAGTGCCCGGCCGACGCCCTTGCCGCGCGACGCCTCATTGGTGAAGAGGTCCTGCAGATAGCAGTTCGGCGAAATCGCCGTCGTGGTGCGGTGGTAGAGATAATGGACAAGACCGAGAAGCTTGCCTTCGCTCTCCGCGACCAGCGCATGCATCGGCTCATAGGCATCGAAGAAGCGCGACCATGTCATTGCAGTGATGTCACCGGGCAGGGCGGTCTCGCCCGAGCGGCCGTAAAACGCATTGTAGCCGTCCCACAGCGGCAGCCATTGCTCGTAATCCTCTCGGGTGACGGGGCGTACGGTGAACTGGCCTTGCATGGCTGAACCTTTGTCGTTGAAGCTGGGCGAGCAAACGGCCACCGGCACCGTCCGGCAATGGGCCAGTCCGAAGCAAAGCGTTCAACCTCTCATCAAGGCGGCGATAGGCGCTGCCTTGACGCCTACCGGCCCGGCAACTAGGGAATGGCATCATTTCAGCGCTTTCCGAGGCCGCCGTGACGTCAGACAGTCCAGCCCATATGCATCCCAGCCGCTCGTTCCAGGGGCTGATCCTGACCCTGCACAATTACTGGGCCGCCTATGGCTGCGTCATCCTGCAGCCTTACGACATGGAAGTCGGCGCCGGCACCTTCCATCCGGCCACCACGCTGCGCGCGCTCGGGCCCAAGGGCTGGAACGCCGCCTACGTCCAGCCCTCGCGCCGGCCCAAGGACGGCCGCTACGGCGAAAACCCCAACCGGCTGCAGCATTATTACCAGTACCAGGTGATCCTGAAGCCCAACCCGCCGAACCTGCAGGAACTCTATCTCGGCTCGCTCAAGGCGATCGGCGTCGATCCGTTGCTGCACGACATTCGCTTCGTCGAGGACGACTGGGCAAGCCCGACGCTTGGCGCCTGGGGGCTCGGCTGGGAGTGCTGGTGCGACGGCATGGAAGTGTCGCAGTTCACCTATTTCCAGCAGGTCTGCGGCATCGAATGCGCGCCGGTGGCGGGAGAACTGACCTACGGCCTGGAGCGGCTGGCCATGTATGTGCAGGGCGTCGACAATGTCTACGACCTCAACTTCAATGGCCGAGAAGGCGCCGAAAAAGTCACCTATGGCGATGTCTTCCTGCAGGCCGAGCAGGAATATTCCAGGCACAATTTCGAATATGCCAACACCGCCATGCTGCTCAGGCATTTCGAGGACGCCGAAGCCGAATGCAAGGCGCTGCTCGCGGCCGGCGCCCCGGCTTCGAACGACAATCTGCCGATGCACCGCATGGTCTTCCCGGCCTATGACCAGTGCATCAAGGCCAGCCACGTCTTCAATCTGCTCGACGCGCGCGGCGTGATTTCGGTGACCGAGCGGCAGAGCTACATCCTGCGGGTGCGCAATCTGGCGAAGGCCTGCGGCGAGGCGTTCCTCCAAACCCAGGCCGGCGGCCTCGCCGCCTGAGGCTCACTTCATCATTTCGGGGGACATGTTGATTGGGGCCAACATCGGGCCAGTCGATCCGGCCATGGTCCGCAAAGCCTGCCGTACGCCCGGCATCGCGAAGGCGCCATGGGCCTGCGCGGTCAAACAGGCGCTGAGCGCGATGATCTGCAGAAGTCTCGATGCCGTTTTCATGGTCGTTCAGCCAATAAGTTCCCTGCCTGAGCGTTCGTCGCTTCAGCGCTGCGTTTGGTTCATGGAAATCTTTGATCAAAGGACGGGCGGGCTGGTTGCGGCCCGACAGGGGCGGTCAAAATTTCTGGAAACAGCGGTCAGCCGAGTTGCTATGCCCTCTTACCTCCCCCTAGATGGGGGAGGTCGCCGCGAAGCGGCGGGTGGGGGTGACAGCGCGACGTTCCATGCCAAAACTCGATCGATTCAAGCTGCAGTCTGCGCAAAGGCTTCGCGCGGCGATGACCGACGAGGAACGCATCCTGTGGCGGCATCTGTGGCGCATTCCAGTAGAAGGCACTCATTTTCGCAGGCAGGCGTCGGTAGGCGTTTACTTCCCTGATTTCACCTCCCACCGGCTGAAGCTGATCATTGAGGTGGACGGTGTCCATCACAGCTTCGATGACCAACAGCACCATGACGAACGTCGAACGAAATGGTTTGAGAGCCAGGGTTATCGAGTCATCCGCTTCTGGAACCATGAAATCAAAAACGAACTGGATTCCGTGCTCGATACGATCTATGCGGCGGTGGAAGAACGAAAATCACACCTGCGTTTGCGCGATGGTGCCGAAGGTATCGGCGGCTGAGAGGTCGCCACCCCACCCCGGCGCTACGCGCCGACCCTCCCCATCGAGGGGAGGGTGGGAGCCTAACTATGCCTGATCTGCTTCTAGAACTTCGCTCCGAGGAAATCCCCGCCCGGCCGCGCAACCGCAGCGCCGGAGGCGCGAGGACGCGCAATCAGGGAGAAGGCATGCGGGTGGAGAAACTCTG
>NZ_JAMYOJ010000022.1:0-100512 GCF_040319795.1 Mesorhizobium sp. M0862
CCCACCCCCCACACCAACCCCCTGCTCTCGGCCCCACCCGTCCTTTGGTAAACCCCCCCCGGGGGCGGGGGGGGGCGTGGGGGGGGGGGGGGGGTCGGCGCCAGCCCCCCACCCGGACCTTCGGTCCGACCTCCCCACAAGGGGGAGGTAGAAGGCTGCACTTTAAATCGCCGCCGTAACGATAATCTCGACAGTGTATTCCGGCCCTGCAAGCTTGGCCTCACCCGTGGCGCGGGCGGGCGTGTTGCCTTGCGGGACCCACTTGTCCCATTCCTTGTTCATCTCGGCGAAGGTGCCCATATCGGCCAGCCAGATGATCGCCTGCAGGATCTTGGTCTTGTCGGTGCCGGCCTTGGCCAGCAGTTCGTCGATAGATGCGAGGATCGACCTCGTCTGTTCGCCAACGCTGGCGCCGGGCGTTCCGACCTGGCCGGCGAGATAGACGGTGTTGCCGTGGATGACGATCTGGCTCATGCGCGGGCCAACATCGATGCGACGAATGCTCATGGGATGGTTCCTTCGTTTGTCGGTGCGCCTGTTTAGAGTCGCTGCCGCCTCCGGGCAAGGCCAACAGCGCGAAACCTCTTGAGCCTGGGTTGGATCTTGGGCCGCAAATGTCTATCTGCGCCGAGGGATTTCTTTCCGGCGCGGATTGCCGGCCTCGTGTGAGAGTGGCAAGACTTCGCGCCAAACCAGGTTGAGAGGATGAGAGCCATGGAATATCGAGAAATCAGCGAGGACTATTCGGTCTCGGGCCAGATCCAGCCCGAAGATGCCGCCGCCATCAAGGAAGCCGGTTTCAAGAGCGTGATCTGCAACCGACCGGATGACGAGCAGCCCGACCAGCCTTCGGCCGACAGCGTCAAGGCGGCGGTCGAAGCCGCGGGGCTGGCCTTCCGCTACATCCCGGTAATCAGCGGCCAGATCACAGCCGAGAATGTCGAAGATCAGGCCGAAGCGCTCGAAGCGCTCGAAGTCCCGGTGTTTGCCTATTGCCGCTCCGGCGCGCGCTGCACCAATCTCTACGGGCTGATTAAGCAGTCCAAGGGGTGAGCATCTGAGGCGCTGGCGATCCCTCACACCCCCCTCTGTCCTGCCGGACATCATCTCCCCCGCAAGGGGGGAGATCGGATGTCGCCTTCGCTTTTCGCCAATCGCCGACGTTGCAGGATGAGCGCTATCGACAAAGCTGCTGATCTCCCTCCTTGCGGGAGAGATGGCCGGCAGGCCAGAAGGGGGTGCTGTCCCGCCGACGTATCAACTGAAACTCTCTCAAACTAGATCGGCAGCGCCCCGGTCTCCTTCAGCGTCTCCAGCACGATCGCGGTCTTTACATGCTGCACGGAGTCGTGCGGCAACAGCACGCCGTTGACGAATTCCGACAGCGATTTCAGATCGGGGGTCACCACTTTCAAGATGTAGTCCATCTCACCGGTCAGCGCGTGCGCCTCCTGCACTTCCGGCAGCCGCGCCAGCAATTCGCCGAAGCGCCGCGCATTGTCGCGGTTGTGGGTGGCCAATGTCACCGAGATGACATTGACCAGCGAGAAGCCGAGCTTGTCGCGGTCGAGCACCGCCCGGTAGCCCTTGATATAGCCGTCCTCTTCCAACCGCTGGCGGCGGCGCGAGCATTGGGAGGCGGAGAGGTTCACCCGCTCCGACAGGTCGTTGTTGGTCAGCCGCGCATCGCCCTGCAGAAGTGCCATTATCTTGCGATCGAACTGATCGATGCGCGTCTCATTCATGATCTTTGGCCCGTTTGTGCACAATTCACGCACGATCTGATCATTTCAAGCGTTTGAATGCAAGCACCGTGCGGCCGCTCCGCGCTATCATGCGTCATCTCGTGGTCCGATGCGGCCACCATCCGTTTGGAGGAATGCCATGGGTCCCTTCCCGCACCACGCCCCGCCCGCAAAGATCAGCAAGGAAAACCCCGCCGGCACCGACGGTTTCGAGTTCGTCGAGTTCGCGCATGCGGAGCCGCAGAAGCTAGCCGAACTGTTCACCCGCATGGGCTATGTCGCGGTGGCCAAGCACCGCACGAAGGACATCACCGTCTGGCGCCAGGGCGACATCAACTATGTCGTCAATGCCGAGCCGGGTTCGCATGCGATGAAATTCGTCGACAATCACGGCCCCTGCGCCGCCTCGATGGCCTGGCGCGTGGTCGATGCAAAGCATGCGTTCGAGCATGCGGTATCGAAAGGCGCCACGCCCTACGACGGCAACGACAAGGCGCTCGACGTGCCGGCCATTGTCGGCATTGGCGGCTCACTGCTCTATTTCATCGAAGCCTATGGCAAGAAGGGCTCGGCCTATGATGCCGAGTTCGAGTGGCTGGGCGAACGCGACCCGCGGCCCCAAGGCGTCGGCTTCTATTTCCTCGACCACCTCACCCACAATGTCTATCGCGGCCAGATGGACAAATGGTGGGACTTTTATCGCGAATTGTTCGGCTTCAAGCAGATCCATTTCTTCGACATCGACGGCAAGATCACCGGCCTCGTCAGCCGCGCCATCACCTCGCCCTGCGGCAAGATCCGTATCCCGCTGAACGAGTCCAAGGACGACACCAGCCAGATCGCCGAGTATCTGAAGAAGTACAATGGCGAAGGCATCCAGCATATCGCTGTCGGCACCGACGACATCTACGCCGCCACCGACAAGCTTGCCGACAACGGGCTGAAGTTCATGCCCGGTCCGCCGGAGACCTACTACGACATGTCGTACAACAGGGTGAACGGGCATGACGAGCCGATCGAGCGGATGAAGAAGCACGGCATCCTGATCGACGGCGAAGGCGTGGTCGACGGCGGCATGACCAAGATCCTGCTGCAGATATTCTCCAAAACCGTGATCGGCCCGATCTTCTTCGAATTCATCCAGAGGAAGGGCGACGAAGGTTTTGGCGAAGGCAATTTCCGCGCGCTGTTCGAGTCGATCGAGCAGGACCAGATCAAGCGCGGCGTGATCAAGGTCGATGGCAAGGCGGCGTGAACCGTGAACGTCTCCATAACCGAAGCAAAGGCCAAACTATCGGAACTCGTCGGCCGCGCGGAAGCCGGCGAGGAGATAGTCATCACTCGTCACGGCAAGATCGCGGCGCGGCTCGTGGCACCAGTTCGAGAAGACTTGTTGTCGCGCATAGGTGCCCTGAAGGGCAAGATTTGGATTTCTGACGATTTCGACAAACTCGGCCCTGAATGGAACGAGTACACCAGATAAAGGTCAGAGGCCCAGCCGCTCGACCTCTTCCTTCCTCACCTTCAAATCATAATCGAGCAAAAACTCGTCCAGCTGCGGCGGCGCGACCGAGCTGCCCGAGAGCATCGCGTGAACCTGGCCGCGATGGTGGATGTCGTGGAGGAAGACATGGGCGAGAATGTCGCCGATCTTTTCGGGGATCATGCCGTCCTCGCGCCGGTCCGTGATGACCTGACGGTCGAGATCCGCCTCCGACAGCTTCTCGCAAAAGGCGATTAGGCGTCGATCTGCTGCGACCTGGGCGGCAAACAGCGCCTGCGGCACATCGAACGGCACGTAGTCGTCATAAGCGGCCGCACCGACGCCGCCTTCTTCGAGAAAATCGAGATAGAGTTGATCGACCGCGAGGATGTGGTTGAGCGTCGCCTTGATCGACGGGAAGAAGCTTGTGCGCTCGGCTTCGAATTCGCCGGGCTTTAGCTGCAGCACGGCGCGATAGAGCCGGTCGTTCGACCAGAGATTGTTGCCGGCCATGCGGCTGAAATGCTCGAGCAGGGTCACGCGTTCATTCGTCTGATCAGGCCAATGCCAGCCGCCATCACCGCGAAGCCGGCGACAACGATCAGCAGCAGCCGGTTCATGCGCCGCCGCATCGCCTGCGTCTCCTCGTCCCGCGCCACATTGGTGTTGGTGATGGTGCGGAACATCATCGCCTTGCGCGGGTAGCCACTGCGGTTGGTCAGATCGGGCGAGCGCGCCTCGATGCGGTAGCTCAGCCGGATCGCCTGGATGAAGACCACCAGAATGGCCAGCGCCCAGACGCCGGCCAGCAGGTAGAACGCCTCTCCCGTCACTATTGCCCCCTCTTATGCCTGGGACTTCTCGACCTTCTGCTCGATGGCGCCGAAGATCGAGTTTCCGCTTTTATTCTTCATCTCGATACGCACTGTATCGCCAAAGCGCAGGAACGGCGTCTTGGGCTCGCCAGACTCAATGGTCTCGATCATGCGCAGTTCAGCGATGCAGGAATAGCCGGCGCCGCCGGCCGCCACCGGTTTGCCCGGCCCGCCATCCAGCTTGTTGGAGACGGTGCCGGAGCCGATGATGGTGCCGGCAACCAGCGGCCGTGTCTTTGCGGCATGGGCAATCAGCGCCGGGAAGTCGAAGGTCATGTCGACGCCGGCATTGGCACGGCCGAACGGCTTGCCGTTGACGTCGGCGAGCAGAGGCAGGTTGACCTTGCCGCCATCCCAGGCGTCGCCGAGTTCGTCCGGCGTCACCGCCACCGGCGAAAAAGCCGAGGACGGCTTCGACTGGAAGAAGCCAAACCCCTTGGCGAGCTCGGGTCCGGTGAGCGCGCGCAGCGTCACATCATTGACCAGCATGACCAGCCGGATCGCAGCGCGCGCCTGGTCGAGGCTGGCGCCCATCGGCACATCGTCGACGACGACGGCGACCTCCGCCTCCATGTCGATGCCGAAGGCTTCGTCCGCCGCGCGGATCGGCTCGCGCGGCGCGATAAAGGAATCCGAGCCACCCTGGTAGATCAGCGGATCGGTCCAGAAGCTTGCCGGCATCTCGGCGCCGCGGGCTTTGCGCACCAGCTCGACATGGTTCACATAGGCAGAGCCATCGGCCCATTGATAGGCGCGCGGCAGCGGCGAATGGGCGTCATGCTCATGGAAGCGTGCCGACGGCACCGCATTGTTCTCCAGCGATTCGGCGATCGTCGCCAGGTGCGGCGAAATCCGCTGCCAGTCGTCGAGTGCCGCCTGCAGCGTGCGCGCCAGGAACGAGGCGTCGGTGAAGCGCGTCAGGTCGCGCGAGACGACGACAAGCTTTCCGTCGCGCGTCCCGTCCCTCAATGTGGCAAGCTTCATGCGGTTTCCTCTCCTGATGCGGCTTTGGCGCCGTCTAAGTTCACAACAAGGCGGTCGTGGGCAATCGTCAAGTCACCCACCCACGATTTCCTGACAGCAGCCTCCCAGTCGGCCTCGCCGATCTCGGGATCGTCGGCCGGAATGAGGTGGTTGAGCACCAGCCTCTTCACCCCGGCATCGCTGGCGATGCGGCCTGCCTGCTCGGCAAATGAGTGGCTGGCAAGCAGATGCTCTTTCAGCCGCGCGCCATTGCCGGTCCTGGCGACCAGCCGCTCGATGCCCTCGTCCAGCATGGCTTCATGGACGAGGATGTCGGCATTTTTGGCGAAGCCGGCGAGCGGCGGGAAGAAGGCGGTGTCGGATGAGAAGACGACGCTTTTACCGCCTTGCTCGAACCGCAGCGCGAAACAGTCGGTTACCGGTGGATGGTCGACGCGCAGTGCCGAGACCTTCAGGCCGCGTTGTGCGAAAACCTGGCCTTCGCCGAATTCAACGATCGAAACCAGTTCGCGGATGTCCGGCCTGCCTTCGTCGACGATTCGGATCTCGATGTCGAACTCCATCGCCTGGCAGAAGCGCCGCCAGTAATGGCCGGTGCCGGGCGGTCCGAACAACGTCACCGGACTGGCCAGACCGGCGGTCCAGGCGGTGTGGAGCAGCGCCCCCAGTTCCAGCACATGATCGGAATGCAGATGGGTGACGAAGATCAGGTCGAGCGCCTTCAGGCTGACGCCGGCATCGACCAGGCCACGCGTGACACCCAGCCCGCAATCGACGACGATGGTCCGCCCGCCAAGCTCCAGCAGCGACGAACTCGGCCACGGCCCGCCCGACCGCAATGCCGGGCCGCCTTTCGAGCCGAGAAGCACCAGCCGGTCGCTCATCGAGCTGATCTCAAGACCAGTCGCCCTCCGGCGTGCCGTTGAAGCGCTTCTTCAGGTCGGTCCAGCAGTCAATGTAATTGTCCTGCCTTGTTTCAAGCTCGGCGCCGTAGCGGGTCAGCATTTGCGGGAATCGGGTCTCGAACATGAAGGCCATCGTGTTGTCGAGCTTGACCGGTTTCAGCTCGGAGCGCGAGGCCTTTTCGAAGCCAGGTGCGTCGGGGCCGTGGGCCAGCATCAGATTGTGCAGGCTGATGCCGCCGGGCACGAAGCCTTCTTCCTTGGCGTCGTACTGGCCATGGATCAGGCCCATGAACTCGCTCATGATGTTGCGGTGGTACCAGGGCGGCCGGAACGTGTCTTCCGCCACCAGCCAGCGCGGCGGGAAGATGACGAAGTCGATATTGGCGGTGCCCTCCTCGCCGCTCGGCGCCGTCAGCACGGTGAAGATCGACGGATCGGGATGGTCGAACAGGATGGCGCCGACCGGCGAAAACGTCGCCAGATCATATTTGTAGGGCGCATAGTTGCCGTGCCAGGCGACGACGTCGAGCGGCGAATGGCCGATCTCGGTGACGTTGAAATTGCCGCACCATTTCACCGTCAGCCGGCACGGCGTCTCCTTCTCCTCGAACCAGGCGCTGGGCGTCTTGAAGTCGCGTGGGTTGGCCAGGCAGTTGGCGCCGATCGGGCCGCGGTCGGGCAGCGTCAGCTTGGCGCCGTAATTCTCGCAGACATAGCCGCGCACTTCCTTGTCGGCGAGCTCGACCTTGAACACCAGACCGCGCGGCAGCACGGCGATCTCGCCGGGCCGAAGCTCGATGACGCCCATCTCGGTGACAAAGCGCAAGGCGCCGACCTGGGGGACAATCAGCAACTCGCCGTCGGCGTTGAAGAAATGGTCGTCGACCATCGAGCGGTTGGCGACATAGACATGCGCCGCCATGCCGCTTTGGCCCAGCACGTCGCCGGCGGTGGTGATGGTGCGCATCCCTTGAATGAAATCGGTCGGCTCCTTCGGCATCGGCACCGGGTTCCAGCGATACTGCCCGAGCGCCAGTTCGTGGTCGCCGACATTGGGTGCTGTCTTCCACAAGGGATAGCTCGCTGCCTTGAAGCGGCCGGTGTGTTTTACGCTCGGCCGGATGCGGTAGAGCCAGGAACGCTCATTGGTGCCGCGCGGCGCGGTGAAGGGCGAGCCCGATAGCTGTTCGGCATAGAGCCCGTAAGCCGGCCGTTGCGGCGAGTTCCGCCCCTGCGGCAGCGAGCCGGGTAGCGTCTCGGTTTCGAAGTCGTTGCCGAAGCCCGGCATGTAGGAAAAGGTCATCCGATCCTCCCTGACCCCGGCCCCGCGATGCGCTGCTTGCCGGCGATGTTGACCAAACTGGTTTCATTTGTAACCATCGAAAATGTAACTATCAACCGCGAACGCATCCACGGTGCAGATGGAAATCCTCGAACTCGAAAGCTTCCTGCCCTATCGGCTCTACCGGCTGGCCGACGCCGTCAGCCGCGAATTTTCAAAAATCTACCGCGACCGCCACGGCCTGACGCGGCCGGAATGGCGCACTCTTTCGGGGTTGGGCCAGCGCGGCACGATGACGGCGACAGCGCTTGGCGAGCAGTCGGCCATGCACAAGACCAAGGTGTCGCGCGCGGTGGCCGAGCTTGAGCGGCGGCGCTGGCTGGTACGCACAACCGACGAGAATGATCGACGTGTAGAGCATCTGGCGCTGACGAAGGCGGGGCTGGCGGCCTATGGCGAAATGGTGCCGCTGGCGAAGGCGTTTGAACGGGAGTTGCTGGAGAGGCTGAGCACAGAGGAGCGGACAGCGATTGTGAGCGGCGTGGCGGCGCTGGAGGGAGCGTTGGGTGAATAAAGAATCTGCTCCGCCGTGATCCTTCACACCCCCCTCTGTCCTGCCGGACATCTCCCCCGCAAGGGGGGAGATCAGATGTCGCGAAGGCTTTCGCCAATCTCCAATGTTGCAGAGGTTGGCGAGCCGTCAAAGCTGCCAATCTCCCTCCTTGCGGGGGAGATGGCCGGCAGGACAGAGGGGGGTGCTGTCCCGCCGGCTTCTCCAGCTAGAACGTGCCTCTGCGCCTACCAATCCATCACCACCTTACCCGAACTGCCGCTCCTCATCGCATCAAACCCCACCTGAAAATCATCAATCCCGATGCGGTGCGTGATCAGACCCGATACATCCAGCGGCCCCTGCACCAAGGCGATCATCTTGTACCAAGTCTCGAACATCTCGCGGCCGTAGATGCCCTTCAAGTGCAGCATCTTGAAGATGACCTTGTTCCAGTCGATCTCGAAGCCGGTCGGCGCGATGCCGAGAATGGCGATCTTGCCGCCATTGTTCATGGTGTCGATCATGTCGCGGAAGGCGGGCGCGGCGCCCGACATTTCCAGGCCGACATCAAAACCTTCGGTCATGCCGAGCGCCGGCATGACATCCCTAAGCTTTTCCTTCGAGGCGTCGACGACATGCTGGACGCCGAGCTTTTTGGCCAGCGCCAGCCGCACCGGGTTGATGTCGGTGATGACCACTTTTCGCGCGCCCACACATTGCGCCACCAGCGCGCCCATGATGCCGATCGGTCCGGCTCCGGTGACCAGCACGTCTTCGCCGACGAGATCGAAGGACAGGGCGGTGTGGACGGCATTGCCGAGCGGATCGAAGATCGCGGCGATTTCGTCGGGCACATCGTCGGGGATCGGCACGACATTGTGCTGCGGGATCGCCAGATATTCGCCGAAGGCGCCGGGACGGTTGACGCCGACGCCGAGCGTGTTGCGGCAGAGGTGCCCTCGCCCGGCGCGGCAATTGCGGCAATGGCCGCAGACGATATGGCCTTCGCCCGAAACACGCTGGCCGACCTTGTATTCGGTGACCGCAGCGCCGAAATCAGCCACCGTGCCGACGAATTCATGGCCGGTCACCATCGGCACCGGCACGGTCTTCTGCGCCCACTGGTCCCAATTGTAGATGTGGACGTCGGTGCCGCAGATCGCCGTCTTCTTGACCTTGATCAGCACGTCGTTGGGGCCGATCTCCGGCACCGGTACCTCTTCCATCCAGATGCCCGGTTCGGCCTTGGCCTTCACCAGCGCCTTCATCATGTTCGACATGCTTTTGTCCCTTGAATCCCTTGATCCGGAATCGCTTTTGGCGATCAGGAAATGACGCCCAGTTCCTTGCCGACTGCGGCGAATGCCGCCACGGCGCGGTCGATGTCGGCGGCGTAATGCGCCGCCGACATCTGCGTGCGGATGCGCGCCTGGCCTTTCGGCACCACCGGGAACGAAAAACCGATGACATAGATGCCGCGCTTCAGCATACGCGCCGCCATTTCCTGCGCCAGGCTGGCATCGCCCAGCATCACCGGGATGATCGGGTGATCGGCGCCGGCCAACGTGAAGCCGAGCTTGCCCATCTCGGACCGGAAGCGCGCCGCATTGGCATAGAGGCGCTGGCGCAGGGCGTCGCCATTTCGGATCAGCTCGAACACCTTGATCGAGGCGCCGGCGATCGCCGGCATCAGCGTGTTGGAGAAGAGATAGGGCCGCGAGCGCTGGCGCAGCCAGTCGACCACCTGGCTTTTGCCCGAGGTGTAGCCGCCCGAGGCGCCGCCCAGCGCCTTGCCGAGCGTGCCGGTGATGATGTCCACCCTGCCCTCGACGCCGCAATGCTCGGCCGAGCCGCGGCCGTTTTTGCCGACGAAGCCGACGGCATGGCTGTCGTCGACCATCACCATGGCGTCGTATTTGTCGGCGAGGTCGCAGACGCCTTTCAGATTGGCGATGATGCCGTCCATAGAAAACACGCCGTCGGTGGCGATCAGCCGGAAGCGGCAGTCTTTCGCCTCCTTCAGCCGGGCTTCGAGATCGGCCATCTCGTTGTTGGCGTAGCGGAAACGCTTGGCCTTCGACAGTCGCACGCCGTCGATGATCGAGGCATGGTTCAGCGCATCGGAAATGATCGCATCCTCCTCGCCGAGCAGTGTCTCGAACAGGCCGCCATTGGCGTCGAAGCAGGAGCCGTAAAGGATGGTGTCGTCCATGCCGAGGAATGATGAAATCGTTGCTTCAAGCTGCTTGTGCTCTTCCTGCGTGCCGCAGATGAAACGCACCGAAGCCATGCCGTAGCCGTAGCGGTCCAGCGCGCCTTTGGCTGCATCGCGCAATTCTGAGCTGTCGGCGAGGCCGAGATAGTTGTTGGCGCAGAAGTTCAGCACCTTGTCGCCGCCGACTTCGATCTCAGCCGACTGGGTCGAGGTGATCACCCGCTCGGATTTGTAGAGCCCGGCGGATTTCAGCCCTTGCAGTTCGTTGTCGATATGGGAGAGGAATGCCGCGCTCATGATCAGGTCCTGTTGAGATTGGCGCGACTGTCGCGCTACGCGCACTAAAAATCCACCGCAAAAGCGACCGCTTCGGTGGCGCGGCTGCCTCAACCCTGGCGCGATCCGATCGCATGGCCAGCATGCTAGAGTAGCAGGCACGCGAATACGGCCATGCCGCGAAAGAACATGATAACCATCTCGGCAGCTTTCGTTTACTGCGGAAGCAGCAGTTCCGCCGGCTTCCAAACCTGTTAACCCTTTCAAGGCAATGGTGTTCTTGCCACGAATCGGTGGCAGAAATCCGTCGACCGAGGGGTCACCTAGAATATGTCGCAGCAGCCGGCGCAAACCGTCTCGGGCAAACTCATCCTGCTGATCAAGAGCGGCTACTGGCTGGCGCTGCTGATCATCGCCGCCATGGTGATGGCCTCCTTCATCCTGCTGCAGCAGATGATGGCGGCGCAACAGCACAACCATACTCTGCTCGACATCGTCAGCACCCAGAAGGCGCTGTCGCAGCGCATTGTCTTTTTGACCAGCGCAACCGGCTCCGCCGCGCGTGACAAGCAGCCGGCCCTGGTTGCCGCGCTGAAACAGGCGACCGCCGAGTTCGAGACGAACTACGACCTGCTGCTCAAACAGACGGGAGCCGACCCACTGTCGCCAGCATTGTCCGATCCAAAGTCGATCGAGAGCGTCCTTTACGGCAAGCCGTTCCACCTCGACTATTTCTCGGTCGGGCTGGTCGCCAATGGCGAAAGGCTGATCTCGTCCTTCGAATCCCAGCTCTCCGGCAATGCCGCCTACAAGGGCGGCGGCGAGCGCGTCAATCTCGATGCTTCCGTCGCCAATGCGACGCTGTCGGGTTATGCCGCGCTCGGCCAACGCATCGCCGCATTCGCAGACGAGCGGTCGGAAAAGCTCCTCGATCTCCATCGCACCTTGTTCTACGCCACCATCGGCGTCATCGTCCTGGTGGCGCTTTTCATCTTCCGGCCGATGTCGAAGGCGATCCTGCGCAAGACGCACGAGCTTGTCGATGCCCGCAACTCGATGGCCTTCATCGCCGTACATGACGGGCTGACCGGCCTGCACAACCGCACCTTCCTGACCGACCACTTCGAAACGCTGATCAAGGGCGCGCATCGCCGGCGCGAGAGGCTGGCGGTCATCCAGCTCGACCTCGACCGGTTCAAGCAGATCAACGACACACTCGGCCACGCCGCCGGCGACTATGTGCTGGTCGTCACCGCGCAGCGCATGCGCGATTCCTGCCGTGCGTCGGATCTCTGCGCGCGCCTTGGCGGCGACGAATTCGTGATGATCCTCAATGGCGCCGGCGGCCCCGAGGACATCAACATGCTGGCCCGGCGCATCCTGGAGGAGATCAACGAGCCGATTACCTTCCAGGGCACGACCATCCTTCCAGGGGCCAGCGCCGGCATTGCCGTCTATCCCATCGACGCCGACAATGCCGAGGATCTGCTCGTCCACGCCGACCTCGCGCTCTATTCCGCCAAAAAGCTCGGCGGCGGCAGCTTCTCGTTCTTCTCCGAGGAACTCAGGCGCGAGCTAGACTACCGCAAGCAGCTCGAGCACGACATCAAGGTCGCGATTTCGGAGAACGCCTTCCAAGTCTATTTCCAGCCGCAGGTGTCGCTGAGCAACGGCGCCATCAGCGGCATCGAGGCGCTGGTGCGCTGGAAGCATGCCGAGCGCGGCATGATTGCGCCGGGCGAGTTCATTCCGGTCGCCGAAAAATGCGGCTTCATGCCCGAGATCGGCCGCATCGTCTTTACCAAGGCGATCGAGCAAGCAGCCGAATGGGATCGCGCCGGCATCGCTTTCGGCCGGCTTGCCGTCAACGTGTCCGGCACCGAGCTGCGCGAACCCGACTTCGACCGCTTCCTGTTCGCGACGCTGGAAAAGGCCGGCCTTGCTCCGCAGAAACTGTCGCTGGAAATCGTCGAATCCGTCATTCTCGACGACGAGAAGACGGGCATCGCGGCGAAGCTGCGCCACATCCGCGCTGCCGGCGTCCATCTTGAGCTCGACGATTTCGGCACCGGCTATGCCTCGCTCAGCCACGTCAATCCCAACGAGATCGACCGGCTGAAGATCGACCGCCGCTTCGTCCAGAACATCAACGAGAATGGCGACAACACCAAGATCGTGCGCGCCATCACCGAGCTGGCGCGCGGTCTCGGCATTTCGATCGTCGCCGAGGGCGCGGAAACCGAAGCCGAGCTCGATTCGCTGATGGCAATCGGCTGCGATCAGGTGCAGGGCTATTCCATCGCCTTCCCGATGCCGCAGGACAAAGCGCGCGAATGGCTGCTGGCGCGCAGCCCGAAGAAAGCCAAGCTGAAGGTGCTTCAGGGCAATTTAGCCTAGACTATTGCCCACCGGTGCCGGTCATTTGGCCGGCGCGACATTCGCCCGCAATGCCGCCAGCACCTCGGCGAACTCCGCCAGCCTGTCGTCCGGCAATCCCGCGCGCAGCCGCTTGTCGAAGATGAGAGCCGCCGCCCGCAGCTTCAGGAACATCGTTTCGCCCGCCTGCGTCAGCTCGACCAGATGAACCCGGCGGTTGTCCGGATCGCGGCGGCGCGTCAGCAAGCCTTGCGCCTCCATGGCGTTGAGATGGTGGGTGAGCGTGGCGCCCTGGATGCCGATCATGCCGGCAAGTTCGCGTTGGTTGGCAAGCTCGCTCGACTTGACCGAAAGCAAGGTCAGCCACACCGGCAGCGTGCCCCCGGCCTCGACCAAAGCGGCGTCAAATGCCTGCGCCACCAGCTTGGAGGTGCGCGCGAGATTCATGCCGATTGGCGGACGGTCAAAGGGAGTCATGCGCCGACAGTAGAACAAGGCGCCGAGCGATGGAACGCGGCATTATACATTGACATCGAACCATTTGATACCTAACTATCATGGGTGTCGATCTACCGAGTTCGTATCATCCTGCATTCGACAGGGATCCGAGGACGGGCGGCGGGCAAGGAGGAAGCGGTCATGCAATATGTCTACATCGTCGTTATCGGCCTTCACGTCATGGCCGGTGTGTTCTGGGCCGGCACCACCATCACGCTTGCCCGCGACCCCGAGATCAGGGCGGAGCGCTTTATCGGACCGCAAATGGGCTCGGCCGGCATGGTGTTCGTGACCGGCGCCCTGCTCTGGTATTTCTTCCACGGCGCCTATTTCGGCTCGATGGAAATGGTGCTGGCGCTAGGCATCCTGGCCGCCTTCGCCGCTGCCGGCGTTCTCAGCGTCGTCGTCCGCAAGACCAGCCGGCAGCTTGCCGGCGCGGACGTCGCAACGGAAGCGGCGCTGCGCACCAAAATGGCCCGCGGCGAGCGCATCGCCGCCTGGCTGCTGGTGCTCACCGTGCTTTGCATGGCGACCGCCAGGATGATTTGAGCCCTGCCGCGCGTCGCCTCCCGGTTGAAGACCATTCCGCATCGTGCGTCGCCTGGCTCTCGGCTGGTGGCGTACGCGGCGCGCAGTTCGGACGGATGTGCAAGGTGGCTCTCCGCACAGAGGTTTGGCTGCGCGCCACCCATCACTTTGATCGATCGAGATGCGCCCGCCGGAAGGGTGAGATCGAGCTTTGGAACAAGCCGTAGGCCGGCTTGTAGGCTCAAACCCGCAAGCCGAACCTGATGCCGTCATAGATGGCGGCATGGATGTTGCGCGAGGCGACTGCATCGCCGATGCGCAACAGCACGAAGCCGCCTTCGGGATTGCGTGAAGGAAAAATATCGCCGCCGCCGACCAGCCGCTCATAGTCGACCGCGCCACCATTCTTCGACAGCGGTTTCAGCTGGAGATAGAGATCGTCGAGCGGCGCCGTGCCGTGCTCGACCACCACCTGGTCGACCCGCCTCTCGCCGCGCCAGCCGTCGGCAAAGTCGGAGGCGAGTTCGGCGACCAGCTGGTTGCCCTCGCGCCGTACCGAGCGCAGCCTGGTGTTGATGGTGATGGTGACGCCCTTCTCCTGGAAGGCGCGCATATAGGGCACGTGGTTCATGCCGCCCATTTCGGGGGCGAAGAAGCGCTCCGGCGAAACCAGCTCCAGTTTTGACCCTGCATTGGCGATCAGCTCCGCCGCGCCCATGCCCTGGTGGCCACCATTGTCGTCGAAGAGCAGCACGTTCTCCGCCGCCTTGATGCTGCCGGCCATGATGTCCCAACTCGACGTGACGAGATTGTCGCCTGATGTCAGCGGCGGGTTCTGTGGCAGGCCGCCGGTGGCGATCACCACCACGTCGGGCGACAGCGCCAGCACTTCGTCCTGCTCGGCCCAGGTGTCGTAGCGGATCCCGACGCCGAGCCGGTCGAGTTCGGCCAGCCGCCAGTCGATGATGCCGATCAACTCCTTGCGGCGCGGGTTCTGCGTTGCCAGCCGAACCTGGCCGCCGGCCTGACCGGAGGCTTCAAGCACCGTGACATGATGGCCGCGTTCGGCCATCACGCGAGCTGCCTCGAGCCCGCCAGCGCCAGCGCCAACGACAACGACGTTCCGCCTGGGCCCTTCGGTCTTCAGGATGATATGCGGAATCTCGGCCTCGCGGCCGGTCGCCGCATTGTGGACACAGAGCGCCTCGCCGCCTTCATAGATACGATCGAGGCAATAGGTGGCGCCGACGCAAGGCCGGATCTCGTGCTCGCGGCCTTCCATGACCTTCTTGATGATGTGCGGATCGGCGATATGGGCGCGGGTCATGCCGACCATGTCGAGCTTGCCGGTGGCGATGGCATGGCGCGCCGTGGCGACATCGGAAATCCGCGCCGCATGGAAGGTCGGGAACTTCGTCGCCGCCCTCACCTCGCCGGCAAAATCGAGATGCGGCGAAGAGCGCATGCCGGCGACCGGGATGACCTTGGTTAGTGCCGCATCGCTCTCGATCGAGCCGCGAATAATGTTGAGGAAATCGACCTTGCCGGAACCGGCCAACCGCCGGGCGATCTCAACGCCCTCCTCCTTCGACAGGCCTTTGTCAAAATCCTCATCGGCGACCATACGGATGCCGACGACGAATTTTTCGCCGACCGCCGCCCGCACGGCATCCAGCACCATGTCGGTGAAGCGCAGCCGGTTGTCGAGCGAACCGCCGAACTCGTCGTCGCGATGGTTGGTGGCCGGCGACCAGAAGCCGTCCATCAGATGGCCGTAGGATTCGAACTCGATGCCGTCGAGGCCGGCGGCCTGGCAGCGCTGCGCAGCGGACGCATAGTCGGCGACGATACGCTCGATGTCCCAGTCCTCGATGGTTTTGGGGAACGCGCGGTGCGCCGGCTCACGCACCGGCGAAGCCGATAGCACCGGCAGCCAGTCGGCCTTGTTCCAGCCGGTGCGGCGACCAAGATGGGTGATCTGGATCATCACCTTGCAGTCATGCTCGTGGCAGGCGTCCGCCAGTTCGGCCAGCCACGGCACGATGCGGTCGTCATAGACATGCAGATTGCCAAAGGCGGCCGGGCTGTCGCGCGAGACGATGGCCGAGCCCGCCGTCATGGTCAGCGCCATGCCGCCCTTGGCCTTTTCGGCATGGTAGAGCCGGTAGCGCTGTTTCGGCATGCCGTCCTCTGAATAGGCCGGCTCGTGGCTGGTCGACATCACCCTGTTCTTCAGCGTCAGGTGTTTGAGCTGGTAAGGCTGGAGAAGCGGGTCGTTGCTGGTCATCATCTTCCTGCCATTCCAGTTTGTGTCGGAGCAGCGCGCGCTGCTCCAGTTCTTGTCTTGAGCATCGAATTTATCCGAAAATCGCTGCACACTTTTTGATCCGATGCTAATGAGCGCGGAAAATCCCCAGGAAAACCACGATGATCGATACCAAAACCCTCACCCAGCTCGGCGCCCACGTCGAGACGCCACAGAGCCCGGAGACCGCGGTCCTGGAGACCGTGCCGTTCCAGCGCGGCGACGGACCGCCGGCGATCGTGCGCTTCACCTGCCCGGAATTCACCTCGCTCTGCCCGGTAACCGGACAGCCGGATTTCGCTCATATCGTCATCGACTACGCACCCGATGCCACCCTTGTGGAATCGAAGTCGCTCAAACTGTTTTTGACTTCGTTTCGCAACCATGGCGCTTTCCATGAAGACTGCACGGTGATGATCGGCCGCCGCATTGTGGCGGCAACGAAGCCGCTGTGGTTGCGCATAGGCGGCTATTGGTATCCGCGCGGCGGCATTCCGATCGATGTCTTCTGGCAGACCGGCGCTCCGCCCGAAGGCGCCTGGTTGCCCGACACCGGCGTTGCCCCCTATCGCGGAAGGGGCTGAAGCTATTTTGCGGAACTTTAGCGGGACAGCGCCCCCCTCTGTCCTGCCGGACATCTCCCGCACACGGGGGGAGATTGGCCGCCACATAGGCTTTAGCTAATCTCAAATGATGCGGAGCGGGCGAGACGCTGGAACTGCTGATCTCCCCCCGTGTGGGGGAGATGTCCGGCAGGACAGAGGGGGGCGCGAAGGATCGCAGGCGCTGACCCTCAATCAACATTATTCGCACTGATACTGGCTGAGCGCCCATTCACCGGTCACCGAAAGCAGATCGGATATCTTCCAGTCGCCGTCGACTTTCCTGAATTTCCATTCAAGGCGATGCGGGTTGCCGGCGACGACGAAGGCGACAATGACCTTGGCCTGGTCGCCATTGATCGCTTCGAGTGTCTTCAGGCTCTTATCGATCTCGGTCTTGTCATAGTCGGCATTGTCGAGCGCCATGTTGGGGTCGAGACATTCTCCCTGCCCGGATGTGCGCAACGCGTCGCTCTTGTCGAGAACGGTTTTTGCCGGGTCGATGAAGTGGCTGCGCTGCGCCGGATCGATCTCCAGTCCCACCTGATCGTAAAATGGCCGCACCACCGCCGTCGGGGATCCCGGCAGAATGGGTGCGGCCGGTGGGGCGTCGGCCGGCGGCCACCCAACCGGCGGTGTCGCCGGTTCCACCGCTGTCCCGGGTGGATTTGCGGGCGGTGCTGCGCCGGCCGGTGCCGTCACGGCCGGCGCATTGGCTGGCGGCGGGCCCAACAGGCCTTGTGCTGCGGCTGCGCTCATACCCACCGACAGCACGCACATGGGCGACAGCGCCAAGGCAACACGGCGGAGCACGGGATCACTCCGGCGCTTTGTCGGGCATGCATTCCAGCGCGCTCAGCGTCCAGCTGCTGGTCTTGGAGGTGATGTCGGCGACCTTCCATTTGCCGTCGATTTTCTTCAGCGACCACACCATTTCGCGTTTGGAATCATCGCCTTCCGCAAAAAGGCTGAAGGTGGCGGTGACTTCGGCCGTATCGCCATTGACGGTCTCGGCCAGCTTCAATGTCTTGGCAATCGACTTCTGGTCGAAATCCTGGGCGTCGAGGCCGGGATCGAAGTCGAGGCAGGCGACTTCGTCGGGCTTGTTCTTCGTTGCCTGGTCGTTGAGATCGAACAGCTTGGTCACCGGCTCGGTGAAGCGGTCGCGGTACTTTGCGTCTCCCTCGAATTTCACTTCAGGCACATAAAAGAACTTCACCGCGTTGGAAGCCGGCCCGGCCAGCACTGTCGCTGGCAAGGCAATCGAAAAGACAGCGGCAAGCACTATCGGTTTCATGCAGGATCTCCGGACGTTTGGCGGCAAGGTGCAATACCAGACATCCTGCATATCGGTTTTTTTGCGGCTCATGAAGCCCCGGCTGCACCGTCTCAGCCATCAAGCCAGACGTTCTGCAGGTCCATCTCGAAGGTCTGGTGGACGCCGTAGTTCTTCACCTTCTTGTTCATGTGGCTGTAGAGCTTCTGCCAGAAGGGTTGAATGATGACGCCGGAATCCTGCAGGATCTGCTCGACATCCTTCATCACCTCACGCCGCTTCTCCACATCGATCAGCGACAGCGCCTGCTTCAGCTTGGCGTCGAAGTCCGGGTTGGAATAGGCCGATTCATTCCAGGCCTCGCCGGTGCGATAACCAAGCGCCAGGACCTGGACGCCAAGCGGGCGCATGTACCAGATGGTCATCGAATAGGGATATTTCGTCCAGTCGTTCCAGAAGGTCGAGCCCGGCAGCACCGTGCGCTTGACCTTGATGCCGGCGTCGCGCAGTTGGCCGGCAATCGCGTCGCCGGTGTTCTTCTGCCAATCGTCCTCGACGGTGATCAGCTCGTGCTCGAAATCGGCCTGCCCAGCGTCGGCCATCAGTTTCTTGGCGCCGGCCGCGTCGCGCGTCTTCTTGGGCAGTGCGAAATATTCAGGATGGATAGGGCTGACATGGTGGTTTTCACCGACCGTCCCTCGCCCGGCATAGCCGAGTTCCAGCACCGCATTGTTGTCGACCGCCATCTGCAGCGCGTTGCGCACCCGCTGGTCGTCATAGGGCTTGTGGGTAACGTTCGTGCGGGCAACCAGCGTGGTTGCCGTCGCAACCTCGGACTTCTCCAGCCCCATCTTATCCAGGATGTCGATGAAGTCGGCCGGCGTCTCGAAATTGAGGTCTATCTCGCCGGATTCGAAGGCGTTGATCGAAGCGTTGAAGTCGGTGCCGTAGTCGATGAACTCGACGCTGTCGAGCGGCGCTTCACCACCCCACCACTTGCCGTTTTCACGACGCTTGACCACCGCCTTCTGGCCGACATCGTAGGAGACCAGTTCGAACGGGCCCGTGCCGATCGGCTTCTTGACCGGATCGGCGCCTTCGGCGTCGAAATTGCGGTGGACGACGAGCGCGGGATAATCGGTGAGGTTCGGGATCAGCGAAATGTCGGGCGCGCTGAGCGTCAGCTTGACCGTATTGTCGTCGACCTTGGCGATCGCGCCTTCCCTGGCCTTGCCCGACTTTTCGTCGATCAGCCCGCCGACGCGAGCGGCCATGGAGTTGCCGGCGACCTTCTTCTCGCACCAGCGGGTAACATTGAAGACCACGTCATCGGCGTTGAAAGCATCGCCATTGTTCCAGGTGATGCCCTTGCGCACATGCAACGTGTATTCCGTGGCGTCGTCATTGATGTCCCAGCTTTCGAGCAGCACTGGCTCGAAGGTGAATTCCCTGGTGTAGCGGACCAGCGGCTCCAGCCAGCAGCGCGAGATGTTGGCGAGTTCCACCCAGTCATAGGTGCGCGGATCTTTTTGGGCCTTGACCGACATCGATATGTGCAGCGTGCCGCCCTTCTTCGGCTCCTCGGCAAAAGCCTGTCCCGGCGCGGCAAGGCCGATCATGCCGTAGGCCAGCGCCGTCGATGCGCCGAACGCACTTGCCAATGCAAGAAACTCGCGCCGGTCCATACGGCCAGCACGCGTCTCTTGCGCCATCGCCTCGATGGCCGTTGGCACGCGATCGCCATTGCTTTTGAAAAGTGTCATGTCTTTCTCCCTTGTGGTTCCCATCGGGTCTTCGCCCGTTATCAACTCATTCGTCGTTCTCTTAGCTAACGCTGTCGGGCAGCCTCTCTTCGCGCTGCGCGATAAAGTCCCTGAGGCCCTCGGCAATACCCTCATCGAGTTTCGGCTCTTCATAGTCGGCCAGCATGTTGCGGGCTTTCTCGCGGCCGCGCGTGTCGTGGTCCTTCGCCCCTCCAGCCTTCCATTGTTCGTAGGAGTTGAAATCCATGATGGTGGGCATGAAGAATGCCGACTCGTAATGATCGAGCGTGTGCTGGGTGCCGAGGAAATGGCCCTGCGGCCCGACCTCGCGGATCGCCGCCATGGCCTCCTTGAAGTCGTCGAACGGCAGGCCGCCGGCATATTTGTACCAGCCGACAAGCTGCTCGCAGTCGGTGGCGAATTTCGAATAGCCGCATGTCAGCCCGGCCTCCAACCAGCCGGCGGAGTGCCAGATATAATTGGCGCCGGCGAGGATGGCGGCATGCATCAGCATGTTGGATTCATAGCCGGCCTGGGCGTCGTTGAGCTTGGAGCCGACATGGAAGCCGGAGGTTCGCCAGGGCAGTTTGTATTTCCGCGCCAGCGCGCCCATCAGATACATCATCTGGGCGGCTTCCGGCGTGCCGCCCATCGGCGCGCCGGTCTTCATGTCGACCGTCACCATGAACTGGCCGTAGATTTGCGGCGAACCCGGGCGCAGCAGTTGGGTGAAAGCGACGCCGGCCAGTGCTTCGGCATTGACCTGCGCCACCGCGCCGACGGCCGAGGCCGAAGTCGATGCGCCGCACAGCGCAAAGGGAGCCAGGATCAGCGGCTGATTGCTGCGCGCATAGACCTTCATCGCGTCCAGCATGGTGGCGTCCCACACCAGCGGCGAGTTGCAGTTGGTAATCGACACCAGCACCGGGTTGTCGCGAACGAAATCTTCGCCAAAGACGATGCCCGCCATCGCCATCGTGTCTTCGGCGCGGTCTTTGGAAGTAACGATGCCCATGAACGGCTTGTCGGAATGCTTCAGCGCCGAATGGATGATGTGGAGATGCCGTTTCGGCACCGCGATCTCCATCGGCTCGCAGATGATCGAACTCGACGAATGCAGCGCCGGGGCCATGTAGGCGAGCTTGTGGAAATTGTTGAGGTCTTCAAGCGTGCCATAACGCCGGTTGTTGTCGAGGTCGCGCACGTAAGGCGCGCCATACATCGGCGCGAAGATGGAGTTCTTGCCGCCGACGCGCACGGTGCGCTCGGGATTACGCGCATTGAGGGTGAATTCGGACGGAACCTTCGCGACCAGTTCCATCAGCAGGCCGCGGTCGATGCGGACGCGTGTCTCGGACACGTCGGCGCCCGCCACCTTCCACATGGCGATCGCCTCGTCGTCGCGGAACTCGCAACCGACCTCTTCGAGGATGGCGAGTGACTCCTGGTGGATCAGTTCCACCGCCTCGTCCGGGACCATCTGGTAGGTGGGGATCTCGCGGACCAGCGTCGGGAACGAGGTGACGGGGGCGCTCCTCAGCGCCTTGCGTCCGAGGCGACCGCCGCCGCGGCGGTGGGTTTGCTCGGTCAGTTCAGCGGCCGGTGCGTTCATGGAGCCTCCTCATTCCGTCCAACCAAGTTAGCGAGAGGAAATATGGATGTGATGCTGGAAAATCCTGATCTCTTGTATAAGCTCAGCTTATGCGAAGCCTGCGCCACCTCCTGCCCTCGGCCGGCAGCCTGATCGTCTTCGAGGCGGCGGGCCGGCTGTCGAGCTTCACCGCTGCCGGGCGCGAGCTCGGCATGACGCAGGCCGCCGTCTCCTATGCGGTGCGCGGGTTGGAGGAACAGCTTAGCGCGCAGCTGTTCCAGCGCCGCCACCGCCAGGTCGTCCTGACAGAAGCGGGCGAACGCTTCCATGCCGACGTCTCGCTCGGTCTGTCGCATATCCGCAAATCGGCCGAGGATCTGCGCCTGCAGGCGAGCGGCGGCCATGTCACGCTGGCGGCGTCGACCGCCTTCGGCTCGTTCTGGATGATGCCGCGCCTGCAGCAGTTCCGCGACGAACTGCCGGGCATCGACTTGCGCATCCAGACCGCCGACCGTGATCTCGACATCATCGCCGAGGGCATCCCGCTCGCCGTTCGCGGCGGCGAACCGCGCGACTGGGCCGATTATCATTCGCTGCCGCTGGCCGACGAGGAGATTTTTCCGGTGGTTGGCGCCAGCTATCTCGCGAAATTCGGCATGCCAAGGAGCGTCGCGGAGCTGGCGACGCATCGCCTGATCCACCTCGAGGAGCCCTACCGCGAGGCGGCTAGCTGGGACGAATGGTTCCAGTCTGCGGGCGGCAGGCTCGACAACACCGCGCGCGGCCTGCGCATCAACGATTACGGCCTCGTGATCCAGGGCGTCATGGAGGGCCAGGGCATCGCGCTCGGCTGGCGGCATCTGGCCGAACGGCTCCTGGCGTCGGGGCTGCTGGTGCCGGTGACCGACCATGTGCTGAGAACCGGCAAGGCGTTCTATGTGGTTTGGCCGAAGAACCGGGAGTTGAGCGAGAATGCGCGGAAAGTCAGGGACTGGCTGGCGGCGCAGGCTTGAAATCGGTTGCAGCGTAGTCACTATCGCGGAGTTCCTTCACACCCCCCTCTGTCCTGCCGGACATCTCCCCCGCAAGGGGGGAGATTGGCAGTTCATATGTCGCGTCACCCTTCAAGCATTGGAGATTGGCGAAAGCCGTCGTGACATCTGATCTCCCTCCTTGCGGGGGAGATGGCCGGCAGGCCAGAGGGGGGGTGCTGTCCCGCTGGCGTCTCCAATGTCCGGCATTCATTGAAGCCTTCCGCACACCCTTCGAATCCGCCTATAATACCCCCATGCCCATTCGCCAGCTTTCCGAAACGATGATCAACCAGATCGCCGCCGGCGAAGTCATCGAGCGTCCGGCGAGCGTGGTGAAGGAACTGGTCGAAAACGCGCTCGACGCCGGCGCCTCCCGCGTCGAGGTCGTCACTGCCGGCGGCGGGCTGAACCTGATCCGCGTCACCGATGACGGCTCCGGTATCCCCGAACAGGAACTGGCGCTGGCCATTGCGCGCCACTGCACCTCGAAACTTGCCGACAACATTCATGATATCCGCTCGCTCGGCTTCCGTGGCGAGGCGCTGCCGTCGATCGGTTCGGTGGCGCGGCTGTCGATCCGTTCGCGCACGACCGCAGGCGTCGCTGCCGCCGAGATCGCCATCGAAGGCGGCCGCGTTTCGGCGGTCAAACCGGCGGCGGCCAATCGCGGCACAACGGTCGAGGTGCGCGACCTGTTCTTTGCCACGCCGGCGCGGCTCAAATTCATGAAGGGCGAGCGGGCCGAAAGCTCGGCCACCAGCGACGTGGTCAAGCGCATCGCCATCGCCTTCCCCGCCGTGCGCTTCACGCTGGCCGGCTCGGACCGCTCGACGCTGGAATTGCCGGCGACCGATGACAGTACCGAGGGCAGCCTGCGCCGCGTCGCCCAGGTGATGGGCGCCGAGTTTCCCGACAATTCCATCGCTATCGACGCCAGCCGGGACGGCGTGCACCTGACCGGCCACGTCTCGATCCCGTCCTTCACCCGCGCCAACGCGCTGCAGCAATATGCCTATGTCAACGGCCGTCCGGTGCGCGACAAGCTGATTGCCGGCGCCATTCGCGGCGCTTTCGCCGATGTGCTGCCGCGCGACCGGCACGCGGTGACCGTGCTGTTCCTGACGCTCGATCCGGCGACCGTCGACGTCAACGTCCACCCGGCCAAGGCCGATGTGCGCTTTCGCGACCCCGGCCTGGTGCGCGGGCTGATCGTCGGCGCCATCCGCGAGGCTCTGGCCAATGCCGGCATCCGCGCCGCCACCAGCGGTGCCGCCGGAATGATGGCGGCGTTCCGGCCGGGAGCCGCCTCATACGCCCATGCGGGTCCTGCCAACGGTCATCGCAGTTATGACGCGGCCTACCGGGCCTCGGGCTTTTCGGGCTTTGACCGCTCGCCACAGCGGCCGCTGGATATGGGATTTGACGGCGCCGGCTTCCGCGAAAACGACCAGGCTGCATTCGACGCCGGTCCGCTCGCCAGCGCCGATACGCGTGCCGGCTCAGCCGAGCCGGCCGAGACGCTGCTCGGCACCGCGCTGGGCGCCGCCCGCGCGCAGGTCCACGAGAACTACATCGTCGCCCAGACGAGGGATTCGCTTGTCATCGTCGACCAGCACGCGGCGCATGAGCGGCTGGTCTACGAGGCGTTGAAGAATGCCCTGCACTCGCGCGCGGTGCCCTCGCAGATGCTGCTCTTGCCGGAGATCGTCGACCTGCCGGAGGAGGACGCCGAGCGGCTGGCCGTGCATTCCGAAACGCTGGCCCGGTTCGGCCTCGGCATTGAGCGTTTCGGTCCCGGCGCGGTGGCGGTGCGCGAGACGCCGTCCATGCTCGGCGAAACCAATGTCCAGCAATTGGTGCGCGACCTTGCCGATGAGATCGCCGACAACGATACCGTCGAGACGCTGAAAGAGCGGCTGGACAAGATCGCCGCCACCATGGCCTGCCATGGCTCGGTGCGCTCCGGCCGGCTGCTCAAGGCCGAGGAGATGAACGCACTGCTGCGACAGATGGAGGCGACTCCCGGCTCCGGCACCTGCAACCACGGCCGCCCGACCTATATCGAACTCAAGCTCGCCGACATAGAGCGGCTGTTTGGGCGGCGGTGAGCACAAGCCAGGTCAGGCCACACGCTCAATTCACCAACAGGCGATAATCCTTGAACCTATGAGAGAAAACGTAATCCCTTGAGTAACCGGCGCTACCGCCGCGAAAATTCACGGAGATTATCTCGAAGCTTCTCCCAACCTGTTTTTGAACATTCATGTAGATGGGAGTCATCAGCATGCCGGCATCGCAATCGTCGTCATCGAAAGCGATTGCCTGAACGACCTTCTTTTTCTTCTTATCGATGACCCGCAGCTTATTCATGCAGACGAGAAAGCCCGCTTTCTCGTAGACCCCGGCAAATCTGTGGGTTGCTGTCTGCGCCCAGAAGGGAATCTCGACGGTGCCGTCAACCTTCGCCTCACCGGTATCGTCGAGGTTTGCGACCTTCTTCAGCGTGATCGGGAACTTGTCCGAGCCCTTGCTCCAAGTCCCTGTTGCGCCGCTTTCGCCAAGGTCGAGAGAAAACGGACATCCGGTGGTGCCAACGGGCGTTTTCGATCCCATGACCAGCACCCGGTCGAACTCCCTGTCGTCCGCAATCTCGCAAAGGAAGACGCTGGTGCCACTGATCTTGCCGTACACCGCTATCGGGCTTTGCTTCGCGTCGTGGAAATAGCTCCCCTCGACCGTAATCCCGCTGCCGAAACTGTCATATCTCTGCAGCGATAGGTGGACGGGGTTAGGTCCGATGGAGCCTTCGTAGTTTTCGACCTGATACCAGCCCGCGGCGGCTTTCCCGGTCAGCAGCAAAACGCAAAAAAATTGCCGATATGAACAGTCTTCCCATTCCGTCCCCCAGTGAAGGCAGCGTACCATAGCTGTCCTTCCTCTGGGTGTCTGCATTCTGATGGAAGCGGTTCTCGGTTTGAGTCCGAAAACAGCTCAAATCATTTGTTTTAACGCTTTAAATTCACCACGATCACGCCGCCCAGCGCCAGGGCGCCGCCGAGGATACCAAGTAGCGTCGGCACTTCGCCCAGCCAGAAGAAGCCGATCAGGGCCGACATGGGCGAGACCAGATAGAGGAAGTTCGACGCGCGCGCTGCCGGGAGGCGCGACAGTGCGGTTGCCCATGCGGCATAGGCGATCAGGCTGGGCACGATGCCAAGAAAGATCACGGCGCCGATACCGGCCGTGTTGGCGGCCGCGGCCTGCGCAAAGCCGCTTGGCAGAAAGGGTGCCAGGCAAAGCGCGCCAAGGATCATGTTGGAGGCCGAAATGGTCAGCGGGTGATGGCGGGCAAAGAGCGGCTTCTGGACGATCGTGTTGATGGCCGAGCACAGCGCGGAGCCAAGAACCAGCAGCGCGCCGGTGTCGAAACTCAAGCCATTGCCGTCGGCCACGGCGATGATGCCGATGCCGGCGAAAGAAATCGCCGTGCCAAACCAGGCCCAGCTTGAGAAGCGCTCGCCCAGCAATGCCATTGCCATGATGGCGGTGAAGATCGGGCTGACATTGATGATGAAACCGGCGGCACCCGCCGACACGGTCAGTTCGCCGAAATTGAGCATGACAGTGTAGAGCGCGACGAAGATGGCGCCGCCAAAGACCAGGCGCCACACTTCGTCGAGCCTCGGCAGCGCCGGGCGCTTGACGGCAAGAAAGATCGCCGCCGGCACCGCGGCAATGGCAAAGCGCAGCGCACCGAGTTCCAGCGGCCCGAAAGCGGCGAGGCCGGCACGGATCGCCGGAAAGGCCGAGGCCCAGCCGACCACCGTCAACGCCACGGCGATGGCCGCCGTGGTGTCCATCCGCTGTGTCGGATTCGACGTGCTGGTCGTTGCGCTCATCTGCCTGTCCTCGGGTTCCCAGAGTGTTGAAAGGCAGAAAGCGCCTTTTCGGCGCAGTTGACAAACGATCAAATCGAGGATCACCTGTGACTGTGGATCACAGCTCAGACACAATGGTGCCGCTCGAGACCCTGCGCGCCTTCGATGCGGCGGCGCGAACGGGGAGCTTTTCGGCCGCGGCCGAGAAGCTCAACATCACCCACGGCGCCGTCAGCCGGCAGATCGCCAAGCTGGAAGACTGGCTGGGCCTGAAAGTGTTCGACCGCGGCGCGCGCGGCGTCTCGCTGACCATCGAGGGCAACCGCCTGCATCTGCGCACGGCGGAAGCCTTTGCGCTGATCTCCAGCCATTCCGACCGCTGGGTCGAGCCGCGCGGAACCGCCGTGGTGCGGCTGACCTCGATACCCTCCGTCAGCGGGCTGTGGCTGATGCCACGCATGGCGGCGCTGGAGAACAATCCCACCAAGCTGCGCATCGTCCTCGACGTCGACATCCGCCAGGCCGACCTTGCCGATGAAGGCATCGACCTGTCGGTCCGCTGCGGCCGCGGCGGCATTCCGGGCCGCATCTCGGTGAAGCTGTTCGAGGAACATGTCTTTCCCGTCGCCGCGCCCGGCCTTGCCCACGAGATCGGTCGCGGCGACCCGGCCCGGCTGCTCAAATTTCCGCTGATCAACGATTCCGACGCTTCGGGGTGGCGTGCCTGGTTTGCCGCGCAAGGGATGGACTACCGCCCGCGCCCGCAGGATCGCCGCTTCGAGGACTACAATCTGGTGCTCGACGCCGCAGCTTACGGGCTCGGCATCGCGCTGGCGCGGCCACCGCTGACCGGACACCAGTTGGAGGCAGGCCGCATCGTCGCCGTTGACGAGCGCACGG
The DNA here is from genome assembly GCF_040319795.1 of Mesorhizobium sp. M0862. NCBI lineage: Bacteria > Pseudomonadati > Pseudomonadota > Alphaproteobacteria > Hyphomicrobiales > Phyllobacteriaceae > Mesorhizobium > Mesorhizobium sp. M0862. The sequence continues at coordinate 27,070 of NZ_JAMYOJ010000022.1, forward strand.
CGCTGAACCCGGTGTCGTACTGGCTCGACCGGCCGCTGGGGCGGCCACGCACGGCTGCCGCCGAACTTTCACGCCGTATCGCTGTCGAGGCGGGGCTGGCGATGGACAAGATGGAAGCATTCCTCGAAGCCGAGCGATAGCGGCGATCGTTCGGTGCTCAGCGAAGCACCAGCAGGGCTAGCCCGACAATGGCGACGGCCAGAAACCCGGTTGCCAGCGCCATCAGACCGACACGCGTCTGCTGTCGGCCTTGCGGCTGGGCCGCATCATTCGGCCCAGACGTCGCCTGCTCCCGCTTCATTGGCATATCGGTGGTGGCAGCGCGGCGCTGCGGCGAAACCACGGGTGCGAGAAGCGCAAACCAGGGCAGTCCTGCGGGCTTTGCGGCAGCGCCATCTTCGGCCTTGGCCGACGGCAGCGGCAGACCGCGCTGTGCATCGTCGTTGGCTGGCGTCGCCTTGCCTATCGCAGCCGCTATTGGCCCGGAAACGTCGGGCGCCTCGACGCCAGGTTCAGCAAGGGCCAGATAGGCTTGCAGGACCTCGGCAGAACCCGTCTGCTGCCCCTTTGCGGTGGCTGCGGACAACAGCGCCTGCAGCGCCGGCGCCGCTGCCGGCTGCAAAGGCGCGCCGGACGGCGTCGGCGGCTGCACCAGCGCCTTTATAAGTGCTGCTTTCGCCGGATCGGCCTTCGCCGACGGCAACGCTGCCAACATCATGGCCTCACGCAGCAGCGCGGTCAGGCGGGCGGATGAAATGTCCATGCCGGTCCCATAAGAATGGTTTGGAGCGACAATAGCGCCTCAGCATTGCGTCAAGCTTGACCTTGCCGGCAATTTATGGCGATGAAATCAGCATGAACCTTGGCACCACTCCATGATGAACCGCTTCGAAGGCCCCGGCGGCAAGGAAGCCCGTATCCGCTATCTCGACGGCGACTTCCAGGTCACCAGCCCCGGCGCCTTCGTGCGCTGCGCGGTGACCGGCGAGAGCATTCCGCTGGACGAGCTCAAATATTGGAGCGTCGCCAGGCAGGAGCCCTATGTCAGCGCCGCCGCCTCGCTGCGCCGCGAGATCGAGATGCATCCGGACCTGCGCAGCCGGGGTTAGATCGGCACACCGGAAAGCAAGGCTCACCGTCGATCTGATTTTCCTGGAACGCCTGCAGGACTATGGCTTTGAGGATGCCGGCGCGTTTTCGACCGAAAAGTCGAATTTATGAACAAGCCGATCTCCGACAAGCACTTTGATGGAATACGGCCCGATCGGATCACCCTCGGCCATGCACCAGCCATGCGAGATCCATCCGTCCTGCGGTTTGTAGAACATGGTGGTCTCGGAGACCCTTCGATCGCCCGATAGCTTGCTCAAGCTGTATTCGTTTCCGTCGATACCACCCCACTGCCTGGGCTCCGCGGGAAGCGCGAACACCTCGGTGACCGATACCAGTCTGTCGCCTTGCGCCAGAAGTACGCGCCATTTCAAAGCAGGCGCTATCGGGGATAAGCGGTACAATGTTTGAGGGCCGAACGTGGGTAGCACCGTCCGCTTCGGTGACCGAGACCAGAAATTCGCTGTCGGTCGCGGTGGGTGCCTGCGCCGAAGATGGGTTCGCCATCGCCACAAGAACAAAGCCCACAAAGAGTGCCCGCAACCTAACCATTCCACCCCCCGCGCTGAAGCCGGTCTGACTTATAATAGTGATAAGCGGCGAGAAATATCCTGTGTCAACGCGGGAGCGCCCTACCCTCGCAGCCGGCGCTGTCTCCAGGCATCCAGCGTCTCGTCGATGATGCGCTCCGGCACAGTGTCGAGTTCGAACGTGGCGTCGATCTCCAGCACGGCGAGTTCAGCGAGGAAATCGGCCGGGGCAGCGCCGTGGCGCAGCCGGGCGGCGTCCTTGGCGGTGGTGACGAGGCCCAGTCCATCGCGGCGCGCGGTTGCCGCCAGTTCCGCGAGTTCATCAGGGGCATAGAAGTGATGGTCCGGAAACGATCGGCTCAGCGCCACTTCCGCACCAGTGCCGCGCAGCGTGTCGAAGAATTTTTCGGGGTGGCCGATGCCGGCAAAGGCGAGGAACCGCCGGCCGGCGAACCGCTCCTTGGCCGCGGGCTCGGCATGCGCCTCGAAGATCGGCCGGCCGGCGCGCGCCGCTTGGCGCACGACCTGGTCGGCGGCAGCGCCCTCGCCCATCTTCAACAGCCCGTCGGTGAACACCAGTTGGTCGACGATGTTGGCTCTCAGCGGACCGCCCGGAATGACCCGGCCGTTGCCGATGCCGTAACGGGCGTCGACGACGACCAGCGCATAATCGATATGGATGCGCGCGCTCTGAAAACCGTCATCCATGATCAGGAAATCGCAACCATGGGCTTCCAGGAGCAGCTTGGCGCCGGCAGCGCGGTTGGGGCTCACCGCAACCGGCGCGTGCTCGGCCAAAAGCAGCGGCTCGTCGCCGACATGCTTGGCAGCGTCGTGACCGGCATCGACGACATGCGGCTGCGCGAACGAGCCGCCATGGCCGCGCGACAGGAATCCGGGATTGAGTTGCATGCGCCTGGCCTGCTTTGCCAGCGCGATGGCGACCGGCGTCTTGCCGCTGCCGCCGACGGTGAAGTTGCCGACGCAAAGCACTGGCGCGTCGATCTTTTCACGTACCGCCCGATGCATGCGGCGGCCGGCGACGATGCCATAGACGGCTGATAGCGGCGACAGCGCAAAGACCCGCCAGTCCGGCGCTTCCCACCAGAAAGGTGGTGCTTCCGACGCCACCTATCGCCCGTCGGCGCCCTTCAGGCGCGACTTGACGATCAATGGCTGGATATAAGGCTCGAGCGACTTCAGCGTGTGCGCCAGCGCACCGCGCATCTGGTCGACTGTGGCGGCACCGGCCGCCATCATCTCATGGCGCGCAACTTCATTGCTCAGCAGGAAATTGACGGCGCCGGCCAGCATGTCGCGGTCGCGCACCAGCTTGGCGCCGCCGCTGTCGAGCAGGCGCTGATAGGCCTCGCGAAAATTCTGGACGTTGCGGCCGGCCAGCACAGCGGTGTCGAGCATGGCCGGCTCCAGCGGATTCTGGCCGCCTTCCGAGGTCAGCGAGCGGCCGACAAAGGCGATTTCCGTCAGCCGGAGATAAAGCCCCATCTCGCCGATCGTATCGCCAAGGAGGATATCGGTGTCGGCGGTGATCCGGTCGCCCTTGCTGCGCCGCGCCAGCTTCAGGCCCATGCCGGAAATCTGTGCGGCCAGCGCTTCGGCGCGGTCGGGATGGCGCGGGACGATAATCGTCAGCAGGCCATGGTGGCGCTTGTAGAGCGTGGCGTGGACTTCCGCCGCGACCACCTCCTCGCCGTCATGGGTCGAAATTGCCGCCCAGGTCGGGCGGCCGGCGATCTGGCGCTTCAGCGTCGCCAGCGCCCGTTCGTCGACGGGGGGCGGCAAGGTGTCGACCTTGAGGTTGCCGGACACGGTGACCGGCCGGGCGCCAAGCGCGCGAAACCGTTCGCCGTCGACATCCGACTGGGCAACGACGTGTGCGAGGTTCTCGAACAGCGCCTCGGCGATGTTGGCGCGCTTCTTCCAGGATTTGAACGAACGGTCGGACAGCCGGCCGTTGACCAGCACCTGCGGCACGTGTCGGGCGCCGAGCTCGAGGATGGTCATCGGCCATATCTCGGATTCGGCGATGATAGCCAGGTCCGGCCGCCAGTGATCGAGAAAGCGGCTGACGGCCGGCTTCAGGTCGAGCGGAACATATTGGTGGATGATGCGGTCGCCCAGCCGTTCGTCGGCAACCTGCGCCGAGGTCACTGTTCCCGTCGTCAGCACGATGTTGACACCGTAGTCGAGGATGCTTTGCACCAGCGGCACGACCGCAAGGGTCTCGCCGACGCTTGCCGCATGGATCCAGATCACCGGCCCTTCGGGGCGCGGCCGCCCGGCAACGCCGTAGCGCTCACGGCTGCGGCTGCGGTCTTCCTTGCCCTGCGATGTGCGCCAGGCGACATAGGGACCCATCAGCGGATAGGCGGCTGCACCGGCAAGGCGGTAGGCCGCCAGGAAGGCGCGCGCCCAGCCGACGCTCATGGCCTGCCGTCCACGAGCCGATAGGCCTCGGCGGTTGCGGCATTGAGCGCGGCCGTGACTTCCTGGCGCTTGCGCTCCATTTCGGCCTCGTCGGCATTGGCCGGCACGAAAACCGGCGTTCCGATGACGATCGAGGAGCGGCCGAACGGCAGGTTGATGGTGGTCTTGTCCCAGCTCCTTTCCAGCACCTTGCGGCGGCTGGTGGCGATGGCGGCAGGCATGATCGGCCGGCCGGAAAGGCGTGCCAGCAGAACGATACCAAGCCCCGCGTCGCGCGGCGTGCCGTGGGGAATGTCGGCGATCATGGCGACGTTCTTGCCGGCCACGAGTGACTTTTTCAGGGCGATGAGCGCCTTGGCGCCGCCCTTGTCGAGATGCTTCGTGCTTTCACGCCCGCCGGAGCCGCGCACCGCCTCGATGCCGAATTTTTCGATCATCAGCGCGTTGAGTTCGGCGTCGGCGCTGCGCGAGACCATGGCGACCAGCGGCCGTCCCTTGGGATAATAGGCTGGGGTCAGCAGATGCTGGCCATGCCAGAGCGCGATGATGCCGGGTTCGAATTCGGCGTAGTCGCCGCCTGAAAATTTAGCCGAGCCTTCGACCACGCGGTTGGTCAGGCGCACCAGGCGGACGAACTGGGCGAGCAGGCTGACGATCATGCTCTTGACGATTCGCGACTGCGCCAACGGCTCGCGGATCTTGCGCCAGAATGTCTTCGAACTGCCGCCGCGTCTTCTTCGGACCGCGGCGCCGGTGGGCTGCCCTTTCACCGCTTCATGCTCCATCGCTGTCAACCGGCGGCCTTGCTTTCAGGGTCGAGCAGCCGGTGCAGATGGACGACGAAATAGCGCATATGGGCATTGTCCACGCTGGCTTGCGCCTTTGCCTTCCACGCGGTGTGCGCGGTTTGATAGTCCGGATAAACGCCAACGATGTCGAGCGCGTCGAGATCGCGGAACTCGGTGCCTCCCAGCTTCTTCAGCTCGCCGCCGAACACCAGGTGCAAAAGCTGTTTCTTTCCGTCTTCCGCGGCCATTTCGGTCCTTCACATATTGTGAGTTTGCGACAGGTCTAGCCCAAAGCTGCCGACTTTGGAACCTTCGATCACGCTTCCGTATCGGCAATGACGCCGGCAAGCACGGTCAGCAACTGCCCGCTGCCGGCGACCAGCGCGCCGTGACGGATGATCTCCCCGGCATAAAGCGGCGCGCGGCCATGGCCGTCGAGCACGGCGCCGCCAGCCTCGCGCAAGATGAGATCGGCGGCGGCGATATCCCAGTCATGCGCGTTGGGCTTGACGAAGGTGGCGTCGAGCGTGCCGTTGGCGACCATCGCCAGCCGGTAGGCGAGCGAGGGAATGTGCGCCGCCCGCCGCACCCGGCTTTGCCATTGCGGCGGCATCAGGTCGATCAACTGCTTCAGCCCGCCGATCTCGACCGTCTCGCCCAACTGGCGCACGGCAATCGGCTTGCCGTTGCAGAAAGCTCCATGGCCAGGCAACGCCCAATAGGTTTCGCCCTTGGCCGGACATTCGAGCACACCGGTGAGCGTGCGGCCGTTCTCGACCACGGCGACGCTGACGCACCAGGAGCGCAGACCTTCGAGGAAGCCGCGGGTGCCGTCTATGGGGTCGACGACAAAGGTGCGCCGCGCCAGAAGCCGCGCCGGATCGTCAGTCGTTTCCTCTGATAGCCAGCCATAGTCCGGCCGCGCCGCAAGCAGGGTCTCGCGCAAATAGGCGTCCGCCGCGTGGTCGGCTTCGCTGACCGGCGAGGTGCCGCCCTTCATCCACACTTGCGGGTTCTTGCCGAAATAGCGCATGGCGATCGCGCCCGCCTCGCGGGCGGCGTCGCGCAGCAGATCGAGGTCGTCCGAGGCCCCGGCCGATATGACCGGGTCACGCTCCGGCAAGGGTCATTCCTTCGATCAGCAGCGTCGGTGCGGCGGTGCCGAAATCGCGGTCAAGATCGCTCGCCGGCACCATGTTGAGGAACATCGTCTTCAAATTGGAGGCGATGGTCACCTCGGCCACCGGATAGGCAAGCTCACCATTGTCGATCCAGAAGCCGGATGCGCCACGGCTGTATTCGCCGGTCACCATGTCGACGCCCTGGCCGAACACTTCGGTGACATAAAAGCCGGATTTCAGCGACCTGATCAGGTCTTCCGGCGTCCTGTCGCCCGGCTCGATGGCGAGATTGGTCGAAGACGGCGATACCGACGAGCCGCTGCGCGCGCCGCGTCCGTTGGTGGTCAGCCCCAATTCCCGCGCGGCGGACGTCGACAGGAACCAGTGCTTCAGCACGCCGTTCTCGACCATCAACAGCTTTTCGCCCTCGACGCCTTCGCCGTCGAACGGGCGCGAGGCCTGGCCGCGACGCCGTAGCGGCTCGTCGGTGACGGTGATGGCAGCCGACGCAACCTGCTTGCCCATCATCTCGCGCAAGAAACTGGTCTTGCGCGCCACCGAAGCGCCGTTGATGGCGCCGGCGAGATGGCCGGCAATGCCGCGCGCGACGCGCGGATCGAACACAACGTTGACCGGACCGGTCGCCGCCTTGCGGGCGCCGAGGCGGCGCACGGCGCGCTCGCCGGCCTTGCGGCCGATCAGCTCCGGCGCGTCGAGATCGGAAAAATGCTGGTTCGAGGAGTATTCGTAGTCGCGCTCCATGCCGGTGCCTTCGCCCGCAATAACGCTGGCCGAACGCGAAAAGCGCGATGCGACATAGTGGCCGACGAAGCCGTTCGACGTGGCCAGCACCAGCCCGCCAAGACCGGCGCTGGCGCCGCTGCCGGCCGAATTGGTGACACCCTTGACTGCAAGGGCCGCTTCCTCGGCGGCAAGGGCCGCTTCCTTCAACTGATCGGCCGAAACCTCGGTGGCGTCGAACAGATCGAGGTCGCGCACCTTGCCAACCAGCAAAGCCGGATCGGCGAGACCCTGATAGGGGTCCTCGGGCGAGACTTTGGCCATGGCCACGGCGCGCTCAGCCAGCGCCTTGGGGTCCGATGCCGCCGTCGCCGAGACGCTCGCCACCCGGTTGCCGACGAAGACGCGCAGCGAGACATCGTCGCCCTCGGACGCTTCGGTGTTCTCGACCTTTCCCAGCCGCACCGACACGCCGATCGAACGGCCGCGCACGGCAACCGCGTCGGCGGCGTCGGCGCCGGCCCGCTTGGCAGCCTCGACCAGTGCCGCGACGCGGTCGGTCAATTTCGCTGCCTCTGATGTATCGGTCATGCGCGTGGTCCTGGCTGAAGCCGCGCCGGGCGGTAGCGGCTGCTGCACCATCTATTGTCCCAATGCGGCTTGTGCAATGGCGCACGGGCAATTGTCCCGCTGCGGCATAGCGCCCAAGCGGCCCGCAAAGCCATCCGCGGCGGCGCCACAGACGCGCGGCTTGACCGGTTTGTGAGTTTAACCGAGGCCGATTTCCGTCAAGGAGTGGCGACCGGCGTCCAGATCACGTCATCGATCCTCGTCGCGCCCGTTGCCAGCATCACCAGCCGGTCGAAGCCAAGCGCCGAGCCGCTGGCTTGCGGCATGATGGCGAGGGCGGCGAGAAAATCCTCATCCAGCGGATAGCGCTCGCCATAGACGCGCTCCTTCTCGTCCATCTCGGCGGCAAAGCGCCGGCGCTGCTCGGCCGGATCGGTCAGTTCGCCAAAAGCATTGGCGAGCTCGACGCCGCAGCAATAGAGCTCGAAGCGCTCGGCCACGCGCTGGTCCTCCGCGCTCGGCCGGGCCAAGGCGGCCTCGGAGATCGGATAGCCATAGAGGATTGTGGCCCGCCCCTGCCCCAGCATCGGTTCGACCTTTTCCACCATCACGCGGCTGAACAAATCGGCCCAGTTGTCATCGTCGGCCGTGCGCAGGCCGGCCTTGACCAGAGCATCATGAAGTGCGGCGCGGTCTGTGCCGCCATCGGCAGAAACGGTGGCAAGAAGATCGATGCCGGCGTAACGCGCAAAAGCTTCCGCCACGCTCACGCGTTCCGGTTCGGCGAACGGATCGGCCTCGCGGCCGCGAAAGCGGAAGGTTTTGGCGCCGGCCCGCTCGGCTGCCAGCTTCAGCAGTTCGGCGCAATCGGCCATCAGGCTGTCATAGGTTTCGCCGACCCGATACCATTCCAGCATGGTGAATTCGGGATGGTGCAAGGGGCCGCGCTCGCGGTTGCGCCAGACGGCGCCCAGGCTGAAGATCCGCCGCTCGCCGGCGGCAAGCAGCTTCTTGCAGGCGAACTCCGGCGAGGTGTGGAGATAAAGCGGCCGGCGCGCGCCGTCGGCGCCGATCGCCTCGGTGGCGAAGGCTGAGAGATGCGCCTCGTTGCCGGGCGAAATCTGCAATGCCGCCGTCTCGACCTCGATGAAGTCGCGCTCGCCAAACCAGCCGCGCATTGCGGCAGCTATGGCGTTGCGGGCCATCAGCCGCGGCCGGCGGTCGGCGTGAACATCCGGCGTCCACCAGGGCGAAGCGCCAGTCATGGGTTTGCCGGGCAACGGAATTGCTGACAGGGCTGGCGGTTCGGGCCAAGATGCGCTACGGCGACGGCTCTCGCAGCCGATTTGCGCCGAACGATCGTTTCAGGCCAACGAAGTCTAGGATTGAAAACCGTGGTGAAGGTCATCGCCAGTTCGCTCCGTAAAGGCAATGTCGTCGACAAGGACGGCAAGCTTTACGTGATCCTCTTTGCCGAAAACATCCACCCTGGCAAGGGTACGCCGGTCACCCAGCTCGACATGCGCCGCATCTCCGACGGGGTGAAGGTTTCGGAGCGCTACCGCACCACCGAGCAGGTCGAGCGCGCCTATGTCGAGGAGCGCGAGCACACCTTCCTCTACGCCGACGCCGAGGGGTATCACTTCATGAACCCGGAAAGCTACGACCAGGTCGCGGTGCCGGAAAGCGTGGTCGGCGACATGGCGCCCTACCTGCTCGAAGGCATGGCGGTGCAGATCTCGCAGTTCAACGGCATCGCCATAGCCCTGGTGCTGCCGCAGCGCGCTACTTTCGAAGTGGTCGAGACGGAGCCGACGACCAAAGGCCAGACGGCGTCCTCGTCATACAAGCCGGCCGTGCTTTCCAACGGCGTGCGCACGCTGGTGCCGCCGCACATCGCGCCGGGCACCCGCGTGGTGGTGATGACGGCTGACGGTGCTTATGTGGAGCGGGCGAAGGACTGACGCGCGAGCGCTTCCGTCCTGGTTGATCCGTTGCATTGCCTTCTGCGGCCGCTGGCTCGATAGTCCTGCCGATGTGGCAGACCTTTGTGACCTACTGGCCTCTGATCCTTGTGATCATTCCGATGCTGATGGCCGCCATCGGCATCGTCCACGCAATCATGACCAAGGAAGACGTGCGCGCCGCCACCGGCTGGGTCGGCGTGATGATCTTGTCGCCGTTCCTTGGCGCGATCATCTATGCCATTGCCGGCATCAACCGCATCCGCCGCGCCACGATCAGCGCCATGCGGCCCGTCGCCGGTGAAGCCGAGACAGCCAAACACGACCACGACATTGCGCTCGAAGCACTCATTTCAGCCGAATTCGGCCAGCGCTTTGCCGGCCTGAAGACGCTAGGCGACAGGGTGGCGCGGCGCGCACTGACGTCGGCAAACGCGATCACGATCCTCAGGACCGGCGACGAAGCTTACGCAGCAATGTGCCGGGCGATAGACAGTGCACAGCGCAGCATTCTGCTCGAGACCTACATCTTCGACAATGACGAGATCGGACGACGTTTTGTCGGATCGCTGGCCGGAGCGGTCCGGCGCGGTGTGACGGTTCGCGTGCTGATCGATGCGGTGGGCGTGCGCTATTCCGTGCCCAGCATTCTTGGGACACTCCGGGAAGCCGGCGTCACCGTCGATCTGTTCAACGGCAACATCGTCATGGGCCTGAGACTTCCCTATGCGAATTTGAGGACGCACAGGAAAATCCTGATCGTCGACGGCGCGGTGGCATTCACCGGAGGCATGAACATCCGCAAGGGGTTCTCGGCTGAATTCGCTGGCACTGCCAGCTCGGCGGATACGCATTTCCAGGTCACGGGGCCGGTCGTGGCCGACCTGTTCGCGGTTGCCGCCGAGGACTGGCGTTTTGCCGGCAACGAGGCGCTCAAGGACGAGGTCTGGCACGTGGCAAAGCCCTCGCCGCCTCCCGGTCAGCCGATCCTGGTGCGGGCGGTGGCGTCGGGGCCGGATGCCAGCATCGAAACCAACCACAAGCTGCTGATGGGCGCATTTTCCGTCGCCCGCAAATCGATCCGCATCATGTCGCCCTATTTCCTGCCGGACCGGGAATTTGTCAGCGCGCTGGTCACGGCTGCCCGGCGCGGCGTCGAGATCGACATCGTCGTGCCCGCGGTCAACAATCTCTTCCTGGTCGGCCGCGCCATGACGGCGCAATACGACCAGGTGCTGAAGCACTATTGCCGCGTCTGGCGCCATGAAGGGTCGTTCGACCATTCGAAGCTGTTGTCGGTCGATGGCGTGTGGGCCTATGTCGGCTCCTCCAACCTCGACGCCCGGTCGCTGCGGCTGAATTTCGAAATCGACCTGGAGGTGCTGGATACCGGCTTTGCCGCCGAGATCGAGGGGCGCATCGGAGCGGCAATCGCTTCCGCCAAACCCGTCACACTCGCAACCCTAAGAGCGCGGCCATTTGTCATCCGGGTTTTTGACCGGTTGTTATGGCTGGGATCGCCCTATCTTTAGAATCAGGACAGATTGAACGCAGGCCTATGGATATAAACGGACGCAGCCTTCCTGAAACCGTGCTCCTGTCGATCCGCGGCAGGAAAGCGCGCAAGGCGAACGCGACGCCGCGCAAGCACATTGAAGGGGCCCAGATGGTGGTCGCCTCCTACAACGTCCACAAATGCATCGGCACCGACCGCAGGTTCGACCCCGAACGGACCGCCCGCGTCATCCGCGAGATCGGCCCCGACGTCATCGCGCTGCAGGAAGCCGACAACCGATTCGGCGACCGCGCCGGGCTGCTCGATCTTGCCCGGATCGAACACGAAACCGGGCTGGTGCCGGTGCCGGTTTCCGGAAGCGGCAAGGGCCATGGCTGGCGTGGCAACGTGCTTTTGTTCAAGCGCGGCACGGTGCGCGACGTCCATCAGATCAAGCTTCCGGGACTGGAGCCCCGCGGCGCGCTGGTTGCCGAGATCGACCTCGACGAAACGCGCACTCTGCGCGTCATCGCCGCGCATCTCGGCCTGTTGCGCCGCTCGCGCTCGGAGCAGGCCCGCGTCGTGCTCGACATCATGAGCAACCAGGATGAAAGGCCGACCTTGCTGCTCGGCGACCTCAACGAATGGCGGCTGGGCAACCGCTCGGCGCTCAAGACGCTGCACGCCACCTTTGGTTTCACGCCGGCGGCGGTGCCGACTTTCCCCTCAGGCCTGCCGGTACTGGCGCTCGACCGGATCATGGCCAACCGGCACGGCATGGTCTCGTCGGTGGAAGCTCATGATACGCCGCTGTCGCGGGTTGCGTCGGATCATTTGCCGCTGACGGCGTTTGTCAGCCTGTAACTCATCCGTCCCGCAGCCAGACCAGCATCTCACCGGGTTCACGGTTGTCCCAGGCAAAGTACGGGACGGCGGTGATTTTCGTTTCGCTCACCGCCGGCGGATCGGTGCGATAGAGCCCGGTTTCCCAGTTTTCCTGAGCTTCCTTGCTGGCAAGTGCCGAAAGCGTGACGATGCCGCCGAGCAGGTTCGGCTCGGCATGCGCCTCGATTTTTGCCGTTCGCGGCAGAGCGATCCGATGCAACTGGCCGGCATTGTCGGTCTCCTCGACGCAATAGATCAGCGGACCGCGCGCAAGTGCGACGCGGCCGATGTCCTGACGCACCTCCGGATTGGCGAACAGACGGGCGATCGACATTTCGAGATCGAGTTCGACCCGGTCGCCCTGGCGCCACTCGCGCCGGATCGCGGCATAGCCGTCGCTGGTGATGCCGTCCAGATCGACCGCGGCGCCGTTGATCTTGAGCGCCGCCTTGCCGCACCAGGACGGGACGCGCAGGTGCAAGGTGAATTCCGCCGGAGCGTCGGCTTCGATCCGGATCGAGACCGCGCCATCCCAGGGATAATTGCTGGTCTGAATCAGACTGACCGCCCGGTTCGATATGTCGAAGCGCGCGGTGCTGTCGCCGTAGAGATGAACGGCCAGCGCGTCGTCCGACAGGCTGTAGAAATAGCTGCCGATGGAGGCGACCATGCGGCCGATATTCGGCGGGCAACAGGGGCAGCGATGCCATTTCCAGCGATTGTGCCTGCCCCGGCTCTCCAGCGGGTTCTCGTAGAAGAACAGCGAGCCGTCGAGCGACAGGCCGGAGATCGAGCCGTTGTAGAGCGCCCGCTCCATCATGTCGGCGTAGCGGGCGTTGGGGCCCATGCCGAGCATGCGGCTGGCCCAAAACACCAGGCCGACCGAGGCACAGGTCTCGGCATAGGCGGTTTCGTTGGGCAGGTCGTAGTCGCTGGTAAAGCCCTCATTGTGCGCCGATGGCCCGAGGCCGCCGGTGATATAGAGGTTTTTGGTGGTGAGATCGTTCCAGAGCCGGTCGAGCGCCACCCTGAGCGTATCGTCGCCATATTCGGTGGCGATGTCGGCCATGCCGGAATAGAGGTACATCGCCCTGACCGCATGGCCGACGACCTTGTCCTGCTCGCGCACCGGCTTGTGCGACTGGTTGTACTCATAGGTCTTGAAATGATAGGCCTTCGGGTCGGCGCCGCGCGCACGCGCCTCCTCGTCGAAATAATGCGGCTGCTGCCCACGCTGGTCGATGAAATACCTGGCCAGGTCCATGTATTTCTGCTCGCCGGTCGCCCGCGCCAGCTTGACCAGCGCCAGCTCGATCTCCTCATGGCCGCAATAGCCCTTCTTCTTGCCCGGCTCCGGACCGAAGGTGTCGGCGATATGGTCGACATAGCGGCACATGATATCCAGCAGCTTGCGCTTGCCGGTGGCCTGGTAGTAGGCGACCGCGCCTTCGATCAGATGGCCGGCGCAATAGAGCTCGTGGCAATCGCGCAGATTGGTCCAGCGCTTGCCGGGCTGGATGCGCTGGTACCAGCTGGAGAGATAACCGTCTTCCTGCTGCAGTCTGCCGTACAGGTCGATGACGGCATCGATCTTCGTCTCGAGTGCCGCGTTCTTGCGCCGGTAGAGCGAATAGGCCGCGGTCTCGATGGTCTTGCCCCAATCGGAGTCCCAGAACATCTGCGTCGTCACCGTCGAGCCGGTGAAGCCGGGGCTGGCCGCCTCGTCGGGCGACGGCGAATGGAACGGAATGACGACGCCCGGCGAGGGCCGGTCCGGGTCGATCTGCTCCAGCATGCGCGCCTCGACGCAGCGCTCGTACAGGATGTCGGCGGTGCGCGACGCCACGGCATCGACACGGTCGCCCCAGAAGCCGCGGACATCGACCTGCGGCACCGGCAGTGGGCGGAAGGCGAGTTTGCCGGGCTTGGCGGATGGTTGAACGGTCATCGTGTCACTCCGTTGGATATTGGTCATTTCACGGCGGGTCATTTCACCGCGCCGGCCATCAGGCCGCGGATGTAGAAGCGCTGCAGCAACAGGAAGAGCACCAGGCACGGCACCATCATCACGGTGACGCCGGCCTGCACGGCGCCCCAGTCGATGGCGCCGAAGCGGCCCGACTGCAGCGCCGTCATCATGATCGGCAGCGTGAATTTGGACTGGTCGGTCATCAGCACGAGTGCGGCCAGGAATTCGTTCCAGGCGCCGAGGAAGGCGAACAGCGCGATGGTGACGATGCCCGGCCAGACCAGCGGCAGCATCACCTTCAGCAGCATGGTGACGTTGTTGGCTCCATCCATGCGCGCGGCTTCCTCGATCTCGCGCGGCACCGCGTCGAAGGCGTTCCGCATCATGAAGATCGAGAACGGCAATTGCAGCGTGGTGTAGACCAGGACCAGCCCGGTCAGCGTGTTGTGCAGGCCGACCTTGGTCAGCACCAGGAAGATCGGCGTCAGGATCGACTGGAAGGGGATCATGATCGTCGACAGGATGACGATGAAGAGCACATCCTTCATGGGAAACCGGAAGCGCGAAAAGCCGTAGCCGGCCAGCACGCTGACGACGACCGACAGGATCACCGTCATCGACGCGACATAGAGGCTGTTTTGCGCCGGCAGCCAGAGGCCGTCGCCAAAGGTGTCGAGCGTGCGGTAGTTCTCGACCGAAAAGCCTGTCGTCGGCCATGGCGGCAGCGGCGGCTGGCGCGCCTCCTGCGCCGGCTTGAAGGTCGACAGCACGGCCCAGACGATCGGCGCGATGAACAGCGCGGACGCGATCATGCCGGTCGAATGCTCGGCGATCCTGAGCCAGAGGCGGCTGCTGCGGCTTCTTGCCTGCGCCATCAGTCGATGCCCTCCGGCTTGCGCAGCAGCCAGAGCTGAACCAGGCTGAGCGCCACCAGTATGGCCAGCAGGATCATCGACAGCGCCGCACCATAGCCGAGCTTGAACGAGACGAAGGACTGGTTGAAAATCCAGTAGACGGCGGTCAGCGTCTGATTGCGCGGGCCGCCGCGCAGGATGATGTAGAACTGGTCGAAGGCGAGGATCGAGCCGGCGATCGACAGGATCAGCGCCAGCGCCAGCGTGCGGCGCATCAGCGGCAGGGTGATGGCGCGAAAGCGCGCGAACGGCCCTGCCCCGTCGATCATCGCGGCTTCCTGCAGGTCGGTCGGGATCGACTGCAGGCCGGTCATCAGGATGATCATGGTGAAGCCCGCCACCTTCCAGACGACCATGGCGATGATCGACCAGAAGGCCGGCTGGAACGTCGCCAGAAGGTTGAACTTTTTCGCCGTCAGGCCGAAATCGTAGGCGGCCGGGCTGAACAGGCCGGAATCGACATTGAGCAGCCACGACCACAGCAGGCTGGCCGAGGCGAAACCGACGACCGCCGGCATGAAGAAGGATGTCCGGTAAAAGCCGGTCAGCCGCCTGGGCTTTTCGATGAACAGCGCCAGCGGAAAGGCGACGGCGAAGATCACGATGGTGACGATCACGGTGTAGTAGGCGGTGAAGCTCAGCGCGTTCCAGAAACGGTTGTCGCGCAGGATCGCCCGGTAATTGTCGAAACCGATGTAAAAATGCTCGCCCATCAGCGGCCATTTGTGCAGCGACATCCAGGCCGTCATGCCGAGCGGGATGATGAAGAATACGACGACCAGCGCCACGGCCGGCGCGACATAGAGCAGGCCGATCCACTGCCGGCGGCCGGCACCGACCAGTTTTCTGGCGCGTGGCGAGGTGGTGGTGGTGATGGTCATTTACCCTCCCCCTTGTGGGGAGGGTCGCTGCGCAGCAGCGGGGTGGGGGTACGGCGCCGGCCTCCCACCCGGACCTGCGGTCCGACCTCCCCGCAAGGGAGAGGTAGGGCGTCGGTGCGATGATTGAGAATGCCAGAGGTCATGCTGCTCTTCCGTTGGATCTCGTAGGGCGGTGGGACACACCTCCCCCACCCCGCTGCTTCGCAGCGACCCTCCCCACAAGGGGGAGGGTAAGGAGCGCCGGCCGCCCGTCCAGGGAGACGGACCGGGCGGCCGGATCAGGACCCGCGACGGCAAGGGCGTTGCACCGCCCTCGCCGCCGGCCAGTCCTTATTTCTGCGCCTGGTCGATGATCGACTGCATGGTCTCTTGTGCATTGGCGATGGCGCCATCGACGTCGTCGCCGAAGACGACCTCGTTGATCATCTGCGTCCACGGACCGTTGGCCGAGTTGATCAGGTCGTTGAACACCACGGAATAGGGCGTGCGGCCCTTGGCCATGGCTTCGGCGGCGATCTGGTAGCGCGGATCGAGATCCTTCAGCGCCTCCTTGGCGATGTCGCCGCGCACCGGCAGGCTGCCGTATTTGGCCAGGATGGTCTGGCCTTCGAGCGAATAGGCGAAGTCGAGAAACTCCTTCACCACGGCGAGCTTCTTGGTGCCCTTGGTGACGACGAAATTGTCGCCGCCGGCAAACGAAGACCAGCCGCTGTCCTTGCCCGGCAGGAAGGTGACGCCATAGTCGATATCCGGATACTGCGTGTTGAGTGCGCCGATGGCGAAGGCGCCGGACGGCGAAATGCCGATATTGCCGGTGGCGAAGGCGGCAAAGAAGTTGGCGCCGGTGTCGGTCTGCGCGCCGGCCGGCACCAGATCCTTCTTGACCATCGAGCGGTAGAGGTCGATGGCGCCACGCAGTTGCGGGCTGTCCAGCGTCGCCTTCGAGCCGTCCTCGGAGAGGATGTCGCCGCCCGAGGCCCAGATCAGCGGCGTGAAGGTGAAGATGTTGCAGCCGCCGCAATTGCCGGAGAAGTAGAAGCCCTTGATGTCGCCACCGAGCGCGTTGACCTTTTCGGCATCGGCCTCGATCTCGGCCCAGTTGGCCGGCCCCTTGTCGGGATCGAGACCCGCCTGCTTGAACAGTTTCTTGTTCCAGATCAGCACCGAGGCGTCGGCCGAGAACGGCAGCCCATAGATGTGGTCCTTGTAGGTGCCGGTCTTGACATGCGCCGGCGACAGGCTGGCGAAATAGGGCAGCGATTTCGCCCAGTCGGTGATGTCCTCGAGCTGGCCGGCGGCGGCAAAGGACGGCGTGTAGATCAGGTCGAGCGACAGCGCGTCGGGCGCCGTGCCGCCGGCGGCGGCGGCGCCATATTTCGGGATGATCTCGGCATTGGGAATGATGTCCAGCTTGACCTGGTTCTCATGGCCCTTGTTGAAAGCATCGACGATGCGCGGCATGAAGTTCGAGCCGTCGGCGCGAACCCAGATATTGGCGGTGTCGGCGGCAGAAGCTGTTGCCAGCGTGCCCAGAATGCTCGCAAAGGCGAGCCCGGCGATCATGGTCTTCATGGTTCTCCTCCTCATGGTTCAGTTCTCCTCCCTGTAACCGCGCTCCCCGCGCGGCCTTTGCTTGATGCATGTCGTTGTCCCAAAACCGCTGCGCACTTTTGGGCGACAGGCATTGGTCTCAGCCGCCCGGCGGACGGCCGCATGACTGACGCACCACCAGCCGGCACGGCAGTTTTCGAATGCCCGGCGCGGCGGGTTGGCCGCCGACGAGCGATAGCAGTGTGAGGCCGGCCTCGCGGCCGAGCGCCGCCAGGTTCATGTCGACCGAGGTCAGCGGCGGGCGGGTTGCCTCCGCCACGATCTCCCAATTGTCGAAGCCGATGACGCCGACATCGCCGGGCACGCCTAAGCCGCGCTCGCGCAGCGCATCGATGACGCCGCGCGCGATCTGGTCGTTGCCGCAAAACACGGCGTCGGGTTTCTCTCCCTTGTTGTTGAAGAGCGTTGGGCTGTCGAACAGCTTTCCGACGGCTTCATGCCCCCAGGCTTCCGACCACGAGCCGAGCAAGGGCTGGGTCGCCGGCAGGCCGTGCGCGGCCAGCACATCCCGAAAAGCCTGCGCCCGCTCATTCACCACGGCAAAACTGGAGGGACCGCTGACATGGGCGATGCGCCGCCGCCCGAGCCGGCAAAGATGCTCGACCGCCAGCCGCGCGCCGCCGGCATCGTCGGAGACGAAGGCGATGGCGCCGGGATCGGGCTGGCTGAAGGCGTAGATCACGGGCACGCCGAGATTGGCGAGGTCGACCGGCAAATGGCGGTCGATGCGCTTGCCGCTGGCGATGATGCCGTCGATGCGCTTGTCCAGCATCGCCTCGACATGCAGCTGCGCCAGCCGCGGATCGTCCTCGACATTGCACATGAACACCGACACGCCGGCATCGACCAGCGCATCGGAAATGCCCGACATGACCGGCAGCGAAAAGCGGCCATATGTATCGTTGGTCAACAGGCCGACGGTAAAGGAGCGCCGCCGCAGCAGGCTCTGCGCCAGGCTGTTGGGGCGAAAGCCGAGCCGCTGCGCCGTCTCGCGAATGCGCTGCCGCGTCTCGGCCGTCATCCGCCCCTGCCCGTTCAGCGCCTTCGACGCCGTGGCCACACTGACGCCAGCCATCGCCGCCACCTGACGCAGGGTGACGGGTTGTTTGGCGGGTGGTGGCGTGTCGGAGGCCATGTTTAGGGTGTCGGTCCTCGGTTTGGGAAAAGGTTTTCTCTTAGTGGCCTGTGGATGCTGATTGGTGAGGTCAGGGTGTGCGGGCCATTTGGGAAAAGGTTTTCTCAAAGAAGACTAGGTGAAGGATGCGAGATGTGCAAGGGGATTGAGAAAGAGCCGATAGCCGATTTGACACGCGACCCATTGATCACTGGAGCAATAGGACGCCGACATTTTTTCGCCTGGCACGCTGGCGTCAGGAAATCGAGCTCAAGGCTGCCTCGCCGCGCGCGCATGTTTCCCAAAGCCTTGGCTCAATTCGCAATAGCACATGTAGATGCAAAAAAAGGGTAGACGCGTCCTCGGCCGAAAGATCTCCGAACGCGAGTTCGGTTATCCACTCGCCAGAGAACTTCGACCAAGCCTCAAAGTCAGGGAATGCCGCGGCTGCAACCATGCCAATTCTAAAATAACTGTCGGCCGAAATGGTCTCCCATGATCGTCTGCGAGCCGCTCTGGCCAAGATTCGTACCTCGCTTGCCAACTCGCTGCTTCGTGTGACGGCTGCCAAGGTCGCCAGCCCACTGAGTAGCACGAATGTTTGATTACCTTTTTCATCTGATCGAAGCAGATACTTCGCCTTTCGAATGGCATCGGCCGCAAGCGCAACCAACTCAGGCGGAATTTTGAACACAAGGCAGGAATTGACGAGTCCCGCGAAGGCCGAGGCATCGCTCGCTGCCCCTTCTAGCTGTCCTTTCATGGACTCCGCCAATTCGATTGGCAATTCACGCAGAGCCTCGGCAGCGCCTTCGAGCGGTCCGGGAAAATACGATACCGGAAAGTCCAAGCGTGTTCTCAAGCTGTCTTCGGTGTGGCCCAGAACCAGCTGGCGCAACTCACCAGGTGGAATCATCCCCTCATGCTTCTCTGCCGCGCCGAATAACCTGCCAACAAGTTCATGCTTCAATTGATCGGGTGATACGAAATCGGGAAACCATCGCGGCTCCAGTCTCATGTCGACCAGCGTCTGTATGTAGTAGTGCGGCCCCACGCCGTGGCGTATCCATTCCGATGTGGCGCCGAAGTCTACTCCACTGTCGACAAGGACTCGTTCAATCAATGACGCCTGAGCGATCGTGGCCATTCGTCGCCAAAACGGCCGCTCGCTCTTGAGTACCCCAGCCTTCGCGACCCGACCCTCGACAACGACGATTAGATTTGAGAGCAACTTTAAACGGCCATCGGATTGATCAGGATTATCATCTCTGATCTGTCGAGCAATATCCAGTAGACTTGTCTCAATCTCGGGATATGTCGTCAGAAGTGAAACTCCGAACTCGAAACCACCTACCTGGGAAATCCGGTCGCCGCGGTCGGCAAGCCACCGGAATAGCTTCACCAACGATTCTCTATTGAGTTCGCTCCCATCAAGGCATCGTACGAAGTGAGGGTGTGTCGAAAGTAGGAGCGCCTGCTGGAGACCACGAAATGCATCCCATTTCAGTAGTCGCTCGACATGTTCCTGTGCCCCTTTCTGCAAGTACCCCTGTAGCGCAGTTTCGGAACTAATCCGTCCGACCAAACGCTCATAGTAGCGCAGGTGCGGGGGTACCAAAGTGTCGGCGGAAGCCTCCTGGCGATTCACCGCCGAAGCGATAAGTGACGCGATCTCCAGCGGCCGCAGCTTCAACTCATTCTGAAACAGCTCGATATCGTCATTTTCCAGTGGCCCATCACCCAGCACGGCTTCCCATCGCTCGAATTCCGGTCCATCTGCAATTGAGTCCCGCATGACGCGGTGGAATTCGGCCATCCGCCGATCAGACGAAGGTATCAAGTACCAGTGGTCGGGAAGATGAAGACGCACCGAACCGCGACCAATTGAAATCCACCGACCTTCCGGGTTGTCCTCATGACGCGCGGTCCACTCTGATCCGTCTTTTGATTTCAGCAATACGTGATCACGCCCATCACGATAGAGTTGGCGGATCGCGTCAAAAACGTCATTCCTTGCGAATTCAACAGACCCGTCAAAAGTTAGGGTGGCCTTTGTGGATAGGCCGAACTTCAAACGGAAAGCTCGATCTTCCAGCAAGGCCACCCGGAGCGAAGCTGGAAGTAGCCGGTACACCTCAACGGCGAGCGTTGTTTCCCTGCTGCTAGCGGTCATCGTCGCCTCGATTTGCAACGTCCTGCCGAATGACGTTGTCGACTAATTCCCGCACTTCAGAAAGAATCCACTGGTAGGTCTCGGGATCCGTGTCGCTGATGGTCGAAAAAACATTGTCGTCCAGCCAGCTCAGATACCGCTGGCGAACCCTTGGAGTTTGATCCTGCTGCCCTGCAAGCAGACTCCAAACCTGAGATCTGAAACGCACCAAGGTCAGACTACCCCCCACCGTCGAGGTTAGTCGATGACTCCAACCTCGGGAATCGTAGAGCTCGAATAGCCAGTCGCTTCGGGCTCGAGCCGTGGCGTCATCGATAGTGTCATCCCACTGGGCTCGCAACACCTCCATTGCTGAGCTGAATAAGCCCTCGAGCCAGGGGAGTTCTTTGGGTATCTGCAGCAGCGACCCCATCCGAACCTGAAGGACATTTTCGCGAATCGCGCGCAGCTCGGCGGTCTCGACCACCTCGCCGTCGATAACAGCCGCCTGTGTTACTGCCTCATGTAACTCTTGCGGCTCAACGGGGACAAGGCAATAGCCTGCCCGGCGCATAGACGTCCGGACCTCCAGCCGTTCCTGCGCCGATAAAAGACCTTGGGATGCAAGGCAATCTAAGAGGTCAAGCGTTGTAATAATCGGCGTTCGTCTGCCGGCCTCAGCCAGAATTTGATGCTGGTTCATAAACCGATCATCTACGAGGACGGCGTCAGCAATTCTTCCGAGCCGAAGCAAAGAGGCCGTTGGGTGATCCCGAAAATTGATTTCCTGGTCGTCGCGTCTGCTTGCCTCGCCTAGAATAACAGTGCCCGAGGCGAGTCCATCTGCCAACCGCCGCCGTATCCTTGAAAGCACTAAACGTGCGTCGGACGTAAATGCGCTGTGCCGTATAAGTGCATCCATTTCGCTAAGCTCCGGCGCCGCAACATATGCGGTGAACCCAGCACCCTTTAGCCGGTCTAAAAAACCCAGATGCTGCAAATAGGTAACCGCCAGTTCATCGAGATAGAGCACGGCGTTCGGCTCAATTGGTGTTGAATGAGGCCATGGCCGCTCTTGCACAGATAAATAAGAGCGCGCCCTCTCTTCCTCGTTCGCGGTTAGCTGCCCTCCCTGCCGCAGCGCCGCAATCAGGTCAGCACATCCACAAATGTGTGAAGCGTGATCGGTGAGATCCACAGTCTCTCGCATGAGAGACCCAATGCGATGCACAGGATACGGTCTAACAACAATCCGTTGACGTTTGTTGCCGTGATCACTTTCCGCGACTGCAATCAGTGACGCTAGGTCATCGCCGACGTCTTTTACCAAATCAACGTATGGCTGTGTGCTGGCTTCGAACCTCAGCAGGTGGCCACTGTCTAGCAATTGCCTCAGCCGGCGTGCTGCGGTCACTCGACTAGGTTGATGAAAATCCACCCGTTGCGTTTCGTCAAAAAGCCAGCCCAGCGTGGAGTGCGGGATGTATACCTTTTCAAAGTGGTCCAACGTCCGGTCAAGCAGCCCATGGCGCGCCAGCGAAATGAGAGCGTTGGGTTCAACCGCGAGTGTCGCTGGGGCAATTGTCTGCGTGGCCCTGCTCCCACTATACGCCGGAATAAGAACGCGGCGTCTCGCGTCTCCTTCCATCACATTCCCCAGCATTGGGAGGAGGAAGAGATCCACCAGCGATCGGTTGAGAATCTGTGCTGCAGCGAACAAAGGGGCGTTTCCCGACCAGAGCCTTTCTGCGGTATTGTTCTCGCGGCGCTCCCAGTCCGGTTGGCGCTGCGCAATTTCCTCGAATGAGATTTGTTGGATTGGTCCGTCGGGTCCTGACAGCTGCGCCGCTTTCTCCATCCAGCCGTAAACAACCGGGTCGTCTTCCCAATCCCCCTGTACCGCTGCACCGTAACAGCCTAGCAAAATCTTTGGATCACCATCCCCTCGTTGAGCAGCCTCAAGCACGAGGTCTTTTGCTCGGGGTGATCCCAATTGGGTAGCCAGTTGCCCTGCACGGAGAAGCTCGTCTGGTGACCGGTCGTCTCGACGTTCCCATTGCACCTCGACGAACGGGACCAATGTTTCCCAAGCCCCGGAAACGATTGCCAGGTTTGTCAGCAATGTCCGATCATTTTCATCATCCCGCTTAAGTCTAATATCCGCGAGAATGGCGGATGACCTCGCGCAATCGCCAAGGCGAAAGAGCGCCCACGCCAATGTCGTAGGAAAGAAATCGGACTGAGCTAAAAGTTCGGGGAACCGGTCAATAAACCCCACAAATGACATATCCCGTTGAGTCTCCACCAACGCCCGTGAATACACATGGGCGGCAGCGAGATCGTGAGTGCGTTCAAACAGCTCCCCTGCACGGTCAACTAGGCGGGGCCAGTCTCTCTTGGTCTGCAGGATGGCGACAAGGTTATTCAGATTGTCTACCGTAGGATTCTGTTGATATTCTTGCTCGCGTGAACCGATCGTGTCGATACCCTTTGCTTCGTCGATCGACCGCTGTAGGTGCTCTGACTGCTCCTTATCCAGCCCTCTAGCATTCAGTTCAACAAGCAGAGCTTCTGCTTCGGAAATTTGATCAGATGCTGCGAGTGCGGCGACGTGCATTCTATCAAGCCAAGTGCCCTCGACGACCTCGACCAATTTCGAGTGGTTCTGCCTGATGTAAGTCGCGATTTCTCGGGGGTCATTGCCGTCGAGCGTGAGAGCAAAACCTGCCAGTATCGCATCCCGCGATTTACCGCCTGCCAACGCGGACTGACGCTCTATCTCCTGTCGGATTCTTGGCCGGTCCAAATCAAAACCAAACTGGAGGGCCGCCGGCACGTAGTGCAGAGACTCCCCAGGCGTACTTAGTTTCGAGGCCAACTTCGCTCGGGCATCACCTGCGCTGTCGGGGTCGCGCAATCCTAGCCAGATGGCCATATCCTCCAACACCTGGCGGCTGTCATGGCATCCCAACCTACCGGCCTCTTCGGCCACGCGTTCAAACAAGTCTCGGGCGATTCGCCGCTGAGCAAGGGCAATCGTGTCGGTCGCTAAGGGAAAGCTTCCAGAGTGGAAGGGCGGCAGCCAGAGCACTGCGGCCTTAAGTTCATCGGGAACCGCTTGGACGAGATGCGTGGTTGCCTTCGCCCTCAGCAGCGCCGGCGTCTCTTTGTAATCTGCTTCAGTCAGTTGGCTAGCGGCTGAAATAGCATTCGGCCAATCGGCGGCTTCGAGGTACTTCTGAATGGCCACCAGCTTGCCGTCGCCATCCATGTCTGAAAGGGACATGCCCGTGGCATGCAGCCAATCGAGCGCCACAGACGGGGGTAAGTCGCGTGCGGCGATGATGAAAGAGGCAGAGCGCCCCATCGGAGACGTGATAGCCTGTAACTGCGACAGCGCCGCTTCCTTGTCGCCGCCCAACACAGTTGCAAACGCGGTTGCGATGACGACTTCCGGACCTTCTCCGAGAGGTCTGGTTTTCTCGATCAGACCCTCAACTTCCGCCACCGGTGCCGATGTCGAGAGCACGCGTGCGCACCATGCTAGCCCCCGTGTCCGTTCCTGCTTGGACGCCTGGCTCAGCTCGCCTTGCAGAAGATCGTGCGCGAGCCGCCGAGCTGTTCCAACGAGATCAAAGTCGCCGAAGTACCGGCCCCGCCGAAGGTTGAGCACCCTCAGTCGGACAGCGTCGTCAAGGACTAAGTTTCCTGAAACCGACGGTGCAAGGCTGGCGATACCGGTCAGGACCTTGTCCAAAGCATCACCCGTACTTGTGCCTACAACTCTTACTGTTTCCTCGAGATCATCCAGCCGTTCGGCAACAAGGGTATCGGCGTGTGCACCAATTGGAGGCTGGGAGACAAAATGGCTTAGATGTCTGTAGACGTCTGAATTTCGACTAGCAGGCTTCACGATGGAAACGTGATCCTCATCGAGCGGAATAACCGATGTTGATGGGGATAAACCCGGGTCGGCACTATCGGGCTTGACGATGGTACCTAGCCATCCAAACGCTCGCCGCTCCTGAAGCACGATGACTTCAATGCCGTGCTGTGCGCTGAAGTTGCGAAACCACGCGTTGAGACCCAAAAGATTTGGGTCGTTCCGCCCAAGACCCACAAGCGTTTCGCGTGGGCGCAACAGGGATCGAAAGCGATTGGCCAACGATGCCTGGTCGGAGCCACGGTGAGGAGTTCCGACAAATGCGACCTTCCTCACCCTCCTAAGAAAACTGGCAACGCCGCTTTTATGCGGCGCTTCGGATTCAGCCTGACGGAGGATCTGCTCAATAACTAGCCCGCCCAAACTGTGTCCTACGAAAACAATATTGCCAGTGGCAAGCATCCGTTCGTTGACGAGCAGCGGAAGAAGATTCGCGGCCCGGTCGGGGAGAGCCATTGCTCCACCTGACTGCCATCGACTCGCTGCTGCCGGATAACCAATGCTCCAAACAGCAATATTGGAATGATCGGCCGCTAGCCAGTCCGGCCAAAATTCAGGAACGGAGGATCTCGATTGCCATGTAGTCTCAAAATGGCCAGTAAGCCCATGAACAAACACCGCGTGCGTATTCACGTGTTCCATCGCGGTCGTAGGAAATCTAATGTCTACCAGTTGCCCCCCCTCGGCACGATTCTTTCAACAGATACCAGCTTTTTGGCATCGAAGCCGTCACTAAAATAGAAATTGTCCATGACGGGCCGCAACACAGGGTTGTCATCAGCACCGCTGCAAATGGCTCCTCCACTCTCGCGCCGGCCACCCGCGCCTCCATCACCCGCTTCAGCGAGCCCTTGATTGCCCCGGCCAAAGGCGTCGATCCTTTATGAAATCGAGCAGTGCGGTGTTGCCATTGGCGGACTTTCTGATGCTGCCCAGCATTCCCCCCGCAAGCTCCAACAAGGAGAGGCGCGCCCAGACACTCCAGAAACAAAATTCAACAGTTCGGAAAAACCGGCGAAAAGATCGGGTGGCACAGGCTTCCAAGTCAGGATTCCGGGTTCTTCCTTTTTGGAAGCCCTCCACCAACAAAATCGCAGCGGCGCCCCTCGCCTGCTCCAGCGGCGGCATGAACAGCCGGGCGGTGCCCAGGTAGAACCTGCCATTACCGAGCTCAGCTTCATGATCCAAATAGTCTCGGGTCAGATGCGATGGCGGAGCGCGTCGATGATCACCGCCATCGCAGGGGAGAGCTGTCGCCTGCTCGGATAGTAGAGGTGATAGCCGGCAAAAGGCGGGCTCCAGTCGTCAAGCACGAGCCTGAGGCGTCCCTCGGCGATGTGGTGGCTGACGAGGTTTTCCGGGACATAGGCGATCCCGAAACCGCTTGTCGCAGCCTCGATCATGGGAATGGACGAATTGAAGGTGAGTTGGCCTTCCACCCGCACACGAAGGTCGCGGCCATCCCTGGCGAATTCCCAGGCATACAGTCCGCCGAACGTCGCCTGCCGCATATTGATGCAGTCGTGATCGACCAGGTCCTGGGGCGCGGCCGGAACCGGATGGCGGGAAAAGTAGTCCGGCGAAGCCACGGCAACGAGCCTCCAATCCGGCCCGATGCGCACTGCGATCATATCCCGGTCGATGCTCTCCCCAAGCCGCACGCCTGCGTCGAAGCGCTCCTCCACAATGTTCTTCATGCCGTTGTCGCTGTAGAGCTCGACGCGCACGTCGGGATTGTCGTTGAGCAAGGGCTGGAGCTTCGGCCAGACGGTCGTCTGGAGCGCATGGTCGGACAGGGTGATGCGGACCGTTCCGGAGGGCTTGTCGCGAAACGCCACCAGGCTTGCGAGGTCGGATTCGATTTCCTCGAAGCGGGGAACGAGAGATTGGAAAAGTCGCTCGCCGGCCTCGGTCGGAGAGACGCTCCGCGTGGTACGCGTCAGCAGGCGGACGCCAAGACGGGCTTCAAGCTCCTTGATTGTCGAACTCAGGGTCGACTGCGAGGTTCCGAGCTTTGCCGCCGCCCTGGTGAAACTGCGCTCCCTGGCGACCGCCACGAACCAGAGCAAATCCTTCATGCCATCGCGCTGCATAGGGCACCTCCCGTCGGACATTCATATCATGAGCAGATAAGTCCATGCGGATTGCTTAGTCTACTTAAATGGGTTCCCCTGCAATATCTTCTGGCAGCGACGGCGGCTGATCCGTCCGGCCGCCTTGCCAGGATGCGAATCATGGAAACCACGTACGACACAAGGCTTGTTGAAAACCGCGCCGCATGGGGCGCGGTGTTGTCGATGGCGCTGTGTGTTTTCGTGCTCATCGCATCGGAATTCATGCCGGTCAGCCTGCTGTCGCCGCTAGCGGCCGATCTCGGCATCACCGAGGGCCGGGCGGGACAGGCGATCTCGATTTCGGGCGCTTTCGCCGTCGTGACCAGCCTGCTGGTCGCCGGCCTCACGCGCCACATCGACCGCCGACTGGTCGTGACCGGCTTCACCCTCCTCCTCATCGTGTCCGGTTTGGCTGTCACCTTCGCGCCGAACTACGCGTTGCTCATGGTCGGCCGGGCGCTGCTCGGCATCGCGATCGGCGGGTTCTGGTCGATGTCGACCGCGATCGTCATGCGCCTCGTGCCGCAAGACATGGTTCCGAAGGGTCTCGCCATGCTGAACGCCGGCAATGCCATTGCGGCCACCATCGCCGCGCCGCTGGGCAGTTTTCTTGGCGCCTATGTCGGCTGGCGCGGCGCTTTCTTCCTCGTCGTGCCGTTTGGCCTCCTGGCGCTGGCCTGGCAGTGGACAAGCCTGCCGGCGCTGCCGCCGCGCCGCAGGAATCGTGCCGGCAATCCGCTGGCGCTGCTCGGCCGTCTTCCCGTCGCCACCGGCATGGCGTCGATCATGATGCTGTTCATGGGCCAGTTCGCGCTCTTCACCTATCTGCGGCCCTTCCTCGAGAACGTCACCCGGCTCGACATCGCCGCCCTCTCGGCGGTCCTGCTGGCGATAGGGCTGGCCGGGGTGCTCGGCACATGGTGCGTCGGCCGGCTTTTGCGCACGCGTCTGTTCAGCATCCTCACCGTCATCCCGCTGGTCATGGCTGCGCTGGCCGCAGCGCTCATCGCCTTCGGTGCACTCCCGGGTCCCACAGCGCTGCTGCTCGTTGCCTGGGGCTTCTTCGGCATGGCCGCGCCGGTTGGTTGGGGCACGTGGCTCAGCCGAACGTTGCCGAACGACGCGGAGGCCGGCGGCGGGTTGCAGGTAGCCGTCATCCAGCTCGCCATCACCGGCGGCGCCGCGATCGGCGGCACGCTCTTCGATACGGTCGGCTGGTGGGGGCCGTTCACCCTGGGCGCGGTGCTGCTCTGTGGATCGGCGCTCGCCGCCCTCGCCGCAGCGCATATGGCCCGGAGGTCTTTGCCGTGACGATCGAACGTGCGCCGCTCAGCCGCCGGACATTGCTCGGCGTCGCGCTCGCGGTGGCGGCCCTGCCTCGCACAGCCGCCGGCCAGGAAAGCCAATCTCCCGTCAGCCAGGAGCCCACCGACATGAAGATCAGGATGGTTTTCAACGGCCGCACCATGGCCGCCACGCTCTACGACAATCCCTCGGCGCGCGACTTCTTCTCCATGCTGCCGCTCGACCTCGAGGTCGAGGACTACGCCCATAACGAGAAGATCGCCTATCTGCCACGCAAGCTGACGCAGGAGGGAAGCGGTCCGTTCGCCGACGAGCAGCCCTACGACCTGTGCTATTTCATGCCCTGGGGCAACCTGGCCATGTTCTACGCCGACTACCGCCATCCCGGGCTGATCAGGCTTGGCCGCTTCGACGAGGGCGAGCAGGCCCTGCACATTCGCGGCAAATTCCCGCTTCGCGTCGAACCCATTTGAGATCGCAAAGGAGATCACCACGGACATTCTTCGCGCCGGCACCAGGCCTTCCGGCAAGGGACCACCTGACTGGTTCACCGGAACGGTGCGGATCGATCCGCTCTTCAATCCCTTCGACGCCGAGCGGGTTCAAGGCGCACAGGTGACCTTCGAGCCTGGCGCCCGCACCGCCTGGCACACGCATCCGCTCGGCCAGACGCTGATCGTCGTCTCGGGCCTGGGCCGCGTGCAGCGCGAAGGTGGCCCGGTCGAGGAAATCCATCCGGGCGACGTCGTCTGGTTCGCGCCCGGCGAAAAGCACTGGCACGGCGCGTCGCCTCAGACCGCCATGACCCACATCGCCCTCCAGGAGGTCAAGGACGGCAAGGTCGTGGACTGGCTGGAACATGTCAGCGACGCCGACTACGGCACCTGATCTTCTCCCCTCGAAAGGAACCAACATGCTTGCAACCGTTCTTCACAAACCGGGCGACATCCGCTGCGAGGAAATCGCCGATCCGAAAATCATGCGGCCGACGGACGCCATCATCAAGCTGTCGGCAAGCTGCATCTGCGGCTCGGACCTGTGGCCCTATCGCGGGCTGCAGCCGGTCGCCGGGCCGATGCATATGGGCCACGAATATTGCGGCATCGTCGTCGAGGTCGGCGCAGAGGTGCGCACGGTCCGCCCCGGCCAGTTCGTCGTCGGGTCGTTCTGCCTCTCGGACAACACCTGCCCGCATTGCCGCTTCGGCTTCCAGTCGTCTTGTGTGCAGCGCGAGTTCATGTCGGGCGCGCAGGCGCCTTACGCCCGCGTACCGCTGGCCGATGGCACACTGGTCGCCACCGCCGAGGTGCCGCCGGCCGACCTCATCCCTGACCTGCTGGCTGTGTCCGATGTGCTCGGCACCGGCTGGTATGCGGCCGACGCAGCCGAGGTCCGCGAAGGATCGACGGTGGTCGTGGTCGGCGATGGTGCGGTCGGCCTGATGGGCGTGCTTGCGGCCAAGGAGATGGGCGCCGAGCGCATCATCGCCATGAGCCGGCACGCCAGCCGCCAAAAGCTCGCCCGTGAGTTCGGCGCCACCGAAATCGTCGCTGAGCGCGGCGAGGAAGGCGTGGCCCTCATCAAGGAACTCACCAAGGGCGTCGGCGCGGACTCCGTGCTGGAATGCGTCGGCACGGGAGAATCCTTCGACCAGGCGCTGGCCTGCTCCCGCCCCGGCGGCACCATCGGCTATGTCGGCGTGCCGCATGGCGTGAACTTCGACGGCCAAAAACTATTCTTCGGCCAGAAACGAATGCTGGGCGGCCCGGCGCCGGTGCGCCGTTTCCTGCCCGACCTGATGGACCGTGTGCTGCAAGGTCGGATCAAGCCCGGCAAGGTCTTCGACCTCAAGCTGCCGCTGGCCGAGGTCGCTGAAGGCTACCGCGCCATGGACGAGCGTCGCGCCATCAAGGTCATGCTTTCGGTGTGAGCAAAGATCGGGCGGACGGCCTGTGCGCACCACAACTCAGAAAAGGGACAACATATGACGATGAGATTGAAGATTGCCGCCCTTGCGCTTGCGCTTTCGGTCGCCACGCCGGCTTTCTCGCAAGAATCCGCGATCATCGGCGCATGGCGCATGATTTCGCTCGAGGCCGGCGCCGAGGGAAACCTGAAGCCCGTGCCATATTCCGGCCAGGTCATCTTCACCGAGGCCGGCACCCTCTCTGTGCAGGCGCAGAACCCCGACGCCAAGGCGCCGGACACGCCTTACACGGCGAATGGCTACGAAGCCTATTACGGGCCGGTCGCCATCAACGACCAGGACAAGACCTTCGTCATCACCATCGAGTCCTCCCTGGTCCGCGACCTCGTCGGCAAGAGCATGAAACGCAAATTCGAGGTCTCGGACAACAAACTGGTCCTCACGCCTGACAACCCGGCCGAAGGCTGGCGCGTGACCTACGAACGCTACTGATCCGAACAGTTGGGCTGCCGATGGCCAAAATGGCGCGGATTCCAGACCGAGATGGCGTCATGGCGGAGCTGGTACCGATCATGGCGGCCGTCTTCGCCGGCTTCCTGCTGATCGGCCTGGCGCTACCCGTCCTGCCGCTGCATCTTCACCAGCAGCTCGGCTTCGGCCCCTTCGCAGTGGGACTGGTGACGGGCAGCCAGTTCGTCGCCTCGATGCTGTCGCGCATCGGGGCTGGAAACTATGCCGATGGACGCGGCGGCAAGCGCGCCGTCGTCGTCGGCCTCATTGCCGCTGCCCTTGCCGGGTTATTTTACCTCGGCTCGCTGGCATTGCTCGACCGGCCGGTAGCGTCCGCATCGGCGCTGTTCGCCGGCCGGGCGGTGCTGGGCGCGTCCGAGAGCTTCATCATCACCGGCGGCGTCGCCTGGGGCCTCTCCGTTGCGGGCGGACAGAACTCCGGAAAAGTCATAGCCTGGGTGGGCACGGCCATGTTTGCGGCGCTCGCGCTAGGAGCGCCGGTCGGATCTGCGCTCTATGCAGCGAGCGGTTTCACCGCGATCGCGCTCGCGACGATCCTCCTGCCGCTGGCGACGCTGCTTGCCATCCTGCCGATGCGCGGCACCAGCGCCGCCGCGGGCAGCGTGCCGCAGTCATGGAGGAGCGTGGCGAAAGCGGTCTGGCTTCCTGGCGTCGGAGCTGCTTTCAGCAGCCTCGGCTATGGTGCTATTCTGGGCTTCGGCGCCCTGCTCTTCGCCGAGCGGGGCTGGCAGCCGGTATGGCTTCCTTTCACGGCCTATGCTGCGTCTCTGATTGTGGCAAGGCTGTGCTTCGGCCACCTGCCCGACAGGCTTGGAGGCGCACGCGTCGCCGTGATCTTCGTCGCGGTCGAGGCGGCAGGGCTGATGCTGATCTGGCTTGCGACCGGGCCTGTTGTCGCCGCAATCGGAGCGGGTCTGACTGGCCTCGGCTACTCGCTGGTCTATCCCGGCCTCGGCGCCGAGGCCGTAGGCCATCTTCCGTCGCGCAGCCGCGGCCTGGCCATGGGACTCTACACCGTCTTCCTCGACGTGGCGCTCGGCTTCGGCAGTCCGGCGCTCGGCCTGGTCGCCGCGTCGACCGGGCTGCAATTCGTCTTCTTCGCCGTTGCGGCGGCAACGCTTCCGGCGTTGGGCATCGCTCTGCTGCTGGGTCGCCGTAACGCTCCATTGTAGACAGCTCGCCGGCGCCGTCCGCATGAGGTTCGCTCATAGTCTCTTTCCGGGTTGCCACCAACGCTGAGGCCCTCCCCCGCAAGGTGCAGCGAGCGGCCGGCCAAGCTCCCCGCCCAGACACACTCCAGAAACAAAATTCAACAGTTCGGAAAAACCGGCGAAAAGATCGGGTGGCATAAGCTTCCCGGTCGGGATTCCGGGCACTTCCTTTTTGGAAGCCCTCCACCAACAAAATCGCAGCGGCGGCACAAGCCTGTTCCGGCGGCGGCATGAACAGCCGGGCAATGCCCCAGGACGAGAGAGTATGGACATGGACTACGATATCGCCGGGCTGGACAGCGACGCGGCAACACCGATCGGCGGCCTGCCAGGCATCGATGCGCTGGCACGGATCGCTCGCGGCCCGGCAAGGAACGGCCCGGTCCTGACGGGCGCCGACTTTGCCCGGCAGCCGGGTAAGCGGCTCGATGCGGTCTTCGAGCAGCTCGCCGTCACCTTCGCCGCGTTGCCGGCGGTGATCTCCGACGGGCGCGTCTGGACGTATCAGGAGCTGAACAGCCGTGCCAACCAGTGCGCCCGCATGCTGATCAAGCACGGCGTGCGGCCGGGCCACCGGGTCGGGCTCATTCTCGACCGGTCGGCGGAGACCTATGTGGCGTTGCTGGCGGTGATGAAGGCGGGGGCTGCCTTCGTGCCGCTAGCCACCGCGTTTCCGCAGGAGCGGATGGCGCTGATCATCGAAGACGCCGCCGTCAGCATGATCGTCACCATCGCCGCCTATGCGTCGCGCGCCGGTCAACTGCCCGTTCCCCATGTGCTGATCGACAGCGCCGCCGCCGAAATCTCCGCACAGTCGCCCGCGCCGCTGAAGCAGCAGGCGACCGACGACATTTGCTACATCCTCTATACCTCGGGCACCACCGGCAAGCCCAAGGGCGTGGTCATCACGCACCAGAGTTTCGTCAATTTCATACACGTCGCGGCCGCCTCCTATGGCTACCGGCCGGGCGACCGGGTCTATCAGGGCATGACCATTGCCTTCGACTTTTCCTCCGAAGAGATCTGGGTGCCGTTCGTCGCCGGCGCGACGGTGGTGCCGGCACCTGGCCAGATGCCGCTGGTGGGCGAGGAACTGGCGGATTTCCTGCGCCTCCATGACATCACCTGCATGGCCTGCAGCCCGACATTGTTGTCATCGATGACATCGGACGTTCCCAGCCTGCGCACGCTTCTGGTGGGCGGCGAGGCCTGCCCGCACAATCTGGTGGTGCGCTGGTCGAAGCCGGGCCGGCAGATCCTCAACACCTACGGGCCGACTGAGGCGACCGTCACCGCAACGATGGGGGCGCTGACGCCGGACCGTCCGGTGACCATCGGCGCTCCGTTGCCGACCTACTCGATCGTCATTCTGGACGCTTCGCTGCCGCAACTTGCCGAGCCCGGTGAACTGGGCGAGATCGGCATTGCCGGCATCGGGCTCGCCGTCGGTTATCTGAACCGGCCGGACCTGACCGACCAGAAATTCATCGCCGATTTCGTCGGCCTGCCGAACAACCCGTCGCAGCGCATCTACCGCACCGGCGATCTTGGCCGGATCAACGATAGCGGCGAGATCGAGTATGCCGGGCGCATCGACACGCAGGTGAAGATTCGCGGCTATCGCATCGAGCTCGGCGAGATCGAGGCGGTGCTGCTCGACCAGCCCGAGATCGCCCAGGCCGCCGTCACCACCTGGGAGATCGAACCCGGTCGCGTCGAACTGGTTGCCTATTACGCGCTTAAAACCGGCGTAGCGGCGATTTCCCGAGGGGATCTCGCCCAGACGATGAAGCGGCGGCTGCCCGACTACATGGTGCCCGCCTATCTGGAGGAGCTGCCTGCCATCCCGATGACCGTCTCCAACAAGGTAGACCTGCGCCAACTGCCGAAGCCGACGAGCGTCCGGCTTTCGGCCGATCGCACGATGGTGCCGCCCGGCAATGAGGACGAGCGATTCCTGGCGGAAGCGCTGGCCACGGTGCTGAAATTCGACGCGGTGTCGGTCGAGGATCACTTCTTCGACGATCTCGGCGCCAACTCCTTGCTGATGGCGCATTTCTGCGCGCGCGTGCGCACTAGGAAGGAATGGGCGACGACGTCGATGCGCGACATCTATCTCTATCCCACGGTGGCGCGCCTGGCGCTGCATCTGGGGGTAGCGGAGGAGATGACGACGGCAACCAACGAGCCGGTCCTCACCCGCCGGGCCTCGAATGTCGCCTACTGGACCTGCGGCGCGGCGCAGCTTTCGTTCTACAGCCTCTACAGCTACGTGGCGCTCTGGGCGATCAATGACGGCCTCAACTGGATGTATGACGCGCTCGACGATCCGCTGCAGCTCTATATCCGGTGCGTGGCGCTTTCGGCGGCCGTGTTCTTCGGCATGTCGGGCTTTGCCGTCCTTGCGAAATGGGTGCTCATCGGCCGCTGGAAGGCCGAGGCGTTTCCGATCTGGGGCGTGCGCTACTTCCGCTTCTGGGTGGTCAAGACATTGATCCGCACCGCGCCCGTCGTGCTGTTCCGCGGCAGCCCGCTCTACAGCCTCTATCTGCAGCTGCTCGGCACCAAGCTCGGGAAAAACGCCGTCATCGAATCGAAATCCGTGCCCGTCTGCACGGATCTTATTTCCATCGGCGCCAACACCATCCTGCGCAAGGAATCGATGATCCTCGGCTTCAGGGCCCAGTCCGGTTATATCCACACCGGGCCGCTGACCATCGGCCGCGATGCCTTCGTCGGCGTCGGCTCCACGCTCGATATCGACACCAGGATCGGCAACGGCGCCCAGCTCGGCCATTCGTCCTCGCTGCATCGCGGGCAAAGCATCCCGGACGGCGAGCACTGGCATGGATCGCCGGCGGTGCCGACCACGGCGGACTATTGCAAGGTGCGCAATGTCAATCCTTACCAGGTCCGGCGCTTCCTCTATGAAGCGCTGCAGCTGATCGGCCTGTTTGGCCTCGTCACCCCGCTGCCGCTCCTGTTCCACAGCTACTGGGAATATGTCGGCGACGACTATCAGGAGACGATCGGCCTTGTCGCAATCGGCACCACGGTCACGCTTTTCGGCTATATCGCGGCGGCTTTCCTGGCAGCGACGCTGGTGCCGCGCCTGACCAGCCTCATCTTGAAGCCGGGCCGCACCTACACGCTTTACGGTTTCCGCTACTGGCTGCAGACCGTCGCCGAATTCGCCAGCAATTCCCGCGTGCTCGGGCTCCTGGCCGGCGACAGCTCGGCCATCGTGCACTACATGCGCGCCATCGGCTGGAACCTCAACAGAGTGGTGCAGACCGGCTCCAATTTCGGCTCCAACCAGCAGCACGAAAATCCGCTTCTGTGCGAGATCGGCACCGAGACCATGGTCTCGGACGGGCTGTTCATGATCAACATGCACAAGTCCGCCTCGGCCTTCAGGCTCGAGCCGACGCGCATCGGCGAACGCAACTATCTCGGCAACAACATCTATTATCCCCCGGACGGCCGCACCGGCGACAACGTGCTGCTCGGCACCAAGGTGATGATCCCCATCGATGGGCCGGTGCGCGAGAATGTCGGCCTTCTCGGTTCGCCTGCGTTTGAAATCCCGCGCATGGTGAACCGCGACAAGGAGCTTATCGCCGGCGTCGACGAGGCCGACCGGCGCCGGCGCATCCCGCACAAGAACCGCCACAACCTGGTGACCATTCTTCTGTTCCTGGCAACGCAATGGGTCATGCTGTTCGTCACGCTGGCGATCTGGGACCGGGCGCTGAACTACTATACGGAATGGGCGGAGGTCGCCCTGTTCGCCGCCGTGCTTTTGACCTCGGCGATCACCATTCCGTTCTACATTCTGGTCGAGCGGGCAAGCCTTGGCTTTGGCCGGTTAAAGCCGCAGATGACGACGATCTACGACGTCACCTTCTGGCGCCACGAACGCCACTGGAAGCTGGCGGATTCGCCGATCGTGCGCCTGTTCGCCGGCACGCCGTTCCGGCCGATGATCCTGCGCCTGCTCGGCGTCAAGGTCGGCAGGCGGGTCTATGATGGCGGCAGCAACCTGACCGAGCGTTCGCTGGTCGAGATCGGCGACGACGTCACGCTAAACGAAGGCTGCGTCATCCAGGCCCATTCGCTGGAAGAAGGTGCGTTCAAGTCCGATTTCATCCGTATCGGCAAGGGCTGCACGCTCGGACCGTCCGCCTTTGTCCACTACGGCGTGGTGATGGGTGAAGGGTCGATGGTCGATGCGGACTCCTTCGTGATGAAGGGCGAAGAGCTGGAGCCCAACTCGATCTGGCGGGGCAACCCGGCCAAGCTGCATCGCTTCGTCACGCCGGTGCCGGAGGATAGCGTCAAGGCAACGGCTTGATGAGCGCAGACATCCGCCTCGTTTCGGTGACCGGGGCCAACCGGGCCCTGGTCGCGGCTCTGGAACTGGCTGCGGATCAGATGGATTTCGTCGCCAGCAATGCGGAGTCGCTGGACGAAGCCGAAAGCGACGGGGACGCTCGGCCGCGCGTCGTCATGGCAGGGGATCGCGTCGTCGGTTTCCTGATGTACGAGGCGCCGCAGGACGACGACGAGGCGCGGATCTACCGCTTCATGATCGATCGCGTCCATCAGGGCCAAGGCTACGGCAAGGCCGCTTTGCGCGAAGTGCTGGATGAAATCATGCGGCTCGGCCACATCAGCCACGTTTCGATCTGCTACGAACCTGGGAATGAAGCGGCACGCCGCCTCTATCGCGCTGCCGGTTTCGTCGAAGAAGGGCCCGACGAGGACGGGGAAATGATCGCCGACCTCGCTCTGCGGGGCGAACAGCCATGACGCGCCGGCTCGATGCCGGTGCCAGCCTGTCGGCGCAGTTGCTGGCGGCGATGGCCGCCATGGCACCGGCCGGCGTTCGGATCGGATGCCGCACGATCCGCGAAGGCGATGAGAACCATTTGCTGCCGCAGGAAGCACGCTCCATCCCGTCACGCCTGCCGCTGATGCGGCGGGCGAGTGGCGCGGCGCGGTGGATCGCGCACGAGCTGCTGGCGGATATGGGCTTGAACGACGTCGCTATCCTCCGCGGCTCCTCCGGCGCACCGGTATGGCCTCATGGAGTAACGGGGTCGCTGGCTCACGACGACGAGATAGCCGTGGCGGCCGTCGCGCCGCTCTCCCACGTCGCCTCGCTCGGCATCGATATCGAGCCCGCTTTGCCCCTGCCCGACGACATCTTCGCGCTGGTTGCAGTCCCCGCTGACCGGATCGACGCAACCGACTTGTGTCTTGCCGGTCGCATCCTTTTTGCCGCCAAGGAAGCTGTCTACAAGGCCGCCTACCCGCTTGATGGCGAAGTGCTGGGCTATGAGGACATCACCGTCGATCTCGACGCAAGCGACGCTGTGACGAAGACGGGCCGCAGAGCGAGACTGGTTTACTGCGTTGCTCCGTGTGTGGTCGTTCTGGCGTTTGTCGATGGTGTCCGAAGCGCCCCCCTTTAAGCGCGATGGGCCAGCGCCCGACAGCAACGCCTGCTCAACAAAGCGCTTTTTTTTCGCAGAGCGGTCGCAAAAGGCTCACACGGTTCGTCCTTTGACAGAAGAAGGAGAGCGCCATGAGAAACCTTATTATCACCGAGTTCATCAGCATCGATGGCATCGCCGAGGTCGAGAAGCTGCCCAGCGTGACCTGGAACGATGAGATGCAAAGGTTCAAGGAGGACGAGCTTGCCGACAGCGGGGCCATGCTTCTGGGGCGCACGACCTACGAGATTTTTGCCGGCTCTTGGCCCAAGGAAACCGGAGACTTCGCCGACCGGTTCAATGCGCTGCCGAAATATGTCGCGTCGACAAGCCCGAAGGCACTCGACTGGAAACCGGCCGAGTTGCTGAAGGGTGTGTTGCCGGAAGCGGTTCGGGCGCTGAAGCAAGGCAGCGGCGGCAACATCTATGTGCATGGCAGCCTGAGCGTCGCGCGGGAATTGCTGCGCCATGGTCTGGTCGATCGCGTCAGGCTGCTGAGCTACCCTGGCTCCGTCGGGGAGGGCAAGAAGCTGTTCCCGCCCGATATGCCGGTGGCGTTGGAGCCGATCTCGACCGTACAGTTCAGCAATGGCGTGGTGGCGCTGGAATATGCGGCTGGGAGGGTGTGAGACGCTGGTAGGTAATCTCCCCTTGAGGGGAGATGTCGCCGAAGGCGACAGAGGCGGTCGGTCCGTCCTGACGCAACCTCCTATCGACCGTAGGAGGTCGAGCTTCACGCGAGACGACCCCCTCTGGTCCGCCGGCCATCTCCCCCTCGAGGGGGGAGATCGGCAGCTCACCCTGCTTTCTTCCCCCGCTTGCCCTTGGCATGCGCCTCGACCACTCTTTCCACCTCGCGCTTCAGTTCGTCCTTGACCTCCTGCGTCTCGGCCAGCAGCGTGTCGATCTTCATGAAATCGAGCACGCGGTATTTTGACACTGGCGGGCGGATCAGTATGTCGGGGGGGCGCTGGTTCAGCTTGTGGGCGATGATCGACTGCATCATCAATTGCGTGGCGCCGTACATCAGATCGACGGTGGTCGGGTGCTTGCGCTCGGCCTCGCTCGGCGCACCGACGACGTCGATCGCGATGATGATGTCGGCGGCGTCTTCGATGAGGTCGAACGGCACCGGATTGTAGATGCCGCCGTCGATCAGCACGCGGTCGTCGCGCGTCACCGGGCGGAACACGGCGGGAATGGCAGCCGAGGCGGCGAGCGCCGAATGCAGGTCGCCCTCGTCGAAGACGGCCAGCTTGTGACCGAAATAGTCCGTCGCCGTCACCTTGAGCGGGATCATCAGCTCGGCGAAGGTTTCCGGGATGGCTTCCGGCAGGAACGCCTTCAAGATGCGCTCTATGTTGAACTGGCTGACGCGGATGCCGCCCTGCATCGCCTCGGCGATGGTGCCGGGACGCGAGCGCCACATGCGCGCCGCCACCTCGGCGCGGCGGCCGAGGATCGAGCGGGCGTAGTCCTCGATGTCCTTTCCGCTCATGCCCGAGGCCATGCCGGCGCCCATGATGGCGCCGATCGAGGAGCCGGCGATGGCCACGGGCTTGATGCCGAGCTCGTCCAGCGCCTCGACGATGTGGATATGGGCGAGGCCGCGCGCGCCGCCGCCGCCAAAGGCGATACCGAAAGTCGGACCTGTCATTTGGCCTCCAGCTTCGGCCCGATGCTCATGATCGCGGGCGCCGGCGTCAGCAGCTTCTTCGCCGCTGCCTTGACCTGATCGAGCGTCACGCCGTTGATGAGCGCCGCGCGGCGCTGCACGTAGTCGATGCCGAGATTGTCGAGCTGCAATTCCACCAGGGTCGCGGCAATGGCGCTGGAAGAATCCAGATTGCTGATAGCATAGGAGCCGACCATGTATTTCTTGGTCGCGTCCAGCTCGGCCTCGGTCGGCCCCTCCTGCGCCATCTTCTTGACCACCTCCTTGACGATGGCGAGCGTCTCGGCGGCGCGGTCGGAACGCGTCGCCGTGGTGATGATCAGCGCATTGGAATGCTGGTGGTCGACCAGGTTGGAATCGACGGAGTAGGCCAAGCCGCGCTTTTCCCGCACCTCGTCATAGAGGCGCGAGGTGAAGGTGCCGCCGCCGAGAATCTGGTTCATCAGCACCGCGGGGAAGAAATCCGGCGCATCGCGCTTCACACCGGGATAGGCAAACTGCAGCGAGGTCTGCGGCAGGTCGTAGTCGACCTCGAGCTGCTGGCCGAGCTTCAGCTCGGTATCGGCAACCGGTTGCAGCACCTGCTTTTCCGGCAGATCGCCGAAGACCTCATCGAGCTTCCGTTTCAGCGTCGCGGCATCTATGTCGCCGACCACCGCAACATGCAGGCCGCTGCGGGCGAAATTGGCCTTGTGGAAGGCAGCCAGATCCGCTGCCGTGATGGTGGCGATGCTGTCCTTGGTGCCCTGGTCGGGCCTGGAATACGGATGGTCGCCATAGATGGCGCGCAGCCATTTGGTTTGCGCGACGGTGTTGGGGTCACGCTCATTGGCGATGATGCCGGACAGGATCTGGGCGCGGATACGGTCGATCGGCGCCTGGT
This sequence comes from Mesorhizobium sp. M0862, assembly GCF_040319795.1. Taxonomy (NCBI): domain Bacteria; kingdom Pseudomonadati; phylum Pseudomonadota; class Alphaproteobacteria; order Hyphomicrobiales; family Phyllobacteriaceae; genus Mesorhizobium; species Mesorhizobium sp. M0862. Next base: position 66,450 of record NZ_JAMYOJ010000022.1, read on the forward strand.
CGAAGCGCGGGCTGGTGACCGCCAGCCTGAGCAGGTCGAAGGCCGCATCCTTCTGCTCGGCCAGCATCCGCATCGCGCCATAGGTGCCGTCGCGCGCCGCTTCGAAGCCCATTTCGGCGCCGGCATCGTCAAGCTTGATCTGGAAGGCCTCGCTGTCGAGGTCGCCGGCGCCCTCGTCGAATAGGCCGGTCATCAGATTGACCAGCCCTTCCCGCCCCGCCGGATCCTGCGTCGAGCCGCCATCGAAGACGAAGCGGATGGCGACGATCGGAATGGAGTGGTCCTCGACCAGCCAGGCGTTGACGCCTTTCGATGAGGTCACCGGCTGAATGTCCATCGCGTGCGCGGCAAGCGCCGGCAGGATGAGGAAGAAGATGCCGAGGAACAGTGTGGCGAAGACGTGGAGAACCGCGATGCGCCTATGAGTAATCGCATCAGGCCATTGATCGCCAAGGTCAGCTCCGCCCCTCATCGCGCTGCCGGGCACTTCTCCCCGTATAGTGACGGGGAGAAGGGGTCTCGCCGCGACGCTGGCGCTCTTCTTACGACGCTGATGGTTGGCGAAATCGACGATGACAGCGCCCCTCTCCCCGTCACTATAGGGGGAGAGGATGCCGGCAGGCAGGTGAGGGGCAGCGCTAACGCTCAATCTCGTCATCATCAATTCCCCGCCTGTTGCTGCGGCAAGAGATAGCCGGTCGTCGTACGATCGAGCAGCAGATAGCGTGCGGCGACCGCCTTGATCTCATCGGCGGTGACCTTGCGAATGCGGTCCGGCCATTCCTCGATATCCCTGACGTTGCCGCCGGTGGCGAGCTCGGCGCCGTAGAGATTGGCCATCTCGTCCTGCTTGTCGCGGGCGAAGATCATGGCCCTGATATAGCGGGCCTTGGCCTTCTCCAGCTCATCGGCGGTGACGCCGTCCTTGACGATGCGGGCGATCTCGGCGTCGACGGCCGCCTCGACGTCGCTCAGCTTGGCGTCGCCGCGCGGCGCGCCATAGACGGTGAAATTGGTGGCGTCGAGCATCGTACCCTGGAAGAAGGCGCCGGTCGCCGATGCGATGCCTTGCTTGACCACGAGTTGCTGGTAGAGCCTGCTGCGGCTGCCGCCGCCAAGGATCTCTCCCAGCAGGTCGAGCGCCTCGGCCTCGCCGGGTTTTGCCGTGTGGTAGGACGGAACCACCCATTGCGTCGAAAAGCTCGGCACCGAAACGCGCCCATCGGTGAGCGTCACCGTGCGCTTGGTGTTCTGCTCCGGCTCGACCGGGCGGATGCGCGGGGGCAGGTCGGGACCGCGCGCGACCTTGCCATATGTTTTTTCGGCCAGCGCCTTCACGACCTCCGGCTCGACATCGCCGGCCACGATCAGCACCGCATTATTGGGGCGGTAGTATTTGTCATAGAAGGCAACCGCATCGGTGCGGTTCAACTGCTCCATCTCCTGCATCCAGCCGATCACCGGAATGCGGTAGGGCTGGTTCTGCCAGAGCGTCGCGTCGACCTCTTCGTCGAGCACCGCCTGCGGATTGCTGTCGATGCGCGCGCGGCGCTCTTCCAGGATCACGTCGCGCTCGGTCTTGATGACCTCGTCGGTCAAGATGAGGTTGCGCATGCGATCGGCCTCGAAGCTCATCATCTCACCAAGTGCCGAGGGCGCCACCGTCTCGTGGAAGGCAGTGTAGTCATATGAGGTGAAGGCGTTGTTGGAGCCGCCGATGGCCGATATGGCGCGGTCGAACTCGCCCGCGGCGTGGTTGGTCGTGGCCTTGAACATCAGGTGTTCGAAGAAGTGCGCTATGCCGGACTTGCCTGGCGGCTCGTCGGCGCTGCCGATCTTGTACCACACCATATGGGTGACGATGGGGGCGCGATGATCGGGAATGACCACCACCTCCATGCCATTGTCGAGCAGGAAGTTGGCCACCTTGCCATCATCCGCGGCCAGGGCCGGGCCGGCCATGGTCAGCGCGGTGGCGAGCAAGGCTCTCCGCAGCCATTCAGTATGAGATGTCATTGATGGCTCCGGTTGTTATCGCGCGACGATAGGCAAGGTCAGCCGCGGAGGCAAAGTGAATTGTGCGTCATTTTGAAGGCGCCGATCGCCACACCCTTACGCAAGCTCGATGAACCGGACCACCGTCTCGCCGTAGTTTCGTTCATCAACCACCGAGAATTCCGGCCCAATCTCGAAGGGCGCCGAGGCGGCTTCCTCGATCACGCAGAGCGCGCCGGGCAGCAACCAGCCGCCATCCCTGGCCGAGCGCAGGGCGCGCTCGCCAAGGCCCTTGCCATAGGGCGGATCGGCGAAGACCAGGCCGAATGCCGCAAGCGTACCGGCCTCACCCAGGGCGGTCGCGTCGCGGCGGAAGATCTTGGTGCGGCCGGTAAGGCCAAAAGCCTCGACATTGGTGCGGATCAGGCCGCGCCCTTCGGCCGATTCTTCGATAAAGACGCCATAGGAAGCGCCGCGCGACAGCGCTTCGAGGCCGAGAGCGCCGGTGCCGGCGAAAAGGTCGAGCACACGCGCGCCGTCGAGCTTGTCGGCAAAGCGGTGCGCCAGCACGTTGAAGACGGCCTCGCGGGCGCGGTCGGTCGTCGGGCGGATGGCATGGTCGCGCGGCGTCGCCAGCGGACGCCCGCGAAATTGGCCGCCGACGATTCTCATTTATGCCCGGGTCTCATTTAAGGCCAGATCTCATTTAAGTCCCGGCATCATCTGGTCCTCGGGCCCTTGGGACCGTTGCGTGGCCGCTCGCCGCCCCGACCGCCATCCGGACGCTCGCCACCCGGCTTGCCGAACGGCTTGGCTCCGCCCGGCTTGCCATAGGCCGGCTTGCCATAGGACGGCTTGAACGACGCCTTGCGCGCCTTGGCCTCGGCCGCCTTGGCGGCATCGGCTTCCGCCCTGCCCTTGCCGATCGGACGCGCGCCCGGCGCCATCCAGACATTAGCCTTGCGCTGGCCCGGCGGATCGATCGGCCGCTGCTCGCGCTCGGGCTTCTTGCCGCCGCGCGGTTTGTCACCAAAGGCGCCGCGCGGCTTGTCGCCGAAGCCTCCACGGGGCTTGTCGCCAAAATCGCCGCGCGGCTTTTCGCGAAACTCGCTGCGCGGCTTGTCCGAAAACTCGCTGCGCTCGGGTCTCGGGCCGCGTTCGCCAAAGCTCTTTTCCGGCCTCGCGCCCCTTTCGGGACTGGTCGACAGCTTGCCGAGCGCTTCGTCGCGGCTGCCTTCGCGGCGCTTGCGGTTCTTGATAAGACCGCCCTCGCCGATCGGCCGATGGTCACCCTCGCGGGTGACTTTCGGCCGTTCCGGCTCCGCGTCACGCTCTCGCCGCACCGGCTGGTTGGAAAACGGCTTGATGATCTCGGCGTCGAAATTGGCGCCGGATTCCTCGACCAGTCGCTCGCCGAGCTGGTCGCGCAAGACGCGGCCCTTGATCTCCAGCACATGGCCTTCGGCGAGATCGTCGAGCTGGAACGGTCCGTAGGAGATACGGATCAGCCGCGTCACGTCGAGGCCGAGCGATCCAAGGATGTTCTTCACTTCGCGGTTCTTGCCTTCGCGCAGGCCGATCGTCAGCCAGGCGTTGGTGCCTTGTTCACGATCGAGCGTCGCCTCGATGGCGCCGTAGAAGACGCCGTCGACGGCAATGCCTTCACGCAGGCCTGCGAGCATGCTTTCCTCGACCTTGCCATGAACGCGCACGCGGTAACGGCGCAGCCAGCCAGTGGCAGGCAGTTCGAGCACGCGCGACAGACCGCCATCATTGGTGAGCAGCAGCAGGCCTTCGGTGTTGATGTCGAGGCGGCCGATGGTCATCAGCCGTGGCAATTCGGCCGGCAGCACGTCGAACACGGTCTTGCGGCCCTCGGGGTCGCGGTTGGTGGTAACGACGCCGGCCGGCTTGTGAAACAGGAACAGGCGGGTGCGCTCGATCGGCGGGATCTCCATGCCGTCGAGATGGATGATGTCGCCCGGCATGACGTTGAAGGCCGGCGAGGTCAAAGCCCGGTTGTTGACCTTGACACGGCCCGCCGCGATCAGGTCTTCGGCGTCGCGGCGCGACGCCAGGCCGGCGCGGGCCAGCCGCTTGGCGATACGCTCGCCGGCTTCTTCAGCCTCGGCCGGACGCGGGCGCGGCTTGAAGGGGCCGCCAGATGCTTGCGGCCGGTCACCACCGAAATCGCGCTTGGGGCGATCGCTGAAGTCACGCTTGGGACGATCTCCGGCGTCGCGCTGCGGGCGATCGCCAAAATCGCGCTTTGGCCGGTCAAAACGCTTTTCGCCCTCGGCGGAAGCAGGCCGATCGCCACGCGGTGCGTAGGGCTTGCGCGGCCCTTCACGCTTTTCGAAAGGCTTGCCTTCGGGACGCGGCCCCTTGCTGAACGGCCGATCGCCGCCCTTGAAATCGCGCTTTGGCCGCTCGCCATCGGCCGCAACCGGCCGATCGCGGCGCGGTGCATAAGGCTTGCGCGGCCCCTCGCGCTTTTCATACGGCTTGCGTTCACCCTCGGCCACCATAGGGCGATCCCCACGCGGCGCATAGGGTTTGCGCGGCCCTTCGCGCTTTTCATACGGCTTGCGCTCGCCTTCGGCTGCCATCGGCCGGTCACCGCGTGGTGCATATGGCTTGCGCGGTCCCTCGCGCTTTTCGAAGGGCTTGCCTTCGGAACGCGGACCTTTGCTGAATGGCCGGTCGCCACTTTTGAAATCGCGCTTGGGCCGCTCGCCCTCAGCCGCTGCGGGCCGGGCGCCTCGCGGTGAATAGGGTTTCTTGGCCCCGAAGGAGGGTTTGCCGCTTTTGCCGGCGGCGCCATCGCGGCGCGGCCCCGCGGCTCCAGGGCCGCTTTTGCCCGGGCCTTTGTGGCGCGGAGATTTCTTGTCGTTGTCGTCCATGTGGCCTTTGCCTTGTTGCGCTGCTACAGCGTGGCGCATCCTTTCGGACGCGCAAAGGACGCTATAGCACTTTGATTTGGCGCATGATCATTTCCGAAAATCTGTTCCGATATTCGGGTTGACGCGCTCCATAACAGGATCACCGCCAAGTGGCGAGGAGATAATCGGAATGGAAACCGCGTGAAGCGGCCGGATTTCATGGCGCTGGCGCTGAAAGAGGCGCAAGCCGCCGCCTTGCGCGGAGAAGTTCCGGTTGGCGCCGTCATCGCCAGCGGCGACACGGTGGTGGCATCCGCCGGCAACCGCACCCGCGAACTTGCCGATCCGACGGCGCATGCCGAAATGCTGGCCATCCGCGCGGCCTGCCAAACGCTCTCCAGCGAGCGGCTGACCGGCCACGACCTCTATGTGACGCTGGAACCCTGCGCCATGTGCGCAGGCGCCATTTCCTTCGCCAGGCTGCGCCGGCTCTATTTCGGCGCGGCCGACGAGAAGGGCGGCGCGGTGGTCAACGGCGTGCGCTTCTTCGCTTCGCCGACCTGCCACCATACGCCCGACATCTATCCGGGCATGGCCGAGGCCGACGCGGCGCTGCTGCTCAGGGAATTCTTTCGGGAAAGACGCGAAACGTAGAGCCTTCAGCTACCGAAGGCGACGGTTCCTACCAGGAGGGCAGCCAGTCGAAGAGCCCGCCGCTCTTGCCCTTGGCGGCCGCTTCCTTCTTGAGGCGGCGTTCCTTCTTGTATTCATCCTCGCCGAGTTCGCCCTGCGGCGCCGTGTCGGAGGCAGCCCGATAGGCCAGAGGCGGCTCGCTCAGATATCTGCGAGTGTTGGGATCGCCCTGCTTTTGCTCTGCGGTGCGGCGCTGGATCTCGGCGGCGCGGCCCTTGTCTGAATCCTTCGGCGACCAGGCCGGCGGGTGGCTTGAGCCCGAATCCGCCAGCGCCTTCTTCACGGAAGCCGGATCGGTCTGCACGTCGTCGACGATCCCCGACTGATAGGACGGGTCGTCCTGGTGGGCAGTGGCGTCGGCACGCAGGCGGGCGCGGCGCTGCTCGGGCGATTCGGGCCAATCGGTGCTCGCCGTCTCGATGCTTTCCTGTGGCGGCGGCAGCACTTCCTTCTGCCCCGGCGCCGGCTTTACCAGCTCCGGACGCGGCCTGTAGTCGATCTGTTCCTTGTGCTTGGGCGTGATCGCGAAGGCGCCGGAAAGGTCGCCCGCAAGCTGCTCGCCAGCCGTCTTGTCGGTGCCGTAGGTCGGCGAACCCATGCAGCCGGACAGAGCGAGGCCGGACACGACAAGCGGCGCCAGCAGCGCAACGCGCGCATAAGTTCTCTTGGTCATGCCAAAAAGTCCCACTCTAGACAGCCTCTCGATCGCCACCGGCCGAAGGTCCGGTCCCCATCGTCCACGCTCTTGCGACGGAATTCCGGCGACAATTTGTCTTCCGGAGTTTCGTCTGTTTAGCTGAACCACTCGTTAAGGGCAACGCGCGGGCGGTTTTCACCCGCCCGCCGTGGCATTTGTGCACCGGCTATGAGCGCTTACAAACGCCCCAGAGCCTTGAGTTCATGCAGCACGGCGGCATCGCGGGCAGACACGTCGGGGAATTCCACGTCCTGCCCGACATCGGCGGTATAGCGCCACGAACGCGCGCATTTGACCAAGCCGCGGTCCTCGGCCTTTTCGACCACCACCGCGACACCTTTGACATCGTCGAGCGCAAAGGCGCCTTCCGGCGCCTTGCCATGGGCGATGACGAGATCGCTGGTGATCGCCATCTCGGCCATGTCGACATCGGCGATCGCGGCTTCAAGCGTGGCATCGTCGAGGCTCACGACCGGCACGGCTTCCAGCGAGGCACCGATGACCTTCTGAGCGCGTGCGATCTCGAGCGCGCCGGTGACGACACGGCGGACCTGCCGCACCTTGCGCCATTTTTCCGCCAGTGCCTCGTTCTTCCACTCGGCCGGAATCTCGGGGAACTGGTCGAGATGCAGCGAGACAGCATCCGGATGACGGTCGAGCCAGGCTTCTTCCGTGGTGAAGGGCAGCATCGGCGCCAGCCATTTCACCAGGCAGTCGAAGAGGTGGCGCACCACTTGCACCGAGGCCTTGCGCTTCACGCTGCCGGGCCCCTCGCAATAGAGCGCGTCCTTCCTGATGTCGAAATAGAAGGCCGACAGCTCGACCACCATAAAGTCCAGCAAAGTGCGGGTGATGCGTTTGAACTCGAACGCGTCGTAGCCCGAGCGCACGACCTCATCGAGCTCGGCCAGCCGATGCAGCATCAGCCGCTCCAGCTCCGGCATCTTTTCGAGCGGCACTTCCTCGCCATCGTCATGGGCGAGCGTGCCCAGCATCCAGCGGATGGTGTTGCGGAGCTTGCGATAGGCATCGATGTTGGTCTGCAGCACGTTCTTGCCGAGACGCTGGTCTTCCCAATAGTCCGTCGTCACCACCCATAGCCGCAGAATGTCGGCGCCGGACTGCTTGATGACGTCCTGCGGCACGACGGTGTTGCCGAGCGATTTCGACATCTTTCGCCCCTCTTCATCCATGGTGAAGCCATGGGTGACGACGGTGTCGTAGGGCGCCCTGCCCCTGGTGCCGCAGCTTTCGAGCAGCGAGGAGTGGAACCAGCCGCGATGCTGGTCGGAGCCTTCGAGATAGACGTCGGCCGGCCATTTCAGGTCCGGACGGTCTTCCAGCGTGAAGACATGCGTCGAGCCCGAATCGAACCAGACGTCGAGGATGTCCATCACCTGCTTCCATTTGGAGGCATCATGATTGCCGAGGAAACGCTCCTTGGCGCCGGCAGCGAACCAGGCGTCGGCGCCTTCCTGTTCGAAAGCATCCATGATGCGCTGGTTGACGGCTTCGTCCTTCAGCACGTTGCCATCCTCATCGGCAAAGACGGCGATCGGCACGCCCCAGGCGCGCTGGCGCGACAAGACCCAATCCGGGCGTTCCTCGATCATGGCGCGGATACGGTTCTGGCCGGCCGCCGGCACGAAGCGTGTGTCGTCGATCGCCTTCAGCGCACGGCTGCGCAACGTCGTGCCGTCGCCGAGGTCCTTGTCCATATAGACGAACCATTGCGGCGTGTTGCGGAAGATGATCGGCTTCTTCGACCGCCAGGAATGCGGGTAGGAATGCTTCAGCCGGCCGCGCGCGAACAGCGCGTTGCGCTTGATCAGTTCGTCGATGACCGCCTGATTGGCATTGCCCTTCTTGCCGTTGTCGTCGATGACGCGCGCGGCGCCACCTTCACGGTCCGGGCCGAAGCCTGGCGCGTCTCTGGTGAAGAAGCCGGCGTCGTCTACAGTGAAGGGGATGGCAGGGTCGATGCCACGTGCGCGCAAATCCGATGCCGCATCCATCCAGGCATCAAAGTCCTCGCGGCCATGGCCGGGCGCGGTGTGGACGAAGCCGGTGCCGGCGTCGTCGGTGACATGATCGCCGGCCAGCATCGGCACGGCGAATTCGTAGCCGCCGCCGAGACCTTTGAAGGGATGTGAAAGTGTAAGGCTTCCAAGCTCTTCGACCGAAACGCTGCGAAGCCGATTCAAGGTGACCTTGGCCTTGGCCGAGGAGTCTTCGGCAAGCGCATCTGCAAAGATCAGCTTTTCACCGGGCTGTGGACCGAACGAATTTTCGGCTGCTGTAACTTCATAAAGGCCGTAGCCGATCCGTGACGAATAGTTGACGGCACGGTTGCCGGGGATCGTCCACGGGGTTGTCGTCCAGATGACGACGTGGGCGTTGTCCAAAAGTGCAACGCTTTCCGGAACGCGCATGGACGGTGCAGCGTCTGATGCAAAGTGCTCAACGCTCCAAAATCCTGACACAACTGGAAACTTCACCCAGATCGTATCCGACTCATAATCCTGGTACTCGATCTCGGCCTCGGCCAACGCGGTGCGCTCGACCACACTCCACATCACGGGCTTGGAGCCACGATAGAGCTGGCCGGACATGGCGAACTTCAACAACTCCCCGGCGATGCGTGACTCCGAATGGAAAGCCATCGTCGTATAGGGGTTCTTGAAGTCGCCGATTACGCCCAGTCGCTGAAACTCCGCGCCCTGCACGGAGATCCAGTTCGCGGCGAACTCGCGGCATTCGTTGCGGAATTCGTTGACCGGCACCTCGTCCTTGTTCTTGCCCTTGGCGCGGTACTGTTCCTCGATCTTCCATTCGATCGGCAGGCCGTGGCAATCCCAGCCCGGCACATAATTGGCGTCATAGCCGCGCATCTGGAACGAGCGGGTGATGACGTCCTTGAGGATCTTGTTCAGCGCATGGCCGATATGGATGTTGCCGTTGGCGTAGGGCGGGCCGTCATGCAGCACGTATTTTTCGCGGCCGGCCGCCTCCTCGCGCAGCTTGCGATAGAGGTCCATGTCCTGCCAGCGCTTGACCAGCAGCGGTTCCTTTTCCGGCAAGCCGGCGCGCATCGGGAAATCCGTCTGCGGCAGGTAAAGCGTCTTGGAATAGTCGATCGTTTCAACAGTGTCGGTCATTGGTCTGCCATATGCATTGCCCGGCGGGCGTAAAAGCTCGGGCGTGAACTATCATGATTGGAAAAGCGCGAGGGGGCGCGCAAAACTCCCGGCGGCTCCGGCGGCGCTCAGGCCGCCCGGAACACCGGGCCTGTAATTCGTATCGTCAGCGCGCGAAGGCGTGAAAAGCTCGTCATTGCCGGGCTTTTAGCCGAGAAAGCCGCAGGAATAAAGCGTCTCTTGTTCGATTCACTTGCATCGCGAAGTCGAAGCGATAGGTGGTCGAGACGCCGACCGTGAACTGGTTACGGTCGCCGCGCTCCTTGACCAGGCTGGAATCGGCGGCCGGGCCCATCAGGCGCGCATATTCGCCGAACAGGCTGGCGGTCATCGGATCGGTCACCTTCCAGGTGATGGCGCCACCAAGGCCGGTCGATTTCAGGCCGCCGCCAGGATGGTATTCGCTCAGGTCCGAGGCCGCAGCCTCCTTGGCGTTGACACCATAATAAGAGTCGAAATAGCCCGACGAGGCAAAGGACACGCGTGGTCCGCCCGAAATTCTGACAGTCGGCGTCACGTCGTAGAAAGCATCGGCGGCGATGTCGGCGACAAAGCCATCATGGGCACGAATGCCATGGCGCAGTCGGCGCGGGCGCGCAGCCAGTCCGTCGGATAGATTTCGAAGAAGCCGCCGACCTCACCGCCCCAGCGCACCGGGTCGAGGCCCTTGAGCTCATCCTTGCTGTCGCGGGAAAACAGGAATTTTCCGGTCAGGCCGGCGCGGACGCCGCCATCGTCGACCAGCGCCAGCGAGATGTTGTCGTTGCGCGAGGTAAAGCGCGCGGCCGGGCCGGCCTTGCCCAGCGAGATGATCGGCGATGCGCTGAGCAGATAGCTGTTGGAGCCCTCGAATTTCGGCGCGACCATGCCGGTGGCGCCAAGCGTCAGGTACCAGTCGCCGGACATCCAGCCGAAGGCACCCTCGCCCGCATTGGCGGTGGACACAGTGAGCAGCGCCGAGGCGAGAAACAGCGGAATCGTCCAGACAATACGCATCATCACCCCATACGCGAAACAAACGGAGAGAACACCCGGCAGCCAAAGCCATGGCGCCGGTTCGGTAAAATTTGACTTAAAATCTACAGCAGTGGCGGCAACTGCGACCCTGTTTTTTGCGCTGTGGCCCATTTGAACAGGGCGCCGCCGGGCCTGTGGCGAGTTGACAGAAATAGCGAGGTTGCCTAAATTCGCGTTAGTGCAGACTAACATGAACAGATGGACAGCGCTTGGCGACCCGACCAGGCGGACGATCTTCGAACTGCTGGTCGAACAACCCTGTTCGGTCGGGGAATTGGCTCGTGCGCTTCCTGTCACCCGGCCGGCGGTCTCGCAGCACCTGAAGGTGCTCAAGGACGCCGGCCTCGTGGCCAACACACGGCTAGGCAAGCAACGCATCTACCGGGTCGAACCGGAAGGCTTGGCCAGCCTGCGCGCCGAACTCGACCGGTTCTGGAGCAAGACCTTGGCGGCCTACAAAGTGGTCGTCGAACAGCCCTTGAAGGAGCAGGAATGAGCACGCATCAACCGCCCGTGAGGCACTCCATCCTTGTCGAGGCTACGATCGCACATGCCTTCAAGGTCTTCACCGAGGACTTCGGCAGTTTCAAACCCAAAGAGCATAACCTGCTTGCGGTGCCGATCGCGGAGACGATCTTCGAACCCCGCGTTGGCGGTCACGTCTACGACCGCGGTGTGGATGGCAGCGAGTGCCGCTGGGCACGGGTGCTGGCCTACGAGCCGCCGAACCGACTGCTTCTGAGTTGGGATATCAGCCCTCAATGGCAGATCGAGACCAATCCGGACAGGACCAGCGAGTGGGAAGTCCGGTTTACGGCGGAGACGAATAGCCGGACCCGCGTCGAGATCGAGCATCGCAATCTCGAACGTCATGGCGAAGGCTGGGAAGGCGTGCGCTTTGGGATTGACGGTGATCGAGGCTGGCCGCTGTATCTCAGGCGATTCCAGGATCTTTTTGCCAGCAAGGTGACCTGAAGGAGCACAATTATGGAACCCTATTGGCTAAGCATCCTCGGTGTACTGATCCTCTGTCTTTTGTCAGTCGCGCTGGCGGTTTACTCGGGTTCGTCCAAGGGATTTGCCGGAGCGCTTTCCGGTCCGGTGATCCCGGCCGACGACGCCAATCTCCTCTACAGGATCGACCGCGTGCATATGAACTCGGTCGAGGCGCTGGCGCCTTTTGTCGTCCCGGCGGTGCTGGCCATGATGGTTGGCGTTGGGTCGGCCACGTTGGCGACCATTGTCTGGGTTCATGTGGCGATACGCCTGCTTCACCTGGGGGTTTACCTACGCGGCGGCAATGCCGCCAAGGGTGGCAGTGTCAGAACGATCGTCTACGTCTCTGGAGCGATCGTCACGCTTGTCCTCGTCCTTGTGACTGGGTGGGCTGCCATAAATTGACACGTACGCGCGAACCTCAAGCCACCGACGCTTTGTTTGTTTGCTAGCCGTCGCCATCGGCTGGACGTCCGCTACAGCCGGGGCTAACCTCCCGGCAAGGTGCCAGGCGATTTCGAGGAGATGCAGCCATGACCCTGCACGGTGATACCCTCAAAGATGCGATCGGCCGGACACGGGACAAATGGGGGTGGTTCGTCGCGCTCGGCGTGCTGCTGCTCATCTTCGGCGGCATTGCCTTCGGCAATCTGTTCATCGCCACCGTCGCCTCGGTCTATGTCGTGGGCTGGCTGATGCTGATGGCCGGCATCATCGAGATCGTGCATGCCTTCGGCGTGAAGACCTGGAGTCGCTTCTTCTATTGGCTGCTCAGCGGCCTACTTTATGCCGTTGCCGGTTGCTTTGCCTTCGACAATCCGCTGCTGGCCTCGACGGTGCTGACCTTGCTGCTGGCGGTGGCGCTGGTCGCTTCAGGCGCGCTCAGGGCCTGGGTCGGCTATAGCCACCGACCGGAAAAGGGCTGGGGCTGGGTCGTCGCGGCGGGCCTGATCAGCGTGCTGGCGGGGCTGACCATCGCCATGGGCTGGCCGGTCAACAGCCTGTGGGTGCTCGGCCTGTTCCTGGCCATCGACCTGATCTTCCAGGGCTGGAGCTTCATCGCTCTCGGACTGGCGTTGAAGAAGTAGGGGCTTGAAGAGGTAAGCGGCCGGAAGGCTCAAAAAGCGATCGCGCTGTCCAACTGCGAAAGCGGCCTGACGCCGGCCAGCAGCGCGCGCGCCTCCGCCTCGTCGCGCTTCATTTGTGCCACCAGCGCATCGAGCCCATCGAACTTCACCTCGGGGCGCATAAAGCCGAAGAACGATACGTCGCAGATCTCACCATAGAGATCGCCGGCAAAGTCGAAGACGAAGGTTTCGAGCAGCGGCGCGCCATTGTCGTCGACGGTCGGACGGCGGCCGAAGCTGGCCACACCGTCATAAAGCGTGCCATCGGCGCGGCGGAAGCGGACGGCATAAATCCCTTCCTTGAGAGTCGCTTCCGGAGAAAGCCTCATGTTGGCTGTCGGGAAGCCGAGCGTGCGGCCGAGTTGCTGGCCACCGATGACTTCGCTTTCGACAGTGAAGCGATAGCCGAGCAGGCCGGCGGCTTCGGCCACCTCGCCCTCGCAGAGCAGCGCGCGGATACGACTCGACGACACCACCTCGGCGCCCTCGTCGCGAAAAGCGTCGACCAGGGTGACCCCGAACCCGTGGCGCTCGCCTGCCACCATCAGAAAGGCCGGGCCGCCTTGCCGGTCCTTGCCAAAGTGGAAATCGAAGCCGGTGACGGCATGGGTGATGCCGAGGTTCGTCTCCAGCACATCGGTTACGAAAGCCTCGGCCGACAGGCCGGCAAAGGCGCGCGTGAACGGCTGTTCGACGAGTGCGGCAAAGCCCAGATGCGACAACAGCCGCGCCTTCATCGGCGGCGGCGTCAACACGAACAGCGGCATATCCGGCCTGAACACCTTGCGCGGATGCGGCTCGAAGGTCAGCACCAGTGCCGGCACGCTGCGCCGCCCGGCTTCGGCAAGCGCGCGATCGAGCACCGCCTGGTGGCCGCGATGGACGCCGTCGAAATTGCCGATCGCCACCACGCCGCCGCGCAAATGCGGCGGCAGCGGCGCGGTTGCTGAAATGTGTTCGAAAGCTGCGCTCATGCAGCAACCCTACCGCAGTCTCGGAATGACGGCGACCGGCCGGTAGCCGTGCTTTTGCAGAAAGGCTGCAAGCCTGGCGGGGTCCGGCTGCATGGGATCGCCATAGTCGCGCGCGTGAATGCCGCCCGAGACGTAAAGCACGTCGATGCCGTTGTCGGCGGCGCCCTTGACGTCGGTCATCATGCCGTCGCCGATGGCCAGCACCTCGGTGCGCGCGACGTCTCGGCCTAGAAGCACGGCAACCTCCCGCAGCGCTACGTCATAGACCGGCGCATAAGGTTTTCCGGCGATCAGCGTGCGGCCGCCAAGCTGGGCATAGTCGCGCGCCAATGCGCCGGCGCACCAGATCATGCGCTCGCCGCGTTCGACCACGATGTCGGGATTGGCGCAGATGAAAGGCAGGTTCCTGGCGCGCAGCCGGCGCAGCAGATCGGCGTAATCCTCAGGCGTTTCCACCTCGTCGTCGAACAGCCCGGTGCAGACCGCGCCGGAGGCCTCGAACTCCTCGACGAGCTCGACGTCCAGACCGTCATAGAGGGTGAAATCGCGGTCGGCGCCGATATGGAAGATTTTTCGTGGGCCTTCGGCGATAAGGTCGCGGGTCACATCGCCTGAGGTCACGACGCGGTCGTAGGCGGCGGCGGGAACGCCGATCGCATTCATCTGCGCCACCACATCGGCATTGCGGCGCGGCGAGTTGGTGATCAGGACGACCGGGACCTTCGCCGCACGCGCGGCGGCAAGCGCTTCGGCAGCCGCCGGAAAATGCCATTCGCCATTGTGGATCACCCCCCAGACATCGCACAGGATGGCCGAGTAGGCGCCCGACAAATCCGCGAGCGAGCCGATGATGTCAGGCGAATCCGCCATGCCGTTTTCCTGCTGTGACGATCATTGCGAGAGCTGCAGCCGACGGTCCGCCGCAACCGGCCCCGCATTAACCGAAGCGTTTCATCCTGTCACCAGCTTTTCGGCACTTGCCAGGCTGTTGCGCAACGGGCTGATCGAAGGTTGCAACAGGCAGGAACCACCCTTCTCCGAGCTTCGGTCGATCGAAACAATGTCGCACCGCTGATCACCAGGGCCGAGTGGTTAACGAGCCTTGAAAAGATGGGCCGATGTTGAATGTATTTCAGCAACCTGAAATTTAACGATTTTGTGGGCATCTTCGGACCGATATTGGGTCCTGGCAGGGGTGCTGAAGGCATGATCCGCAGATTTCTGAACGACAGACGCGGCAACTATGCCTTGATGACAGTGATCACCATGGTGCCCTTGATGGGCGCGCTGGCGCTTGCAATCGACTACACCGATCTCCTGCGCCAGAAGCAGAACATGCTGAACGCGCTGGATGCCGCCGGGATTGCCACGGCACAGCAGATCGTCACCGGGGCGACCGACACGGCAGTCAAGGCCTATGCGAAGGATTTCTTCGAAGCCAATCTCGGAAAGGTCAGCTCGGCCAATACGGCCCTGACGGTGACGCTGCCCAACAACAACGCAGGTGGCGGCACGCTGAAGCTGTGCGCCAGTTTGACGTTCCACCCCTATTTCCTGCCGGTGGCGGCCATGCTGATCGGAAGAACGTCCACCGATGCCAAAACCTCCGCGTGCTCCGAGATCCGCCTCAAGAACACGCTGGAAGTGTCTCTCGTGCTCGACAATTCCGGCTCCATGAGCATCAACGGCTCCGGCACCGGCCAGCCGCGAATAGATTTGCTCAAGAAGGCCGCTACCGAGCTTGTCAATACGATGGCGCTCCAGGCCGCACAAATGAGGCAGGTCACCAGGCCGGTGCAGTTCTCGCTGGTCCCGTTTTCTGCGTCGGTCAATGTTGGCCCAGCCAACAAGGACGCAACCTGGATGGATACGACCGGCATTTCGCCAATCCATCACGAGAACTTTGATTGGCAGTTCATGTACAAGAACGCGTCATCTGGTTATGACTCGAATAAATACATTGAAAAGGTTGGCAGTGCTTACTGGAAGCGCGGCACTGGCTGGGGCACCGGGCAATACGGCCAAAATACCACGGCGACGCGGTTCAGTCTCTTTGCAAACGACATGAAGGCCACGAGCTGTACGAAAAAGAACTCGAACGGCAGTTGCAAGACCTCTGTGACCGCCCAATACGAAGCCTGGAAGGGCTGCGTGGAGGCGAGGCCGTATCCCTATAATGACGACGACACATCGCCGACCACGAGCACGCCCGCCACCATGTTCGTGCCGATGTTCGCCCCGGACGAAGCCGGCAATTTCTGGCTCGACACAACTCGCACCAGCACATCGACATGGGGTTACGCCAACAATTGGTGGATCGATTATTCCGACACGCTGACTGTCCCCAAACGCCAAGCGGATATGCGAAAGTATTTTCTGACAAAGCCCTGGGACGCAGCGGCCGCAGGCTCTGATGATGGACCCAATGCGGCATGCACGACCGCCGCGATCACGCCGTTGCAGGACATAACCACCACGGCCGGCAAGAAAATCCTGACGGACGCCATCAATGCCATGGCGCCGACCGGCAACACCAACGTGCCGGAAGGGCTGGCCTGGGGCTGGCGGACGGTGTCGAGCAACGAGCCATTCACAGAAGGCCGGCCGAACACCGAAAGGGGCAACGACAAAGTCGTCATCGTGCTGACCGACGGCGCCAACACCTACAGCATCGGCCCCACAAACGACATGACCAGCAGCTATGCTAAGGACGGATCGACCTACGCCGCCTATGGTTATACCGGCCCGAAAACGGGGGAAACCGCGACCCGCCTTTTCGTCAACACGACCGTCCCCAAGACAACTTATACGGCGGCCAACTACACAACCGCGCTTGACCAGCAGATGCAAACGCTTTGCACCAATGCGAAGAATTCGAACATTCTCTTGATGACGGTCTCGCTTGACCTGGTTACCACCAAGCCGGCGGAAAAGACTGCCATAGACGCGCTCAAGAAATGCTCCTCGGATTCGCGCTTCCGCAAGGATCCGACCGACCCGAGCAAACCGGCGAAGCTGTACTGGAACGCGACCGGCGCCACCTTGTCGCAAAGTTTCAAGGAAATCGCCGACGAACTGTCGAACCTGCGCATCGTCAGCTGATCGGCGCGATCTTTTGAACACGGCGCTCCGCCTCGGCGGGGCGTTTTGTTGCGGCGTTGCTCACGTGTCCGTGCATTTGGTTAGCGCCTGGTGAAGCGCTATCCGCGCAATCGAGCAGTTTCCCAAACCCATCCTTCAACGTTTTGTGAAACTGTGGCGGCATTGAAGAATCCGCAGGCGGGGCCGCTTACATCACATGCGTGAACTCTGGCGCACATTCCGGCGTGACTTCTGGCGTGACCGCCGCGGCAATTACGCTCTGATGACCGTTGTGGCGATGGTGCCACTGATGGGCGGAGTGGCAATGGCTGTCGACTACACCGGCGTGGTCAGCGAGAAGCAGAGGGTGGTCAACGCGCTCGACGCCGCCAACTTCGCCACAGCGCGCCGGCTGGTGGAAGGCGCCACCGACGACCAGTTGCGGGCCTATGCGCTCGACTTCTTCAAGGCAAACCTCAACGACGTCAATCCCGCCGACACGACGCTCAGCGTTACGCTGCCCAGCAGCACGACCGGCGGCGGCATCGTCAAGCTGTGCGCCAGCCTGGTCTACAAGCCCTATTTTCTGCCGGCAGCGGCGATGCTGATCGGCAGGACGTCGGAAAACGTCACGTACTCCGTGTGTTCGCAAGTCCGGCTGAAGAACACGCTGGAAGTGGCCATGGTGCTCGACAATTCGGGGTCGATGTCGAACACGGGCACGGGTGCCGGACAAAAGCGCATCGACCTGCTCAAGCAAGCCGCCAAGCAGCTCGTCGACACGCTTGCCTTGCAGGCCGCGATGATCAAGCAGATCGACAAGCCGGTCCAGTTCAGCCTTGTGCCGTTCGCCGCCTCGGTCAATGTCGGCGCCAGCAACGACAACGCGTCATGGATCGACGCCTACGGGCTGTCGCCCATCCACAACGAGAATTTCGCCTGGTCGACGCTTAACGCAGCCGACAAATATGCCCAGAAGATCGGCGGCATCTGGTACAAGAAAGGCACTGGCTGGGGTGAGCAGGAGGGGCAGATGCTGACCCGCTTCTCGCTCTACCGCGACATGAAGGTGGTCACCAGCCACGAGCGCATCGTCGGCAGCAAACGCGTGGTCTGCGACAAATATCGTGCCAATCATACATGCTCGGACAGCCACAACGAATACGACTACAACGACACATACGGACCGTTCGCCAGCTGGCAGGGCTGCGTCGAGGTCCGTCCCTACCCCTATAATGTCACCGACGCGCCGGCCTCCGGCGGACCGAACAACACCGGCACCGGCGTCGGCGATCCCGCGACCATGTTCGTGCCGATGTTCGCGCCGGACGAGCCGGGCAATCATTGGTACATAACGCAGGACCCCGACGAGGTGGCCCCTAAGACCTATGGCGCGGCCAACAGCTGGTGGAACGACGATCCGGCGAGCACCACCGGCAAGACCAGGCAATCCAACATGGCCAAATATTTCCAGCCACGGCCGATGAACGCGCCGGTGCTGGGGACGGGTGCCGGTCCGAATTACAGCTGCACCACCACGCCGATCACACCGCTGACCGACGTCGCCAACGCCGCCGGGCTGACCAAGATCAAGGCCGCAATCGACCTGATGGCCCCCAACGGCAACACCAATGTGCCGGAAGGCATGGCCTGGGGCTGGCGCACCGTCTCCAGCACCGAGCCCTTCACCGAGGGCCGCCCGGAGACCGAGCGCGGCAACGACAAGGTGGTCATCGTGCTCACCGACGGCGAGAACACCTATTCGACGGTGAACAGCGACCCGGCCGGCAACAAGTCGACCTATGCCGGCTATGGCTATACCGGCGTCGGCTACAACGGCACTGCGGTCACCCGCCTGTTTGGCGGCACGTCGAGCGCCATCGGCCAGCTCAACTATTCGTCGAGCAACTACACCGCCGCCCTTAACGAGCAGATGGCGACGCTGTGCAACAACGCCAAGGCGGCCAACATCATGGTGATGACGGTAGCGCTCGACATGTCGACGACCGACGCCGGCGACAAGAGCGCGATGGAGGCACTGAAGACGTGCTCGTCGGACTCGCGCTTCCGCAAGGATCCGACCAACCCGAGCAAGCCTGCAAAACTGTTCTGGAACGCGACCGGCGCCACGCTGTCCGACAATTTCAAGGAAATCGCCAACGAGCTCTCGAACTTGCGCGTGGTGAGCTGAGGGTTGAAGCTGCTGATCTTCCCCACCTTGCGGGGGAAATTGGCGGCTTCGCCGCTTTCGTCATTTTCGACGCTGGCGCAAAGGCTCCGGCCATCATGCTCTTGCGGTGAGTCAAAACGCGTGATGGGTATCGTCACCGCTTCCCGGAGATCGCTCGTGCCCGAAACCGCCAACCATCTCGCCTTCGCGCTGGTCTGCCTCGGCATGGTGCTGACGCCCGGGCCGAACATGATCTACCTGATCTCGCGCTCGCTGTCGCAAGGCCCCAAGGCCGGGCTGATCTCGCTCGGCGGCGTGGCGGTCGGCTTTCTGTTCTATGTCGTATCGGCTGCGCTGGGCATCACCGCGCTGCTGCTTGCCGTGCCGTTTGCCTACGACGCACTGCGCATTGCCGGCGCGCTCTATCTACTATGGCTCGCCTGGCAAGCGGTGCGGCCCGGCGGGCGCTCGCCGTTCCAGGTGCGCGAACTGCCGAGGGACAGGCCGCGCAAGCTGTTCGCGATGGGCCTGATGACCAATCTCCTCAACCCCAAGGTGGCGGTGCTTTATCTGTCGCTGCTGCCGCAATTCATCTCGCTGGGCAAGGGCCATGTGCTGTCGCAGCTTCTGGTGCTCGGCGCCACGCAGATCTCGATCAGCCTGACCGTCAATGCCATCATCGCGGTAACGGCCGGTTCGATCGCCACCTTTCTTGCCGGACGGCCGCTATGGATGGTCATCCAGCGCTGGATGATAGGGACGGTGCTCGCCGCGCTGGCGCTTAAAATGGCGACCGACGCGCAACGCTGATCGGACGCAGCGCGCCGAGACTACATCGGCCGCCGACCTTCCCATTCGAATCGGCCGGCCGAACCTGCACGGAGGCCAGCGATTGAGATTTTCGCAGCCCTGCCCGGCAAAAGCCATGATCGCCGCTAAGTCAGGCAGGCATGACAATGATCTGCACCACCAATCATCCGCTCGCGCAAACCCGCTCTGGCGAAGCAAGTCCAAAATCAAACAGGCGCCTACTGCTGATCGGCCTTGCAGCCATGGCTGGCCTCGCTGCTTGCAGCACGGTCTCGGTGCCGACCGGCGAAGGCGCCGGTGTGTCGTCCTCGGCCACCGCGGCGCTGGCCGGCATCCGAGCTTCGGCCGGACTGCCGGCGCTGGTGCCGGACGCCCAGCTCGAGCAGGCCGCTCTGCAGCAGGCCGGCTATATGGCCTCGCGCGAACGCATGAGCCACACGACCGGCTGGGGCAAGGATTTCGCGTCGCGGATGAAAGACAATGGCGTGCGGGGCGCTGCTGCCGAGAACATCGCCGAGGGCCGCTTCGACCAGCAGAAGCTGTTCGACATCTGGATGCATTCGGCCGGCCACCGCCGCAACATGCTCGATCCGGATTTCAGCCGCTTCGGCCTCGCCTATGTACGCGACGGGCGCGACAGCGCCATCCGCTACTGGAGCCTGGTGCTCGGAAAATAGCAGCCAGCGGTCACGGCGCGACCCAGCCGTCAGCCTTTCGCGATCAGCTCGCCGATATCCCCAGGCGACAGGGGTTTGCTGAAATAATTGCCCTGCACCTCGTCACAATTGTTCTTGCGCAGGAAGGCGACCTGGTCTTCCGTTTCGACACCTTCGGCCAGCACCCGAAGGTTCAACTTCTGCCCCAGGGAAATCACGGCGCCAGTGACCGCCTGATCGTTCTCGTCGGTCGCGAGATCGTTGATGAAGGACTTGTCAATCTTCAGCCGCGCCACCGGAAACGTCTTGAGGGCGCTGAGACTGGAATAGCCTGTTCCGAAATCGTCGATCGATATCTGCACGCCGAGCTTTTGCAGTCCGTTCATCGTTGCGACCGCCAGCTCGAAATCCTGCATGATCAGGCTTTCCGTCACTTCGAGCTCGAGATACCTCGCCTCCAGGCCGCTTTCCTTCAACGCGTTGACGACGCGGTCGATCAGGTTCTTCTCCCGGAACTGCCGCGCCGACACGTTGACGCAGACGGTTACGGGCGACAGACCGGCGCGCTGCCAGGCTTTGTTCTGCCGGCAGGCTTCGTGCAGGATCCAGTCGCCGAGCGGCACGATCAGCCCGGTCTCCTCGGCGGTCGGGATGAACATCGCCGGCGAAACCAGGCCTCGCGTCGGGTGGTTCCAGCGCACCAGCGCTTCGACGGCGAAAACCTGCCCCGATCGCAGATCCACCTGTGGCTGATAGTGCAGAGCGAATTCCGACCGGGCGAGCGCGTTTCGCAATTCCTCCTGAAGCAGGAATTTTTCATGTGCAGTTGAGTTGAACTCCGGGGCATAGAACTGGAAATTGTCGCGGCCGAATTCCTTGGCGCGATACATGGCGGCGTCGGCATTGGCCAACAGCGTATCCGGGCTGGTCCCGTCCTTCGGGTAATTTGCGATGCCGATGCTGGCCGTCGTTCTCAGCCGATGCTCTCCGACAAGAACCGGTTCCGCGATCGCATCCCTGATCGTCTGCAGGGTTTCCGAGACCACATCGACATTGGTGGTTTGGTCGAACAGGACGATGACAAATTCGTCGCCGCCAAGCCGCACGACGGTGTCGGTGGCCTTCACGCATCCAACCAAACGGCTGGCGACGGTCTTGAGGAGTTCGTCGCCGGCATTGTGGCCAAACGTATCGTTCACCAGTTTGAAATTGTCGAGATCGATGAACACCACCGTCATCCAGCGATTGTATCGCTGCGCGTAGAGGACCGCCTGGGAAAGCCGATCCTCCAGCAAAGCGCGATTGGGCAGGCCGGTCAGCGCATCATGGTTGGCCATGAAGTGGATCTGGTCTTCCGCCAATTTGCGCTCGATCGCGATGCCGGCAATGTGTGTGGTGAATTCGATCAGGCGGGTCTCGGCATGGGTGGGTTCGCGCACGGTCATCGAATACATGGCAAAGGCGCCCAACACGACGCCCCGATGCGACAGGATCGGGGTTGACCAGCACGAACGATAGCCATGGGGTGCCGCCAGTTCGCGGTAATCGTCCCAAAGCGGATCCTGCAGAATATCGGTAACAATGACCGGTTCCCGCCGGTAGATGGCGGTTCCGCAGGATCCCAACTTGGGACCGATGGCCGCCCCATCGATGGCGCTCGTATAGGCTTTCGCCAGGCCCGGCGCCGCACCGTGACGCAAATGAATGCCGTCCTTGTCGAGCAGCAGGACGGAACCGAATATCCCCTCCAACTGAGCCTCGACGAAGCGCATGAGGCGGTCGAGCACGTCCTCCAGCGGCGCGCTCGTGGCAATCATTTCGAGGATCTGCGCCTGCCCGCTGCGAAGGACATCCGCCTGTTTGCGGGCGGTGATGTCGTGGGCGATGCCAACCAGGCCGAAGATTTCATTTTGGCGATTGCGCAACGGCACCTTCGTCGACGAAAGCCATTTGTCGTTCCCCGACGCATCGACGACGAACTCTTCCGCATCGATCATCGGTTGTCCGCTCTTGAGCAGGCGCTGCTCGACCAGGCGAAATTTCCGCGCAACTTCCGGGGGGTGGAGATCAAAATCGGTCAAACCGATCATGTCGCTGGTCTTGTTGCGCCCACTATCGGTCGCAAGGGCGCTGTTGACCACGACGAAACGGCTTTGCGTATCCTTGACCCAGAGATAATCGGGCACCCAGTCGATCAGCGCCTGCAGCGAAATGCGCTCGTCGACGATCTGCCGATTGGCGAGGAGTTCAGTGATGTCCTCATGCGTGGCGATCCAACTGCCATCGGGCATCGGCTGGTTACGGATCTGGATTGTGCGACCATCGACAAGTTTGGCGGTCCAGAGCCGCGAAGCCTTGCCCGAATTGATCGAGCGAGCCGTCGCGAGATAGGTGTCGGCGGCCGTCGCCGCCGTGCCGGCGGCGACGCGGCGCTCGACGATTTCGCTCAGTGTCACGCCAGGCCGCAATTCCTCGGGCGCTATGCGGTAGATTTCCGCATAGCGCCGGTTGCTCAGGATCAACCGTTCATCGGCATCGAAAAAGCAGATGCCTTGCGAAATATTCTCGATCGCAGTCTCGAAGCGCAGGGTCTGCCCTTCGAGAGCCGCAATGGTCGTGCGAAGTTCTCCCTCGAGCGTGTCGTAGGAGACGTCAGCCAGTCTTGCCAATGCGGCTACGCCCACCGGCCCGCGCGCCCCGACGGATCTTCTGGATGACTTTGTGACCAAACAGACCTCCTCCGGTTTGGCACCTGAAACAAGAAAGGGCCTCTGTCGTGCCAGACGAAAGTCGACTGACAATGTTACAGATGTGCTAATTCAAGATGAACTGTAACGGAATTGGAGGCGTCAGCAACCAGATACCAAAGGTGCAAATGTCATTCCAAATCAACTTCCAACGGCTCATTATCGATATTTTTTTGCACACGCGGGTTTTGACGATCAACCGAGCAACAAATCATCAGGGGCAACCAGCTTGCTGCCAGCGCTACCGGCGCCCGCCTCAATCCATATGCGCGGCAGGAGCGGCCGCGCCGGCCGGAGCGGTCTTCGGCTTGCGCAGCAGGAAGACAAACGGAATGGCAACCAGCGTCATCACCATCAGCAGTTTGAAGTCGTTGACGTAGGAGATCATCATCGCCTGGATGTTGACCATGCGGTCCACCTGCGAAAGTGCCGTCGGATCGCCGCCTGCTGCCGCCGGCGAGGCCGCCCACAAATTGGGGTTGAACGGGTTGATGAAAGCCGACAGTTCGGTGTGATTGACCTGCGTGTTGCGCACCATGAGAACCGTCACCACCGACACGCCGATCGACGAACCGAGATTTCGAACCAGGCTGAACAGGGCCGTGGCGTCGGTGCGGAAGCGCACGTCGAGCGTGGCGAAGGCCACCGTGGACAGCGGCACGAACACCATGCCCATGCCCAGGCCCTGGATGACGCCGGAGCTGAGGATCAGCCAATTGTCCATCTGCGGCGTGAAGGAGGACATGGTGTAGAGCGACTGCGCGGTGAGCAGAAAGCCGATGACGACGAGGATGCGGGCGTCGATCCTGCTCATGAGCCGTCCAACGACAAGCATCGAAATCATCGTGCCGACACCGCGCGGCCCCAGGACGACGCCGATGGTCACGGTCGGATAGCCGAAGATGGTCGACAGCATCGGCGGCAGCAGCGACATCGAGGCCAGGATCAGCACGCCCATGACGAAGATGAAGGCCAGACCGGTGACGAAATTGCGGTCGAGGAAGATCTTGGGGTCGATGAAAGGACGTTCCGCCGTCAGTGTGTGGATGATGAACACCCAGAAGCCGGTGATCGAAAGAGCAAGCTCGATCCAGATTTCGACCGAGGAAAACCAGTCGACCTCGCCGCCGCGGTCGAGCAGCAGCTGCAGTGCGCCGACGCCGAGCGAAATCATGGCGAAACCGAAGAAATCGAAGCTGCGTATCCGCCGGGCAATGACCGGCAAATAGGCTGCCATGCCGAGGAAGGCGATGATGCCGACCGGCAAATTGATGAAGAACACCCAGCGCCAGTTGAAATTCTCGGTCAGCCAACCGCCCAGCGTCGGACCCAGGATCGGCCCCAGCATGATGCCGGCGCCCCAGATGGCCATCGCCTGGCCGTGGCGTTCCCTGGGGTTGATGTCGAGCAGGAAGGTCTGCGACAGCGGCACGATGGCTGCGCCGAACACGCCCTGCATCAGCCGGAAGAACACAATGCTCTCCAGGCTCCAGGCAATGCCGCACAGCATCGAGAACACGGTGAAGCCGACAACCGCCGCCAGGAACAGTTCCTTGCGGCCGAAGCGGTCGGCCAGCCAGCCGGTCACCGGCGTCATGATCGCGGCGGCAACGATGTAGGAGGTCAACACCCAGTTGATGTTGTCGGGCGACGCGCCGAGGTCGCCGGTCATGGTCGGCAGCGCGACATTGGCGATCGTGGTGTCGAGCGCCTGCATGACCGTCGCCAGCATCAGCGCCACAGTGATCAGGCCGCGATGCGGCACTTCCTTGAAAGGTTCTGGTGTGGTCATGATGCGGAACTTCCGACAGGTAACAAAAACGTGTACATTAGGTTTCCGGGCGGCGAGGCCTTCTCTGGTGAAGAGACCCTCATCGCGGTGGGACGCGATCTATCGATGTGGGGGTTACATCGATCGAAGGTCTCGACACATCAGGCGCTTGCCGCCCGGAAATCCAAGGTCCGAAGGATGGGCGCCGAGATGGTCCAGGTTCTGGGCAGGCCGCGATGCGGCCCGGTCCAATCCACCCCTCGTTCAACCTGCCGTCGGACCGATCCTGGCATCTCAACTTCACCTCGCCTGCGGCGGGCGTTCTGCCGGGCCGTGATCCTGCTTTTCGAGATCACGGTCCATTCACAGTCTATTGTGCTTCGCCTGCGGTGGCGTGGCCGAAGATAGCGGGGAACCCGCGAGCAACGCCGGTATCCACCGTAACCGAGGCGCTCATACCGGTGCGCAGCGCCATTTTGGCGTCGGCATCGGTCAGCTCCAGGCGCACCGGAATGCGCTGCGTGACCTTGACCCAGTTGCCGGTGGCGTTTTGAGCTGGCAGCAGCGAAAACTCCGCGCCGGTGCCGGCGCCGATCGCCTTGACGGTGGCTTCGAAAGTTCTGCCCGGATAGGTGTCGACGACGATCTCGGCCTTCTGGCCAGGCTTCATGTGGGTAAGCTGGGTTTCCTTGAAATTGGCATCGATCCAGATGTCGCCGGTCTCGACCAGCGCAAACAGCGGCGTGCCGGAACCGACATACTGGCCGACCTTGAACGAGGAGGCCTGGCTGATGACGCCGTCGGCCGGCGCCTTGACCGTGGTCTGCGCCAGATCGTAGGCGGCCTTGTCGCGCGCGGCGAGTGCGGCCATCACGGTCGGATGCTTGTCGGTCTCGATATCGGGATTGCCGGCGAGAGCCGCCTTGGCGCTGATGATGCCTTGCTCGGCAACGGCCAGTTGCTGCCTGGCCTTGTCGAGATCGTTCTTGGCCTCGTCCAGCGACGATTTGGCGTTGATGCCCTTCTGGGCAAGGTCGGCGGCGCGGTCATATTGCGACTGCGCGTAGTCGACCTGGCTGGCATCGGACTTTTCCTGCGCCAGTGCCTGGCTGTAGGCGGCGCGCAGCTGTTCGATTCCGACGCGTGCGACTGCGACCGCCGCGTCGGCCTGCGCCAACGCGATCCGGTAGGGCTCGGGGTCGACGGCAAACAGCACATCGCCCTGCTTGACCTGCTGATTGTCTGAGATGCCGACCTGAACGATGCGGCCGGCCGTGTCCGAGGCGATCGACACCTTGGCCTGCTGCAAATTGGCGTTTTCGGTCTCCTGATAGCGGCCGCCAGTCACCCAGACGTAGCCCCCGCCAATGGCCAGTGCCGCCGGCAGGGCGACCATCAGCAGCAGGCGGCCGAGGCGGCGCTTCTTGACCGGAGCCGGAGCGGGCTGCACCGGGGGAGCCACAGCGACAGGTGCTGCGGCCGGCTGTGCAGGCGCTTCGGCGGCAGGCTGTGCCGGCGTCTCGATCTTGGTTACATTCTCGTCTAGCTTGGCTGCCGCGTTCATGCTGCTGCCCCTTCCGTACTCTTCAAGGACGACGTCTCGCCGTCCGCCAGGTTTTGCACGATGGTGTCCAGCGCCCGGATCAGGACGCGGCGGTCGTCCGGCGAAACGCCGACCAGCGATTCCTCATAAACTTCGCCAGCAAGGCTTTTGACCTCGGCATAGGCCGCGTTCGCCTTGGCTGTCGGGAAGATCATGCGCACGCGCCGGTCAGTTGCATCGGAGCGCCGTTCGATCCAGCCGCCCTCCTCCATCCGGTCGACGAGGCGTGAAACGCTGATCGGCTCGATTTCGAGAAGTTCGGCGAGGCGAGCCTGGGCGACGCCGGCCTCCTTGGCGACGCGAACCAGAAGCCGCCATTGTGCCGAGGAAAGGCCAAGACCGCTGGCGCGCGCCTCGAAGCGCTTGCGCATGAGGCGCTGCACGTCGTGGATCAAAAAGCCCAATCTATCTATGCCGTCGGAAACCATGAGCGGTATATATTATAAGCGTGCTTACCATTCAAGGTGCCGCATTGCGCCAGAGCCGAAAAAGAGGGATGGCAGCCATGCAGATGCGGTCATGGCGCTGTCAATGACGGTTGCGGATGACCTCCCGACCGAGACGTGAATTGCCGTCGAGAACGCCGCGAGAAGAAAGGTCGTCTTGCGCGTCCTCTCCACCGGCACACCTAGGCTTTCGGCGGCATTTTCGCCGGCGGGGAAGGCATCGAGCCGGCGGTGGTTCCACAGGGCATAGGCAGGATGGTGCCCGCACCCAGCGCGCCCGGATATTGTCCCAGCGAGCCAGGCCGAGGCCGCCCAGCAGCGGCTTTCCACGATGGTGACCTGCCACAGTCGACCAGCGCCCTTCGATTTTACGACAGGCGCAATTTCGATCAAACTGGCCTCGCAAAAAGCCGACAAAATGTGCCGCCAAATGCGAGGAGACCTATGAACCCGACCGAGAAAGCGCTGTGGTTTGTCGAGAGCCATCTGCCGGAAGCGATCTCGCTTGAAGATGTCGCGCAAAGCAGCGGCGTCTCGCGCTTTCATGTGACGCGCGCCTTTGGCGCCGCCACCGGCCGTTCGGTGATGGGCTATATGCGCGCGCGCCGGCTGACCGAAGCGGCGCGCAAGCTGGCTTCCGGCGCGCCCGACATCCTCGCGGTCGCGCTCGATGCCGGCTACGCCTCGCACGAAGCCTTCACCCGCGCCTTCCGCGACCAGTTCGGCACGACGCCGGAACTGGTGCGCGCGCAGGGCAGCCTCAGCAATCTCGATCTCGTGGAGCCGATCCTGATGGACCAGTCCTTTCTCGCCTCACTGCCGCCGCCGCGCTTCGAGACCGGCCGTCCCTTCCTCATTGCCGGCCTCGGCGAGCGCTACAGCTGCGAAACCAGCGCGGCCATTCCGATGCAGTGGCAACGCTTTGGGCCCTATATCGGCAACATCCCGGGCGAGACCGGCGACGTCGCCTATGGCGTCTGCGTCAATGGCGACGATGCCGGCAATTTCGACTATATCGCCGGGGTCGAAGTTTCGGATTTCTCGGACCTGCCGAAGGAGCTTTCGCGGGTGCGGGTGCCGGCGCAGAAATACGCCGTGTTCACCCATGCCGAGCACATCTCCACCATCCGCCGCACCGTCAACACGATCTGGAACAAATGGCTGCCGGCCTCGGGGCACGATATAGCCGACGGCCCCGAATTCGAGCGCTACGGCCCGGAGTTCGATCCGCGCAGCGGCAATGGCGGACTGGAGATATGGGTCCCGGTGGCCTGAACGCCGCTACAGCTCCAGGTTCCAGTTCTGGCCGACCAGATCCTTGCCGAAGGCGTGATGGCGCTCTTCGTCCACCAGCCTGAAGCCGGCACTCTCGTAGATGTGGCGGGCGGCGGTCAGGATGTCGTTGGTCCATAGGGTCAGCGTCGTGTAGCCCTTGGCACGAGCAAAGCCGATGCACTCCTGAACCAGCCGCTTGCCGATGCCGAGGCCGCGCGCCGATGGTTCGACATAGAGCAGGCGCAGCTTCGCCACCGCGTCGGATTTGCGCACGACGAAGACCGAGCCGACCACCTCCCCTTGCCGTTCGGCAATCCAGCTGCGTTCCCATTCTGGATCGAAGGATTTTACGAAGGCGCCGAGGATTTCGGCGACCAGCGCCTCGTAGGTTTCGTCCCAGCCATAGTCCTGTGCGTAGATCTGTCCTTGGCGGCGCACCACCCAGCCGATGTCGCCGACCTGCAAGGGGCGCAGCATATACGGCACTTTGGACTCCGGGCTGTCGCCCAGGAGTTGCTGCACCGTCTGCATGGCCTTGACCAGCCGGTCCTGTTCGGCAGCAGGAAGCCGCTCCAGCAAGGCCGCGACCTGGTCGTGCGAAGCCCGGTTCAGCGGCGCGAAGGCCTGCCGCCCCACCGGCGTCAGCGTGATCGACGACTGCCGCGCATCCGACGCCAGCGGCGCGCGCGCAATCAGCTGCAGGTGCTCGAACTTCTTCAGGAGCCGGCTGACATAACCGGCGTCGAGGCCGAGATCGCGGATGAGATCGCTGGCGGTCAGGCCATCGCGATGCGCCAGTTCGTAGAGCACCCGCGCCTCGGTCAGCGAGAAGGCGCTTTTCAGCAGGCCTTCGTCGAGCAGACCTATCTGGCGGGTGTAGAAGCGGTTGAAAGCCCGCACCGCGTCGATGCGTTCCTTGCCGGGTTGATGATGGATCGTCATGGGAAGCCTCCTGCCCCATCAACGATCGGTCATTTATTTGACTTAGTCAAGTATCGAGGAGATGCTCCCCCGGTCGTGTCTCAGGCGATGGCGCGGCGGCGCCGTGCGATCAGGACGAACAGGCCGAGCAGCACAACGCTGGCCGCAGCACTGGCGGCGGCAAATTCCGGCACCGGCCGAAAATCCTTGCCGTCGATCAGCAGCGATGCCGCGACCGGGCCGATCGCCAGACCGAAAAGCTGGGCCGCCGGCACCAGAAGCACGGCCGTGCGCGTCTCGTCGGCGGTGATCGCCAGCCGGATCTGATAGGGCACGATGAACAGAAGGATGAGGCCCATGATCAAGGCCGCGACCCAGAAAACCGTCAGGCCGGGGCTGCCGGCGAGCATCACGGAACTGGCGACGGCGACCACGCCGATCGCCACGATGGCGAAGCGGTAATCGATGCGCGCCTCGAAGACGGTAGCCGTCATTGCGCCCAGCACCTGCAATGCGAGGTTGGCCGAGACGATCAGGCCGACGGTGCGGCCATCGATGCCGTATTGTGCGCCAAGTGGCTCGAGAAACGCCCAGACCGAGCCGAAGAACATGAAGTAGCAGAAGACGCTCAGCAAAGCGGCAAGCGAAGGAACGGTCAGCACATTGCTGAACTGTTCCTCCTTGGGCAGGTCGGCATAGCTATCGGGGACGATGAAGGCGACGGCCACCGAGGCGATGCAGACGACGGCAAGAACGATGAAGCCGCCCGCCGATCCGGCGGCCGGGATGACGTAAAGCGCCAGCAGCAGGGCAAGGGCGCATTGCGCCAGGGTCTGAAGGGTGACGAAGAAGCCGCCGATGCGCTCGGCCCGGCGTGAACGGGCGATCAGTTCCGTGGCGACCGCCACCAGCCCACCCTCGGCGAGGCCTGCCACCGCGCGGGCGGCAATCAGCGAGGTCGAGGTCAGCGCATAGGCGGTCGCGCAGTTAGCCAGCGCCAGCAAGAGCAGAAGGACGGCACTTTTCAAGCGCATATTGTGGGCGGACAGCATCATGGCGATGGCCGCCGATCCGATGCCGATGGCGATCATCTCCGCCGTGGCGACCAGCGCGAGTTCGTCACCGCTGACATGCCCTTCGGTGTAGAGCGCGCCGAGAAGCACCGGCTGCAGCCCGAGAATGAGCAGCCCGACCGAGCCGATCCACAATGCCGAGGCGAGTTGCGCCCCAGTGGGGTTGCCGACCAGCCAGTCGCCGTTCCCGGCATCCGCGTTACCAGCAGAAGTCACGGTCGCCTCCCAACGTCCTTGCCTGACGGCAAAAAAACTGACAGTCTGTCAGCATTTAGAAACTGATACTCGATCATATTCGTTTGTCAATCAGTAGCGGGACTTGGCACCAACAAGGCTGGGGATGGTCTTGGCGATCGAATGGTCTGGGCGATCGAGAGGATGGCGGCATGAACGAAGCAGTGCAGATGACGACCGAACCGAGGCGCAGGCCCAAACAGGAGCGCAGCCGCGAGCGCATCGACGCCATCCTGTCGACGACCATGCGGCTGATCGGCGAGAAAGGCATCGACGCCGTCACCATGAAGGAAGTCGGCGCACAGGCCGGCGGGCCGATCGCCACCGTCTATCATTACTTCCCCAACAAGTCGGCGATCCTGGCGATGCTCTACGAGCGATTCTCCGAAGTGAGCCGCGCCCGGCTTGCCGCGATCGTTGCCGACGTCGGCGGGCTGAGCGACGTTATCGCTGCGGCCGACCGGCTGCTCGACGACTACTATGAGCGCGTCGCCGGCGACCCCGCCATTCAGGACCTGCAAAACGCCATCCAGGCTGACAAGGCGCTGAAGAATCTCGACATCGCCGAAACCCGGCGCCAGGCGACGATGTTCTGCGACCATGTCGGCCCCTTTCTCGCGCCAGAGCGACGCAATGAGTTCGGCCGTATGGTTTTCCTGATCTTCCAGCTGGCCGGCGGCGTCGTGCGCATGGCGCTGACCCAGAACCAGGAGGAAAGCCGCCACACCATCGAGGACTACCGGTCGATCATCCATACGCAGTTGGGACTGTTTCTCTAGCGCCCGATTCGACCCCGTCCGGTCTGGTGGATGAGGTTTTCGAAGCCGTCGGCCAGGTTGGCTGTGCCGGCGGCAACAATCTTCGACAGGTTCCTGGCGCGACCTGGGGTCTTGTTGGCATCGAGCAGCACGGCCCTGCCCTCATGCACGACAAAGTCGAATTTGCCATAGTCGAAGCCCAGCTTCCGACGCAAGGCGCGCAGTTCGTCGGGAACCGCAACCGGCTCCCGGCGGACGGTGTCGTCGCCCTTGACCAGGCGCTGCGGCGAGACATAGCGGGTGCAGCGCTCCCGATCGCCGCAGAATATCCAGAACCGCGCCGCAAACCCGTCGGGCTCGATTTCGGGAATGAATTTTTCCACGATCAGGTCGGCACGCCTGAAAATCTCCGGCGCCACATCGGCCAGCGAGGCATGCACCTGATAACGGCCGAAGGTCTGCGCGCCCGGGAAAGGCACTGCCTTGCCGGCGCGAACGGATTTTCGGTTGAGCTGCTCCTCGGGCGTCCCCCAATGATTGAGGTTGCTCTTGACGATGACCTGGCCGCTCCAGTTGGCACCCTCCTCGAGGATCGCACCACTGATGCGGCGCTTGGAAATGTCGGTTGCACCAAGATTGAGACAAATCGGAAATCCGCGCGCGTAGTCGACATAGTCCGATGGCGTCACTGTCGCGTCGACATGCAGGACGGCAATATCGGCGTTATGACTTGCCGAGGGTCCACGCATGATCTGCACGGAGTGACCGCGCCGTTTCAGCTCCGCCAGGACGTCGAACAGCATGTAGGGGCTGTCCTGGCGCAGCAGGAGGCCCCGCCGGCTCTGGAAGCGGTCAAATTCATGCGTTATGACGGCAATGCGGGCCATGGCCTTTCCTGCATGAGGTAACTCGCAAGGCAACCAACAGCCTGGAAGGAAATATGTCCAGCCTTTCCCCAAACCGTTCCGCATGACTGAGCATTGGGACGCAATTCGCCGTCATTGGCGGCTTCTCGGGTCGCCGCTGTGTCCGCCCCCGGAAGCTGTCGCCGCCTATGAGCGCGAACTTAGCCTGCAATCAGTCGATGTGGTGCTGCTCGGGGTCACGCCGGAGCTTGCCGGCCTCGGAAGGACCATGCTCGCGATCGACGAGTCCACTGCCATGATATCGGGCATCTGGCCGGGCGATACCGCCTCACGCAAGGCGGTGATCGGCAACTGGCTGGAGTTGCCGCTGGGCGACGAAAGCGCCGGGGCGGTGATCGGCGACGGCTGTCTGTCGGCGCTGGACTCCTCGGTTGCACGGCAGGCGCTGCTTGCCGAGATCGCGCGTGTGCTGAAGTCCGATGGGCGGGCTGCATTGCGCGCCTATGCAAGCCCTCAGGTGCCGGACGATCTGCAGGAGGTCCGGGCGCTGACGCTGTCCGGTGGTGTCGCGACCTTCCACGAACTCAAATGGCGCATTGCCATGGCTTGTGCCGGCGGCGATCCCGACCGCGCCATTCCGGTGCGGGCGATCCTCGACGCCTTCGATGCGCTGTTTGCCGACCGGGAGGCCCTTGCCGCGACGACCGGATGGGAGATGCCGGTCATCGGCACCATCGATGTCTATGCGAATTCGCAGACTGTCTACAGTTTCGCCCCGGCGGCGACGCTGGTCGAAGAGGCGAGCCGGTTTTTTGACAGTGTCCGCCTCGCGCCGACAGGGACCTATGGGCTGGCTGAACGCTGTCCGCTTCTGGTGCTTATATCGCCGCGGCGCCGGTAGGGTCTGCCGTCGGATCGCGGCACGGCTCCAATTGGCACAATTGTGCTCACCGTTCGCCTTGACTCTCGAAAGCCACGCGCTTATTTCAGCGCACGTTAGCACTCTCCCCAGGTGAGTGCTAACGCACATCCGGCACCGCCGGATCGAGGAACAGCTCTCACCGTTCTCATTCGAGGAAGAAAAAATGGCAAAGTCGAAGTTCCGCCCGCTTCATGACCGCGTGGTCGTACGCCGGGTCGAATCCGAATCCAAGACCGCCGGCGGGATCATCATCCCGGATACGGCAAAGGAAAAGCCGCAGGAAGGCGAGATCATCGCCGTCGGCTCCGGCGCTCGCGACGAAGCCGGCAAGCTGGTCCCGCTGGACGTCAAGGCCGGCGACCGCATCCTGTTCGGCAAGTGGTCGGGCACCGAAGTCAAGCTCAATGGCGAAGACCTTCTGATCATGAAGGAATCCGACATTATGGGCATCATCGGCTGATCATCGGCCTCACCGTCAACTAATTTCGGGCTTGATCGCAAGCCCCCTGCCAGGAGCTAAAAAATGGCTGCTAAAGACGTAAAATTCTCCCGCGACGCCCGCGAGCGCATGCTGCGCGGCGTCAACATCCTCGCCGACGCGGTGAAGGTCACGCTCGGCCCCAAGGGCCGCAACGTCGTCATCGACAAGTCGTTCGGCGCACCGCGCATCACCAAGGACGGCGTCACCGTCGCCAAGGAAATCGAGCTTGAAGACAAGTTCGAAAACATGGGCGCGCAGATGGTCCGCGAAGTTGCTTCGAAGACCAACGACATCGCCGGCGACGGCACCACGACCGCGACCGTCCTGGCGCAGTCGATCGTCCAGGAAGGCCACAAGGCCGTTGCCGCCGGCATGAACCCGATGGACCTGAAGCGCGGCATCGACCTGGCCGTGACCGAAGTCGTCGCGGCTCTCGGCAAGGCTGCCAAGAAGATCAAGACCTCCGAGGAAGTTGCCCAGGTCGGCACGATCTCGGCCAATGGCGACGAGTCGGTCGGCGCCATGATCGCCGAAGCGATGCAGAAGGTCGGCAATGAAGGCGTCATCACGGTTGAAGAAGCCAAGACCGCCGAGACCGAGCTGGAAGTCGTCGAAGGCATGCAGTTCGACCGCGGCTATCTCTCGCCCTACTTCGTCACCAACGCCGACAA